>JBIOKD010000365.1:0-3177 GCA_044451485.1 Candidatus Eiseniibacteriota bacterium | reverse complement strand
GAGCCCCTCGAACCACTCCTCGTCCTCGTCCTCCAGACGGCGTCCGGTCACGATCCGGAACAGGGTCGGGAAGTCCTCCGCCCGCCACCACGAGTCGAGCATGTCGAACACCTTGTCCGGCCCGTACACGTCGGCCAGGTGCATGAGGAACGACTGCCCCTCCTTGTACATGAGTACCGTGCCTTCGATCGGCTCGCTGTGGGTGAGCGGCATCGCCTTGCCGCTGAGCATGGCGTCGCGGAGCAGTCCTTCGGCGTCCTCGTCCCAGTGCGTGCCACACCATTCGGCCAGCCCCTCGGTGAACCACAGCGGCGGCAAGTAGCCGTTCGGGCGGCGATGCTCGTGCATCACCTGCGAGAGCTTCTCGATCATGTAGGCGTGGGTCAGCTCGTGTCGGGTCACCCACACCAGCCGCGCCCACGATCCGTTGTGCGGGATCAGCACCCGCCCGCGGATCAGCTCGGTGAGCCCGCCGACCCCCTCCGAGATGAATCCCGGGGTGGCGTTGGTCTGCTGGAAGAGATGGTGGGTCGAGTACAACAGGATCGGCACTGGCTGACGGAACTGAACGCGGAAGCGTCCGTCGTACTCGACGCACACGCTCTCGGCGACGCTCGCCAGTGCGCGCGCGAGGCTCTCCTCCTGGGCGTAGTAGTGGAGACGGACGTGTGGCGTCTCGAGCACCGACCACTTCAGGGTCTCGTAGTGGACCTTGTTCTTCCCGAAGGCCTGCGCATGGACGGGCGGGCACGCCACGGCGAGCGCGGCGAGGGCCAGCGGGATCGGCCACGTCAGACGGACCAAGCGCATGCGTCGGGCTCCGGTGGCGAGCGGGCGCGATCCGCGGTGCGGCGGCCGTGGACCGGGCAGGGAGGCGCTACCGCCCGGACGGAAGCACCGCCTCCAGAGTATAGGCCCCCGGGGCTGCATCGGCCACGAATCGTGCCGCCTTGAGGGCACCCTCGGCGAACGCCGACCGGTCCTGGGCCACGTGCCGGAGCTCGAGCCACTCCCCCGCCCCGGCCAGGAGCAGCGTGTGGTCACCGGCCCAGCTGCCGCCCCGCACCGCGTGGAGACCGATCTCGGCCTGGGGTCGCGCGCCAAGGCGGCCCTCGCGCCCATGACGCAGCGCCGCCTCCGGCCAGCCGCGCGCCGCGAGCGCGTCGCGGGCCAGCGTCAGCGCCGTCCCCGAGGGGCTGTCGGCCTTCATCCGGTGATGGCGCTCGACGATCTCCAGGTCCCATCCGGGCAGCGCCGCCAGCGCCACCGCGAGTGAGCGGCGCAGCGCCAGCATGCCGACGCTGAAGTTGTTGGCGCGGAGCACCGCGGTACGCTCCGCGGCGGCGCGCATGACACGCTCCTCGGCGGCGTCGAGCCCGGTGGTGCCCGACACGAGACGCGCGCCGCGTTCGGCGCACAGCGTCGCCGCGGCCGCGGCCGCGGCCGGGACGCTGAACTCCACCACCACGTCGCCCGCGCGCAGCACCGCGCCCAGATCGGAGGTCCATGGCGGGCTCGTGGCACCCGCCGGCTGGATGCGATCCACGCAGGCCCGGAGCTCGAAGTCGCCCGACCCGGCGGCGGCCTCCACGACCGCGCGACCCATCCGCCCAGCCGCGCCCACCAGCACCAGCGGGATCACGCCCGTCCCACGCCGACCGCCTCCGACACCGCGATCCCGGAGTCGCGCGCCGCGTCCAGGATCGACTTCTCGGTCGCCGGCTCGACCGGCACCAGCGGCAGACGCAGCTCGTTGGCGATCAGCTTCATCGCCGAGAGCAGGTACTTGACCGGCCCCGGATTCGACTCGATGAACAGCGCTTTGAACAGCGGCAGCAGCCGGCGATGCAGGGCCTCGGCCTCGGCCATCCGGCCGGCTCGCGCGAGGTCGGTGAGCTGGCGCATCTCGCGCGGCGCCACCTGACCGGCCACCGAGACGATCCCCTGCGCGCCGACCGCGATCATCGGCAGGGTGAGCGAGTCGTCACCCGAGAGCAGGGTGAGTCGCACCCGCGCGTGCACCGCGCTCGCCTGGTCGACGCTGCCCGAGGCCTCCTTGACCGCGACGATGTTGGGTACGTCGTGCACCTTCTCGAGCGTCTCGGGAAGCGTGTTCGTGGCGGTCCGACCGGGCACGTTGTAGAGCATGATCGGCAGCCGTGTGCTGCGCGCCACGGTCGTGAAATGGGCCACTTGTCCCTTGGGTGTGGGCTTGTTGTAGTACGGGGTCACCACCAGCGCGCCGTCCATCCCGAGCTCCTCGGCCATCTTCGTGAGCACGATCGTGTCGGCGGTCGAGTTGGTGCCGGTCCCGGCGATCACCGGGACCCGTCCGGCGACCCGCTCCTTCACGAACGTCCACAGGCGTCGACGCTCCTCCACGGTGCAGGTCGCCGCCTCGCCGGTGGAGCCCGACACCACCAGCCCCTCCACCCCCTGACCCAGCATGAACTCCACCAGCCGCGCAGTGGCCTCGAGATCCAACGCGCCATCACGGAACGGCGTCACCATCGCGACGGTCAGTCCCTCGAACATGCGTCCTCCTTAGGCGCGGCGGCCATTCACGGCCTCGCGCGCACACCGTACGTTCTCAAACAGCCCCCGGGGCGTTCAGCGCGCCCCACCGCCCGCCGGCGCGGCGGAATCGTCCCAGATGCCGGTGAACGCCACCTCGGCCGGCCCGATGAGCGTGACGTCCCACGCGTCTTCGATCGCGGTGAACTCTACACCCAGCATGTCTCCGCCGGCAGTCCGGACCCATGCTGGCGACTGATGGCCCTCCGCCGCCCACCACAGCGCGGTGGCCATCGCACCGCTGCCACAGGCGAGGGTCTCGCCCTCGACGCCGCGTTCGAACGTGCGCATTCCGATCTCGCCGCCACGGGGCTCGACCAGGTCCACGTTGGCGCCCTCGGCCCCGAAGTGGGGATGAGCCCGGAGCGCCGCCCCCCACTCGGCCAGCGGCACACCCGCCAAGCCCTCGACCGCCACCACGAAATGCGGCACCCCGGCGCGCACGAAACGTCCGCTGAACCGGCGGCTGCCGGCCTCGAGCGTGATCGGCTCGGAGGCCCGCGCGATGCGACCGAACGCGAGCGCGATGCCACCGCCCGGGGCTCGTCGCGCCGCCATCGGCCCCACCGCGGTGCCGAAGCGCACCTCGCCGTCTCGACCGAG
>JBIOKD010000364.1:0-3220 GCA_044451485.1 Candidatus Eiseniibacteriota bacterium | reverse complement strand
GTCATGAGCGACCAGTTCCGGGGCGTCAACATGGAGCTGCGATTGCTCCAGCCACGCACGTTCCGCGTGTACCTCACCGGCAAGGTCAAGAACCCGGGCCCGCTCGACGTGAGTGGCAGCTTCCGCGTGGGGGACATCCTCGGTGCCGGCATGTTCCTCGACGAAGGCTCGCGACGGCGCATCGAGGTGCATCATCGCGACGGGACACAGGAGACGGCCGACCTCGACCGGTTCCTGCGGGTGGGGGATGGACGGGCCAACCCGCTGCTGGTGGATGGCGATGTCATCAACATCCCGGTCGCGACCGACTTCATCTATGCCGCCGGCGCGGTGGCCAACCCCGGTCGTATCGAGCTCGCGAGTGGCGACAGTCTGCTGACCCTGTTCCGCCTGGCGGGCGACCCGCTGCCGTCGGCCGATGCCGAGCGTGCGCTGCTCGTGCGGTTCACGAAGCCGTTCCAGCCCGAGTCGTTGTGGTTCGGTCTGGCGGACGCGTACTCCGGGCGGGTGAACCCGCCGCTACGGGACGGCGATCGTCTGTATGTCTACTACATCCCCCAGTATCACCTGCAGCACGAGGTGGCGGTGGTGGGCGAGGTGGCGCGTCCGGGCGTCTACCCGATCGTGGAAGGGCGGCATCACCTGAGCGACCTGGTGGCGGCCGCGGGTGGGTTCCTGCCGGGAGCGGATCTCTCGAGCATCCGCATCAATCGCCGAAACGGCAACGCGAACGAGAAGGATCCCGAGTTGGATCGTCTGCTGCGTCTGTCACGCAACGAGCTCACCAACACCGAGTTCGAAGTGCTTCGGACGAAGCTGGCGAGTCTGAAGGAGGACTTCCGGGTGGATTGGAATCGGCTCGCAGCCAATCGCACCGATCTCGATCTGGTCCTGCGCGACGGTGACGTCATCCGGGTGGAGCGTCTCGTGCCGTCGATCGAGGTGGACGGAGAAGTCAAGCGCCCCGGTATCCTGGTCTACGAGCCGGGTCTGGGGGTGGACGACTACGTCCGGATGGCGGGTGGCTACACCGATCGGGCCTGGAAGAAGCGCGTTCGCGTCACCCGGTCGGTGACCGGGCAGACCACCCTCTCCAAGAGCGTCGAGACGCTGGATCCTGGCGATCTGATCTACGTCCCCGAGAAGCGCGACTCGAATTGGGGTCAGAACGCCCAGACGTTCCTGCTCTTCGCGGCCCAGATCGCAACGATCGTGCTCGCGGTCGTCACGATCCGGCACTATTGACGCGGGCGGGCCCCCGGTCCCTTTCGGGCACCAGGGTCCCCGGCCGGCCGCGATGGGCCGCACCGCCGGCCCGCCAAACACGACTTGGCTTGCGACCACCGGGCCGGTAGTATGCTTGGTCAGCCCCCATCCCGCGTGTGCCGCTGTGCCCCCCTACGGAGCGCGGCCGCTGGAGCGGGCCGCCCATCGCCGTGGGCCGCAAATAGACGGCGATGCGCCCGCACCGAAGCGCAACAGGTTTCGGCTCACGGCGCCGGCGGTGACGAGACCTCCTAACGCGAGGGAGAGGCATGAGAGTCCTGGTCACAGGTGGCGCGGGGTTCATCGGGTCGCACCTTTCGGAGGCTCTGCTCGATCGCGGACACGAGGTCTGGGCGCTCGACGACCTCTCCACCGGACGCGTCGAGAACCTACGGTCGTTCGACCGGGCCCCCCGCTTTCGATTCCTGGAAGGCGACGTCACCGATGCTTCGCTGGTCCACGGTCTGGTGGCGCAGTGTGACCGCGTCTTCCATCTCGCCGCGGCCGTCGGCGTCAAGTACGTGCTCGAGAATCCGCTGCGCTCGCTGCTCACCAATATCCGCGGGACCGAGGTCGTACTCGAGGCGTGCGCCGCGCACGAGCGGCGGGTGATCGTGTTCTCGAGCAGCGAGGTCTACGGCAAGGGTGTCAGCGTTCCGTTCTCCGAGGACGACGACCGCCTGATGGGGCCGACCCACAAGCTGCGCTGGTCGTACGCGTGCGGCAAGGCCGTCGACGAATGTCTGGCGCAGGCGTACTGGCAGCAGCACCGGCTGCCGGTCACCGTGGTGCGCTGCTTCAACACCTGCGGCCCGCGTCAGACCAGCGCCTACGGCATGGTGATCCCGAACATGGTCGAGCGCGCGCTGGCCGGCAAGCCGATCCTGGTGTTCGGCGACGGCAAGCAGTCGCGTTGTTTCTCGTCGGTGACCGATGTCGTCCGCGGGGTGCTCCTGATCGCCGATCACCCCGGATCGCGGGGCGAGATCTACAACATCGGGACCGACGAAGAGGTCACGGTGCTCGAGCTCGCCGAGCGGGTGCGCGCGAAATGCCAGAGTGACTCCCCGATCGAACTCGTCGCGTACGAGAAGATCTACGGTGGCTCCTTCGAGGACATGCGCCGCCGCGTTCCCGACCTGCGCAAGATACGCGAGGCGGTGGGCTACCAGCCCCGCGTCACGCTCGACGAGCTCCTCGGAGTGACCATCCGCGACTACTGCGACCGTCAGGGCATCCCGCTGCCGGCCGGCGTCGCCACCCACTGATCGTGGGGGTGGATCCCCCGGTCGGGATGCTGGTCGCGGTCTTCGGTCTCACGACCGCGGTCGCCTGGCTGCTCACCCCGGTCGCGGTCCGGGCCGCGTGGATGACCGGCTGGCTCGACCACCCCGAGGCGCGCAAGCTGCACACCTCGGCCACCGCGTTGCTGGGCGGTGTGGTGGTGTTCCTCGCGACGATCGCCGGTGTGGCGATCGTGCTCCGGGTCGCGCCGCACGCGGCGGGTCTCATCGGCCGTCGAGGTCTGCTGGTCGTGGCGGGCGCCACCGTGGCGCTGGTCTGGGGTCTCTGGGACGACCGGCGGGGCATGGGGGTGCCGCTCAAGCTCACCGGCCAGTTGCTGGCGGCCTCCCTGCTCCTGGCCGCCGGGACGGTGCCGGATCTGGGTCTCCCGGTCTGGCTCGAGGTGGCGATCGCGCTGTTCGGGCTGGTCAGCCTCATGAACGCGATCAACTTCCTCGACAACATGAACGGCATGGTGGGCGGGATCGTGGGTCTCACGCTGGTCTTCCACGCCCTGCACGCCATGCGCTCCGGTCTGTGGGGTCTGGCCGCGATGCAGCTCGCGGTGGCTGGCGCGTGCGCGGGCTTCCTGCCGTTCAACTTCCCGCGCGCCCGCATCTTCCTGGGGGACGCGGGGAGTCTGCTTCTGGGCTATAGTCTCGGGGCTTCG
>JBIOKD010000363.1:0-3224 GCA_044451485.1 Candidatus Eiseniibacteriota bacterium | reverse complement strand
GCGGCATCGGCATCGACGTCACGCAGGTGCAACGCATCGTCGCCACCCTCGAACGCTTCGGAAAGCGGATGGAGGCGCGTCTGTTCACCGATGGCGAGCTGGCGTATTGCCGGGGTCACAAGGACCCGATCCCGCACCTGGCGGCGCGTTTCGCGGCCAAGGAGGCGGCCTCCAAGGCGCTGGGGACCGGTATGAGCGGCGGGGTGGGCTTCAAGCAGATCGAGGTCGTGCAACCCGGCGGACGTGTCCCCACCCTGGTGTTCCACGGCGTGGCACTGGAGCGCTACCAGGCCCTGGGTTGCACCGACTCGCACCTTTCGCTCACCCACGACGCCGGCCTGGCGGTGGCGTGCGTGGTGCTGGAGGGCGGATGACGCGGCCCGCCGGCTTCCGACGCGTGCTCGTCGCCAACCGTGGCGAGATCGCGGTGCGCATCATCCGCACCCTGCGCGAGCTCGACATCACCTCGATCGCGATCTACAGCGAGCCCGACCGCGAGGCGCTCCACGTGCTGCTCGCCGACGAGGCGTACCCGGTCGGTCCGGGGCCGTCACGTGAGAGCTACTTGAACCTCGAGCGGGTGATCGAGGTGGCGCGCCGGACACGCGCCGACGCCATCCACCCCGGTTATGGCTTCTTCGCCGAGAACGCTGGGTTCGCGCGTGCGTGCGTCGCGGCCGGGATCGTGTTCATCGGCCCGACCGCGGAGACCATCGACGGGCTCGGCGACAAGCTCATGGCACGCGCCGCCGCGCGGCGCGCCGGCGTGCCGATGGTGTCGGCTTCCGATGGCGCGATCGCCACCCTCGACGACGCGCGCGTGGTGGCCGCGACCATCGGATACCCGATCATGCTCAAGGCCGCCTCGGGTGGCGGCGGCAAGGGCATGCGCGTGATCCGTGGCGAGCACGAGCTGGTCTCGGCCTGGGAGCTGACCCGCGGCGAGGCGATGGCCGCGTTCGGGGACGATCGCGTGTACGCCGAGCGCTACATCGAGCGACCGCGTCACGTCGAGGCGCAGATCCTCGCCGACGCCGACGGCCGGGTGGTGTTCCTCGGCGAGCGCGAGTGCTCGGTGCAGCGTCGTCACCAGAAGCTGCTCGAGGAGACGCCCTGCCCGGGGTTCGACGCGCGCACCCGCGCCGCGTTCGGCGACGCCGCCTGTCGGGTGGCGCGTGAGGTGGGTTATCGCAACGCCGGCACCGTCGAGTTCATCCTCGACGAGCGCGGCAGCTTCTACTTCCTCGAGGTGAACACCCGTCTCCAGGTCGAGCACCCGGTCACCGAGATGGTCACCGGGATCGATCTCGTGGCCGAGCAGATCCGGATCGCCGAGGGGCGACCGTTCGGCTTCGGCGACACCCCACCGGAGCCGCGTGGATGGTCGATCGAGGCGCGGGTGATCGCCGAGGACCCGCTGCGTCACTTCATGCCCTCGGTCGGGCACATCGACCGGGTCCGCTTTCCCCAGGGTCCCGGGGTGCGCAACGACGCCGGCGTCTATCGCGGCTACTCGATCCCGGTCTACTACGATTCGCTGCTGAGCAAATTGGTGGTGTGGGGCCGGGACCGCGAGCACGCGCGTCGCCGGCTCCTGCGCGCGGTGGACGAGTTCGTGCTCGATGGCGTGCAGCACAACCTGATGTTCCACCGCTGGCTCGCGTCGCACGATCGGTTCGTCGCCGGCGACCTGTCCACACGCTTCATCGACGATCACTTCCAGCCCGCCCTGCTCGCCCCCGGTCGCGAGGCCACCGAGGCGGCGCTGATCGCGGCGGCGCTGCACGCCCGCGAGGAGTACGACCGGGTGGTGGTCCCGGGCGACCGTGACGGCGCCGGTCGATCGGCGTGGAAGTGGGGCGCGAGACCACGCGCCGGGAGGACGCGGTGAAGTTCTGGGTCACCCTCGAAGGCCGCGAAGCCGAGGTGGACTTCCGGACCGAGGGCGAGCGGGTGTGGCTCGAGGTGGAGGGGCGGCGTCTGGAAGCCGACTTCCGGCGGCTGCCCGACGGCGAGGTGTACTCGCTGCTCATCGAGGGCCGTTCCCACGAGGTGCGGATCGCGGCCGGACGCGGGGTGCTCGACGTGACGCTCGACGGCACCATGTTCCCCGTCGAGGTGCGTCACCCGCTCGAGAAGCTGCTCCAGTCCGCGCACAAGGCCACCGGGGCGACGGCCGGCGAGACGGTGACGGCGCCCATGCCGGGTCTCGTGGTGGCGATCAAGGTCGGGCCCGGTGACACGGTCGTGGCCGGGCAGCCGGTGGTCGTGGTCGAGGCCATGAAGATGCAGAACGAGCTGACCGCGCGGCACGATGGCGTGGTGCGCGAGGTGCTCGTGGCCGACCGCGCCACGGTGTCGGCCGGTCAGGCGCTGATCCGGATCGGGCCCGTGTCGTGACCAGACGCCGGCGTTCCTCCGCCAGGACACCAGCGAGCGCGAAGCGTCGAGCCGTGCCGAAGTCCGGCGCGAAGCGTCGAGCCGTGTCGACATCGACCTCGCGCCCCAAACGCCCGGTGACGCCGAGGAAGTCTGCACGCCGGCAGCCCGACGTGCCGCCCCGCGTCACCACCAGCGGCATCCCGCTGGCGTCGGTCTACGACGCCACCGATCTGCCGGTCGATCTCGCCCGACGTGCCCCGTGGCCGGGCGAGCCGCCGTTCACGCGCGGCATTCATCCCGCGATGTATCGCGGACGCGCGTGGACCATGCGCCAGTACGCCGGCTTCGGCAGCGCGCGTCAGACCAACGAGCGCTTCCACTACCTGCTCGGACAGGGACAGACCGGTCTGTCGGTGGCCTTCGACCTGCCGACCCAGATGGGCTACGACTCGGATCATCGCCTGGCCCGCGGCGAGGTGGGCCGGGTGGGGGTGGCGATCTCGTGTCTCGCCGACATGGAGGAGCTGCTCGACGGTCTGCCACTCGATCGGGTCACCACCTCGATGACGATCAACGCCACCGCCCCGCTGCTGCTCGCGTTCTACATCGCGGTGGCCGATGCGCGCGGTATCCCGCGCGGCTCGCTCGGCGGCACGGTCCAGAACGACGTGCTCAAGGAGTACATCGCGCGTGGCACGTACATCTATCCGCCGGGTCCCAGTCTGCGGCTCATCACCGACGTCTTCGCCTTCACCGCCGATCAGGTGCCGCAGTGGAACAGCATCTCGGTCAGCGGGTACCACATGCGCGAGGCCGGCTGCACCGCGGTGCAGGAGATCGCG
>JBIOKD010000362.1:0-3241 GCA_044451485.1 Candidatus Eiseniibacteriota bacterium | reverse complement strand
TCGCCCAGGTGACCGTCGAGGGGGCGGGTCTGCCACGCAAGGTGGACGCGGTGAACGGCGAGATCGACTTCTCGAGCACGCACGCCGACGTGAAGCGGCTGGCGGCCCGAGCCGGGCAGTCCTCGTTCACCCTCGACGCGTCCATCACCCGTCCCTTCGCGCTCACCGCCAGGCCCGGCACCGTGCCGCCGTCGAAGGTCGACTTCTCGCTCGAGTCGCCGTATCTCGATCTCGCCGAGCTGCTGCCCGCGACCCCCGGCTCGCCGCTGGCGCCCAACGCCAGCGGTGGAGGTCACGTGCGCATCGGCCGGCTCAGGAACCAGAAGCTCGATGTCTCCAACGTGGACGCGAAGGTGACGCTCGAACCGGGTATCGTGACGGTGCCCGCGTTCGTGCTTGACGGCTACGGCGGCCGGGTCGCCGGCGACGCGCGATTCGATCTCCACGATCCGGCCAAGCCGGTGTTCGCGGTCAAGGCCCGGGCGGACTCGGTCGAGGCGGACCAGTTGCTGTCGGCGTGGACGCCGCTCAAGGGGCTGCTCAAGGGACGGCTGGGCACCACGCTCGACCTGTCGGGCGAGGGCCAGACCCCCGACCTGCTCGCGCGCAATCTCACCGCCCAGGGTCTCGCCGCGTTCGCGAACGGCACCATCGGACCGACCCCGGCCCTCGAGGCGATCGCCAACACGATCGGCATCCCCAGTGCGCGGATCACCAAGGTGCAGGACATGAAGCTGCCGTTCTCGATCCAGCGCGGACGTGTGCTGTGTGACGACGCGGTGATGCACACCGCGGTTGGCCAGTGGCGCTGCACCGGCTCGGCGGGGTTCGACGGCTCGCTCGACTACGCGCTCTCGGGCACGGTGCCCAGGTCCCTGGTCACGGGCAGCGACCTGCGCGCGGCACTGGCCGCCGGCGGGCTCACCGACGCCAACGGCGACGTGCTGCTCGATCTCCGGCTCGGCGGCACCGCGAACGCGCCGCGGGTGAGTCTCGACGCGAAGGCGATGCAGGCGCGGGTGGCGGGCAAGCTCTCGCAGTCGCTGGCCGAGGAGAAGACCCGGCTCGAGCAACAGCTCGGCCGGGACCTCGTGACACCGCTCACCACCACCGGGTCGGACTCGGCGAGCCGCGCCCAGATGACGCGTAACGCGCAGGCGTTGATCGACAGTCTGCGCAGGCAGAAGGGCGTCGACATCTTCAAGAGCTTCTTTGGCGGCGGGAAGAAGGACACCACGCGGAAATGAGACCGCGCGTGCGCACCTCGTCCCTCCGCGCTGTGGCGCGCGTGTGCTCGACGCTGGCGCTCGCCGTCGCGTGTGCCGCGGCCGGCGTCGCCGTGGTGAGAGCGTCGACATCGTCGGCGAAGACCCCGCCGCCGACCACCACACACCCGGCGGGCCCAGCCGGCCACTGGGAGGGGGCGATCGCGCTCTTCGGCACCGATCTCGGCATGCGTGTCGACATCGCGCGTGCCGCCGACACGCTCTCCGGCACCATCGACATCCCGCAGCAGGGCGCCACCCGGCTGCCGCTGCGACACGTGCGCTCGAGCCGGGACAGCGTCCACTTCGAGCTGCCGAGCATGGCCGGGCTCGCCCGATTCGCCGGCGTTCAGCGGGGTGACAGCATCACCGGCGCGTTCCAGCAGGCCGGCGTCCACACCACCTTCCGGCTCGCGCGTGGCGGTACCACGGCGACGACCGAGCCCGAGGAGACGGTGCCCTACGCGCGCGAGGAGGTGAGCTACCCGAACGGCGCCGCGGTGATCGCCGGCACGCTCACCCGGCCGCCGGGGGCCGGTCCGTTCCCCGCCGCGCTGCTCATCACCGGCAGCGGCTCGCAGGATCGCGACGAGACCATCTTCGGCTTCAAGCCGTTCAAGCTGATCGCCGACCACCTCACCCGTCACGGCATCGCGGTGCTGCGCCTGGACGATCGCGGCATCGGCGGCTCGACCGGCGACCCGACCAACGCCACCTCCGAGGACCTGGCCGGGGACGTGCGCACTGGGATCGCGTATCTGCGCGGCCGGCACGACATCGATTCGCGGCGGATCGGTCTGATCGGCCACAGCGAGGGCGGCATCATCGCGCCCATGGTGGCGGCCGGATCGCGTGACGTCGCGTTCGTGGTCATGATGGCGGGTCTCGGCGTCAGGGGCGACACGCTGCTCCTCACCCAGAGCGCGCTCGTCATGCACGCCCAGGGGGTGAGCGACTCGGTGATCGCCGAGAACCAGAGGATCCAGCGTCTCGGCTTCAAGGCCGCGCGCACCGGACAGAACTGGGAGACGGTGCGCGCCGCGGTCATCGAGGTCGTGCGTCGTCAGCTGGTGGCGGCCGGCGCGGCGAAGAACGGAGTCGACGTCGAGGAATTCGCACGCACCCGCGCCGACGACCAGCAGGTGGCGCTCATGAAGAGTCCGTGGATGCGCTTCTTCATCGACTACGACCCGGCGCCGACGCTGGCCCGGGTCCCGTGCCCGGTGCTCGCGTTGTTCGGAGCGCAGGACCTGCAGGTGCCGCCGTCGCTCAACCGGCCGCCGGTCGAGAAGGCGCTCGCCACCCACCGGGACGCGAAGGTGGTCACCATCCCGGACGCCAATCATCTGTTCCAGCCGACCACGAGCGGGAACCCCGCCCTCTACGGAACGCTTCCAAGGGAGTTCGCGCCCGGCGTGCTCGACACCATGACCACCTGGCTCACGGCGCGGGTGGGCGGCGCCCGCTAGGCTCCGTCCCCGGACCCCGGCGCGTCCGTGAGCGCGCCGGCCAGGTGTTCCGGACGCGGCGGATCCGTGACGCCGGCGCGGGGCGCTCCCTCGCCCGCGCCGGGCTCCCTGCTCACTTCGCCCACATCCGCTCCCACCAGCGCATCCGGTCCTCGGGCTTCGACCAGTCGTCGTTCACCACCATCGCGGTGCGGATGTCGTCGAGCGGCCAGCCGGTGAGCGTCGCGAGCGTCTCGGCCTGCTTGCGCCGGCGCTCGGCGAGCCCGGCCAGGTACTGGCGGCCGCCCTCGCAATCCGCGTCGCCCTTCCACGGGTGACGCACCACGAACCGGCCCTGGAAGCTGGTCTTGTCACCGGTCTCCTGGAAGCTCAGGTCCTCCGGGAAGCGGGCGCGGTCGTAACGCACGTGCAGCCGGGTGAGGAACGTCTGTGGCACCGGGCCGTTCGGATCGGCCTCGCTCGCCCACCACACCCCGAGGTTGCGCAACTCGTCGCGCGTGAGCGGCG
>JBIOKD010000361.1:0-3258 GCA_044451485.1 Candidatus Eiseniibacteriota bacterium | reverse complement strand
CTGGTGTACACGCTCGACGGTGCGCTGGTGCGACGCGGCCCGGCACCGGACGGTGACGAGGCCCCGGGGCTCACCCCGCTCGGACGGCTGTTCGTCGCCTATCAGGGGGGCCGGCCACTCGGGTTCGTGGTCGAGGGCCAGACCCGCGGCTACAAGAACGTCATCCGCTTCTTCGTGGCGCTCGACTCGTCGTTGGTGGTCGAAGGAGTCCGGGTGGTGGAGCACGAGGAGGATCCGGGTCTCGGCGCCGAGACCGCGACCACGTGGTTCACCGGGCAGTTCATCGGTCGTCGTGCCGATCAGATGACGACACTCGACGTGACCCGCGACCCGATGCCCGAGGACTGGCGGGCCGCTCTCGACGGTCTCGAGCGCACCCCGCGCGGTGTATGGCGCGCGAAGCAGTCGGGGCTGCTGGCCCGCGAGAACGGCCGTCCGATCTACGCGGTCACCGGCGCCACGATCTCGAGCCGCGCCGTCACCGACGGGGTGCGGGTCACGGTCGATCATTTCCGGCGCCGCTGGGCGCTGATCGGACCCGAGCTGGGAGGGGCGTCATGAGCGTGGTCCCGGTTCCCGGCGAGCGGCCCAGCGCCCGCTTCCTGCTGCTCAACGGCATCTTCGCCGAGAACCCGGTCTTCCGGCTGGCGTTGTCGCTGTGTCCGGCGGTGGCGGTCACCACCACCGTGGTCAACGGTCTCATCCTCGGCGTCGCGGTGCTCGCGGTACAGGTGCTGTCGAGCACGACCGTGGCGCTGACCCGCACGTGGATCCACCCCAAGGTGCGCATCCCGGTCTACACCATCATCATCGCGGTGTGGGTGAGCGCGATCGACATGACGCTCGCGGCCTTCGCGCCGTCGGTCTACGCGCAGGTCGGGCTCTACGTGAAGCTGATCGTGGCGTTCGCGATCATCATCTCGCGGCTGGAGGTGTTCGCGTCGCGTCAGCCGCTCATCCCGACATTCTGGGACGCTCTCGGCATGGGGCTCGGCTTCCTATTCGCGCTGGTGGTGATCAGCGCGTTCCGCGAGCTGATCGGCAACGGTTCGCTGCTCGGCTGGCGGATCGTCGCCGCAAAGCCGCTGTTGTTCTTCGCGCTGCCGGCCGGTGGGTTCTTCTCGATCGCGCTGTTGATGGCGTTCTTCAACGCGGTGGAGCGCCGGGTCACCGGACGGTCGTCGGCGGGCGGTGGAGGCAGCCATGCGTGACGTGCGACGGCTGACCCTCGACCTCGTGATCCTGCTCGGGATCACGTTGCTGGCCTCGCTCGCGGCGTGGATCGGACGGGCGCATGCCGACACCGGCGACGCGATACGCTCGGCGCGTGTGCTGACGCCCGACCACGTCGTGGCGCGGTTCGCCGTCCCGCCATCCGATCTGAGTCCGGCCAACTTCCGCTTCAGCGAGACCCGCGCCCCGGACGTCCCGATCGAGGTCCGGTCGGTGGAGCGGCAGCCGGACGGCCGCGTGCTGATCACCGTCGCCGGTCGTCTCGATCCGGCCGGGAGCTATCTGCTCGAAACCCGCGACCCGCCGGCCCGGCACCCGGTGCGACCCGCGCCGTGGGCGCTGCTGCTCACGGTGGCCATGTCGGCGGCGCTCATCAACAACTTCGTGTTCACGCGTTATCTCGGGTTGTGCATCTTCTTCGGCGTGTCCAAGAAGCGCGACACCGCGATCGGCATGGGGGTGACCTTCACGGCGGTGATGATCTTCACCGCGATGGTGTCCTGGGCGTTGTTCACCTGGGTGATGACACCGCTCAAGCTGCGCTTCCTGCAGGTGATCGTGTTCATCGGCGTGGTGGCGTTCGTGGTGCAGTTCCTCGACACCATGCTGCGCAAGACCCATGCCGACCTGCATCGCAAGTGGGGCATCTATCTGGTGCTCATCACCACCAACTGCATCATCCTGGCGGTGCCACTGCTCAACGCCGCCGCCGGCAGCGGCCCGGCCGACGCGCTGGCGCTCGCGGTCGGCTCGGGGGTGGGGTTCGCGCTGGCGCTGTTCCTGATGTCGTGCGCGCGCGAGAAGGTCGAGCTGGCACGCGTCCCCGAGAGCTTCAAGGGTCTGCCCATTGCGTTCGCGCTCGCCGGTCTGTTCGCGCTCGCGTTCATGGGTTTCTCCGGTCTCACGTTCCTGAGGTGAGCGCGATGGACCTCGAGAGCCTGCACGTCGCGATGTGGGGTCTGGCGCTGTTCGTCATGCTGGGCGTGCTGTTCGGATTCTCGCTCGCGGCGGCGGCGATGCGCTTCCAGGTGCGTGTGAACCCGCTCGTCGACCGGGTCCGCGACGTGCTGCCCGCGGCGAACTGCGGGGCGTGTGGCTATGCCGGTTGCAACGCCTACGCCGAGGCGGTGGTGGAGCGCGCCGACGTGGCGCCGAGTCTGTGCGCGCCGGGACGAGCCGGGGTGGCCACGCGGGTCGCCGAGCTGACCGGCAAGGCGCCGGGCACGGTGGTGGACCGCATGGTGGTGATGACCTGTCACGGCACGAGCGCCTACGCCCGCGAGGAGGCCGAGTACGCCGGGATCCCCACCTGTGGTGCCGCGGCGCTGGTGTTCGGCGGACCCAAGGCGTGCAAGAACGGCTGTCTCGGTCTCGGCGACTGCGTGCGTGCGTGCCCCTTCGACGCGTTGTCGATCGGCGCCGGTGGCATCGCCGAGGTGGACGTCGAGAAGTGCACCGGTTGCGCCATCTGTGTGCCGGTCTGTCCCAAGGACCTGTTCACCCTGTATCCACGCCGCCACCGGATCGAGCTGTCGTGTGTCGCGCGCGACAAGCAGGCGGTGGTGCGCGCCACCTGCATGGTGGGCTGCACCCTGTGTCGCAAGTGCGTGTCGAAGTGCCCCGCCGGAGCGATCGAATGGGACGGCCGCACCATCGTCATCGACCACGAGAAGTGCATCGCCTACGGACCGTCGTGCAACGAAGCGTGCGTGGACATCTGTCCGAGCACCATCCTTCACCGCGTGGGGCAGCTGCCACGGCCGGAAGCTCCGGCCGAGGACGCGGTCCCCGTCGGAGCGTGATCATGGCCAGTGCCCCTTCCTCGATCCCCACCGGCACCCACCACCCCGCCTCCGCCGGCTCACGCGTGCTCGCGCTGGTGGGCAGCGGTGGCGACGGTGTCGCGGTGCTCGGCGACATCATCCTGCAGATGGCCGCGCAACAGGGTCTGTACGGCGTGATGGTGCAGTCCTACGGACCCCAGATCCGTGGCGGCGAGTCGGCGGTCGTGATGCGCGTGTCGCG
>JBIOKD010000360.1:0-3269 GCA_044451485.1 Candidatus Eiseniibacteriota bacterium | reverse complement strand
TTCCGGTGCCGTTCACCCCGCCCGCGTCCTCGATCAGGCGGGCGAGCATCGCTTCCGCGGCCACCCAGCGATGCCGGCGGAGCAGGATCACGGCCAGCTCCAGACGAGCCCAGACGCGCTCCTGCCCTTCGTTGGCGGCCAGCGTGAGCGCACGCCGCGCGGCACGGGTGGCGGCTTCGAACCGGCCGCGCAGACGGGCCGCCGCGGCCACCGCGCGCCACCCGCTCGGCAGCTGCCGCGGCGCGTGCCGGGTCTGGATGCGCACGGCACGACGCGCGGTGCGGGCGGCAGCACGTGGTCGGCCCACCATGGCGTGGAAGATCGCCAGGTTGCCCATGAGCAGCGCCACGCCGGTGCCACGGCCATCCTCGATCGCCAGACGAAGGGCCTCGTCCACGCACGCGCTCGCGTCCAGCCAGCGACCGCACTCGACCAGCACCGCGGCCAGAGACATGAGGTGCTCCTCGAGCGAGACCCGCAGACCACGGGCGCGGGCCAGCGCGATCGCGGCGCGGTGGTGCTCCTCCGCCTGCTCGAATCGGCCACCGGCGCGCGCCAGAACCGCGAGCAGCAGATGGCTGCGGGTCTCGGCCACCGAGACGCCGCTCCTCCGATATGCCGCCACCGCGCGCTCCGCCCACGTCGCGGCCTCGGCGAGCCGCCCCGCGCGGATGAGCTGATTCGTGCGCAGCTCGCACGCGATCGACTCGGCCGCCGCGGCACCCGCCGTCCCGGCCAGGGCCAGCGCCCGCTCGGCGATCCCGATCGACTCGGTCTCGCGGCCGTCGTAGTCGACGGCGCAGGCCCGGTTCGCCATCAGGAGCGCCGCGGAATCGGGTGACACCTGGGCCTCGGTCTCGAGCGCCACCGTCTCGGCCATGCGGTGATGTCCGGAGCGCAGCGCCGCCACGCACCAGCCCACCGCCCGCGCACCCGCCACGTCCTGACGCGTGGGCTCGAGCTCGTAGGCCTGGCGCCAGTGCGGCAGCGCCGCCTCGTAACGCCCGAGACGCACCAGCTCGCGCGCCGCGCGCTCGTGCCACGCCGCCGCGGCAGGGGTGTCGTGGCTCCCCGCGAGTGCCGCGGCGGACACCGCGAGCCGCGCGTCGGGGAGCGCCGCGAACGCCTGCTCGGCCGCATCGAGCGCCGCCGGGATGTCGCCACCGCCGCTCAGATGGTCGAAGCGCTCGCGCCACGACAACGCCGGGAGGGTAAGGGCCAGGGCGTGCCACGCGCGCGCGGTCTCGTCGGGCTCGGACTCGAGCATACGACGCGCCGCCCATGGCGCGGTGCACGACCAGCGACCGTCCTCGCCGCGGGACACCAGACCGAGAGCGGCGAGCCGCTCCGCCTCGGTCACCGCACCATCGCCCGCGAGCTGGGTCAGCTCGGCGGGCTCGAGCGCCCGTCCGGCCACCGCCAACGCCAGCATCACCTCGCGGCCGGTCTCGGGCAGCGCCGTCAGACGTGCCAGCTCGGTCGCGGCGTAGTCGCCCGGTGGCTCGATCGCGTCGAGACGGATCTCGTCCACGGTGAGCACGCCGTCGGCGACCGCCAGCACGCCGGTGCGGGCCGCCTCGCGCAGCAGCGCCACGGTGAGACCGGGATGTCCGCCGGCGCGCTCGAACAGACGCTCCGCCAGCGTCACCGGTGGCTCACCGCCCAGACGAGTGGCGATGAGACGGGTCACCGCCTCGCGCGACATCGGCCCCGGCTCGATCATGCCCGCGACCCCCGCGTCCAGCAGCAGATGCTCGTCGCTGCGCGGATCGAGCGCCGCCGGTCCGCACGTCATCACCCAGCGTGCGGGCGGCTCGGGCTGATGCAGCCACAGACGCCGGAGCGCGGCGCGGGAGGTCTCGTCCATCTGGTCGGCGTCGTCGATCAGCAGCACCGGCTCACCACGACGCTCGGCCACCTTCTCGATCGCGTGCACGGCGCGCGCGATCCAGCGCTCGGACTCCTCGGTGCCGGGTGCCACCATGGGCTCCGCGCCGTCGTCGCCACCCAGCTCGCTCTCGAGACGCCGCGCCAGCGTGCGCAGCCCCTCGCCTGGCAGCTCTCCGGCCAGCCCGGTGCGACGAACCACCAGACGCCCCGCGAGTGTCGCGCGCGCGCCGAACGCCTGGAGCAGGGTGGTCCGGCCGGAGCCGCCTTCGCCGGCCAGGAACACCACGCGACGCGTCCCGGGTGCGGCAGCCAGCAGCGACTCGAACGTCGCCAGCTCGCGCTCCCGATCCACCAGCATGGCGGTCTCGAGCCGCTCGGCGAGTGGGCGGCGGGCCGCCGGATGGATGCGCTCGAGCTCGCGCCGCAGCTCCGCGGCGCTGACGGGTCGCTCGAGCGGCAGTGGCGCGAGCAGACGCAGGATCAGCTCGACCAGCGCCGGTGGCGCTCCGGCCTGCTCGAGCGGCAGCGCCGCCGGTGGGCCCTCGCGCTGTCGATGGAGCACCGCCGAGGCGTCCTCGCCGGGGAACGGCGGCTGACCGGTGGCGAGCATGAACAACGTCGCGCCGACGCCGTACAGATCCGTGGACGCCGAAGGTGCGATGCCAGCGACCACCTCGGGCGCCTGGAAGCCGGGGGTTCCGGTGTGACCCGGACGGTCGCGCTCGAGCAGACCGGCGAGGCCGAAATCGAGCAGCCGAACCCCGGCTGGCGGCGCATCCAGCTGCGGGTCCCGCAGCACGAGCAGGTTCGAGGGCTTCACGTCACCGTGCACCACCCCGGCCAGATGCAGGGCCTCGAGCCCGCGCGCCACCTCGGCCGCCACGAACAACAGTGCCGGCCAGTCGCCGGCGAGCCCGGCCTGATCCGAAGGCACGCCGGGCACGTACTCCATGCTCAGGTACGGGGTGCCGTCGGCCGCCACGCCCAGCTCGTGGACGGCGACGATCACCGGGTGACCCACCCGGGTGACGGCCTCGAACTCGGCGCGCAGGACTTCCGGGTCGGCGCCGCGGAGGCGGTCGTGGAGCGCACGGCTCAGCCGCTTGAGCGCGACGGTCTCGCCGCTCTCGAGGTCGCGGGCCAGGTGGACGCTTCCCATGCCGCCCTCGCCGAGCGGCCGGATGAGCGCGAATCGTCCGGCGAAGGTCTCCATCGCGACTCCAGGGGATGGACGCTTCCTGGACCCGGCCGCACCCGACGCGTCGCGGTCGTGGCGGACGGGCACGAGCCGATCGGCGCGAGTCTATCGCACCCGGGTCCGCTTGCCACCGTCCATCTGGCCCCGCGAGCGGCGGGGGCCCGGGGGGCGAGGGTCGCGG
>JBIOKD010000359.1:0-3278 GCA_044451485.1 Candidatus Eiseniibacteriota bacterium | reverse complement strand
GTGGTGAGCGGCCCGGACGCGACCCTGTCGCCGACCCCCGGCGCGGCCCGGCTCGGGATCACCACCGCCGCGCTGGCGCAGTCGGTGGAGCCGGCGGTGGAGGGGATCGAGGCCGGCGAGATCGTGCGTGGCGCTCGCGGCTGGAACGTGCGCATCGTCGAGCCCCGTCCCGCGGCCCCGAGCGCCGAGACCGGTCTGTCGGCGCTGACCGTGCCGCTTTCGGGCGGACGACGGGTGCCGCTCGGCGACGTCGCGCGGGTGAGCATCGACCCGGGTGAGACCGAGATCGCGCGAGACGACCGGCGGACGATGGTGCCGGTGACGGCGCGTCTCAGTGGCCGCGATCTCGGGTCGGCCATGGACGAGATCCGCCGGCGTATCGCCCACGAGATGACCCTGCCGGCGGGGGTCACACTGCGCTATGGAGGTCTGTGGGCGCAGCAGCAGTCCTCGTTTCGCGGGCTGCTCCTGGTCCTGGTGGCGGCGACCGTGCTCGTCACCCTCGTCCTCCTCGCGTCGTTCCAATCCTGGTGGCTGACCCTGTCCCTGCTCGCGGTCACGCTGGCCTCCCTCGCCGGTGTGTTCGCGGCGCTGCGCGTGACCGGCTCGACCCTCGACATCTCCAGCTTCGTGGGCGCGATCATGATGGTGGGGATCGTCTCCGAGAACGGCTTCTTCCTCGTGGCGGTCTACCGTGACGCCCGCGTCCGTGGCGTCGAGCCGGCCGTGGCCGCCATCGCGGCCGCGCGGAGGCGCGCCCGACCGGTGCTCATGACGACGTTGGCCGGCATCGCGGCGTTGTTCCCGCTCGCGCTCGGACTCGGCTCCGGAAGCGAGCTGCTGCGCCCTCTCGCCATCGCCGTGATCGGCGGATTCACCCTTTCGGCCGTGTTGCTGCTGCTGGTGCTGCCGTCGCTGCTCGCCGGAGTCGGCGGCCGTTTCGACTGACCCACATCGCGCCACGACCCCGGGTCGTGTCCGCCACGGAGGTCCATCATGAGAGTTCGGTTGACCCTCGCGACGATGCTCCTGCTCGCCATGGCCGTCGCGGCCACGACCAGCGCTGGTGATTCGCCCCGCCAGGTGCTGCGTCGGATCCCGATCGATGGCGAGGGCGGGTGGGACGACCTGACGGTGGACGGTCCGACGCAGCGGCTGTTCGTCACCCACTCGACTCGCGTCGTGGTCGTGGATCTGGCACGCGACAGCGTGATCGGGCAGGTCGACAGCACGATGGGCGTCCACGGCGTGGCGATCGCGCCGGACCTCGGCCGCGGCTTCGCGAGCGACGGGCGCGATTCCACCGTGACCATGTTTGACCTCGCCCACTACTCGGTCCTCGGACGGGTCGCGGTGCCGGGACGAAATCCCGACGCCATTGTCTACGACCCGGTCTCACAGCGGGTGTTCGCCTTTTGCGGTGGTAGCGCGAACGCCGCGGTGATCGAGGGGCGCTCCGGCCGGGTGGTCGGCGTGGTGCCGCTCGGTGGCCGACCCGAGTTCGCGGTGGTGGACGGAACCGGCAGACTGTTCGTCAACCTGGAGGACTCGAGCGCGGTGGTCACGCTCGACACGCGCACGCTCGCCGTCGTCGCGCGTTGGACGCTCGCGCCAGGGGAGGGACCCTCCGGTCTCGCGATGGATCAGAAGCACGGTCGACTGTTCGCCGGCTGCGCGAACCAGAAGCTCGTGGTGCTCGATGCCCGCAACGGGAGGGTCGTGAGCACGCTGCCGATCGGGACCGGGGTCGACGGCGTCCGTTTCGACGCCACCCGAGGTCTGGTCTACAGCTCCAACGGGGAAGGTACGCTGACGGTGATTCACGAGGATGATGCCGACCACTATCGGGGCGTCGAGACCGTCACCACCGAGCGTGGCGCACGCACCTGCGCCCTGGATCCGCAGACCGGTCTCGTGTACACCGCGACCGCCGACTTCGGGCCGCCGCCGGCGCCCACCCCCGACCGGCCGCATCCACGTCCGAGCATCGTGCCGGGAACCTTCCGGGTTCTGGTGGTCGGGAGCCGATGAGCGAAGCTTGTGCGTGAGCGCTTCGCGCGGGCCACCCGACTGGAACCGGAGGCCCCGATTCGTGTATGAATGGCGGTGATGCCCGCTCCGTCGAGTCGCCGCCCGACGGGCCACGAGATCGGAGCCGATGCGTCGTCTGTCGAATGGCCTCATGGTGTGGTCCGCGCTCGCGGTCGCACTCACCACCGCGATCGGGGCGGAGCGGCCTCCGACGCGCGCTCCCGCATTCGCGTTGCCGGCCCGCCAAGGCGCGGTCGCGCTCGACTCCCTGCGCGGACGGGTGGTGCTGATCGATTTCTGGGCGTCGTGGTGCGATCCCTGCCGGCAGTCGTTCCCGTGGATGGATTCGCTGCGGGCGCGACTCGGTCCGCGTGGCTTCGAGGTCGTGGCGATCGATCTCGACAAGGACCGCTCGCTCGCCGAGGAGTTCCTCGACCGTCACCCGGTGCGATTCCCGGTCGGATTCGATCCCGACGGGAGGGTCGCCGAGGCCTACCACGTCAGCGCTATGCCTTCGAGCTTCGTGGTCGGTCCCGATGGCGAGATCCTCATGACCCATGCCGGCTTCGAGCGTCGCAAGACCGCCGCGGTCGAGACCACGATCGTGCAGGCGCTGCCACGATGAGGGGCGCCCTTCTTCACGCCGCGGCGACGATGGTCCTGTTCGCCGCGCTGCTGGCGACCGGTGGCTGCGCGGCCACGGCGGTCAAGCCGTGGGACCGCGACCTGCTCGCCCAGCCGAGGATGCGTCTCAACCCGCGTCCGCTGGAGACGGCCGTGGACGATCACGTGTACTTCAGCAAGGAGGGCTCGACCGGCAGCATGGACGTGGCCGGTGGGGGCTGCGGATGCAACTGAGCGGGGCCCAGGGGCCAGCCCCGCTGCGTGGCCGCCTCGGGGCGGCGGCATGGCTGCTGATCACCGCCGGACTGCCGGCGGTGGCGCATGCGAGCCCGGAAGACCCGCGCTGGATGTTCGAGGGTTCGGGTCTCTACTATTCGGAGAAGGACCGCGCCACGGTGATCGAGCCGGTGGCGCGCGTCACCCGTCTGTTCGCCGCTGGGCGCGAGATCTCGGCGCAACTCGCGCTCGACGCGATCACCGGGGCCTCGCCGAGCGGCGCGGTCCCCAACGGCGAGATGCAGACCGTGACCTCCGCATCGGGCTCGGTCAGCAGCCAGCCGGCCGGCCAGATCCCCACCAGCTCGTTCCACGACTTCCGTGGCGCACTCGATCTCGGCACCGTC
>JBIOKD010000358.1:0-3284 GCA_044451485.1 Candidatus Eiseniibacteriota bacterium | reverse complement strand
CCGCCGCTGTGGTTCACCGAGGGGCTGGCCGAATGGTGTGGCACGCACTGGGACGAGGACGCCGAAGGACTGCTCCGCGACGCCATGCTCAGCGGCAAGGCGATGCCGCTCACCCACAGCGAGCCGATCGAGGGCACAGTGCTCATGTACAAGGAGGGGCAGTCGTTCCTCATGCACCTCGCCGACGTGTACGGGCCCGACAAGGTGTTCGACATGCTCGACTCGTGGTGGCGGGCGGAGGACTTCCCGACCCTGTTCCGGATCGTGACCGGACGCCGTCTGGAGGACGAGGACGAGGAGTGGTTCGAGGGGCTCAAGCGCCACTACTATCCGGCGCTGCTCACCACCACGCCGTCTCCACGGATCGCGCGTCGCTACAGCCGCCACGGTGACTTCAATCTCGGGGTGCGCGCGTTCCGGACCGCCGCCGCCGACACCGCGCTGCGATTCTGCTACTTCGCCGCCGGCGAGACCGGCATCGACCTGATGCTGGACGAGCCCAACCCGTCGGGTGGTCGCCGGCAGGTGAGACTGCTGCGTGGCGGGGTGTCGCCGCAATTCGAGTCGTTCCATCTCTTCAGCAATCGTCCCGGCACCTCGCCCTCGGGTCTCATCGCGCTCAGCTCGAAGCAGGGCGGTCGCGACGTGCTGTTGATCGTGGACAGCCGCACCCACCGGGTGGTGCGGGGCATCGAGCTGTCCAACCTGGTGGCCATCAACTACCCCTGTCTGACCCCGGGGGACGGCGGTCTGGTGTTCTCGGCGCAGGACTACTCGGGACGCTCGGATCTCTATCGTGCGACGTGGCCGGACGAGAAGCTCAAGCTCGAGCGGCTCACCAACGACGACTTCGACGACATCGAGCCCGACATCTCGCCCGATGGGCGCTGGGTCGCGTTCGCTTCCGATCGGGGCAGCCCCAACGGCGGACACCGGTTGTGGCGTCTGTCGCTCGAGGACGGGACACTCGAGCCGCTGGGCATCCCACCGAGTGGCGAGGACCGCCAGCCGGTGTACTCGCCCGACGGTCGCTGGATCGCGTTCCGCTCCACCCGTGGCGGCACCCCCGATCTTTGGGTGCGCGACGCCGAGCCCAAGGCCGAGGCACGACGGGTCACGCGTCTGCAGGGCGCGGCGTGGGACACCGACTGGCTCCCGGATGGCCGCGGACTCCTGTTCGTGGGGCAGGAGGGGATCGAGTTCGAGGTGTATCGGATGCGCTTTCTGCCCGACACGCTGCGGGCCGAGCCCGAGCCACCGCTCCCGTCGTCGAGTCTCGCCGCCACCGATCCGCCCCAGGTCCCGGTGGCGCCCGAGTACCCGCATGTCGCGACGCCCTACACCGGGCCCCGGCATGCCTACGAGCGGCACTTCGGTCTCGACATCGTGACCAGCGGGCTCGCCTACGCGCCGGGGATCGACGTCGGCGCCGCGCAGGCGCAGGCGGCGCTCAGCGACATGCTCGGCAACGAGCAGCTCTACTTCTTCATCGCCAACGATGCCGACCGCTTCGGCAACTTCTGGGACGGCTTCCAGGGCAGCGTGACCTACATCAACCGCGCCCAGCGTCTGAACTACGGCGTCGGCGTGTTCCGTCTCACCGAGGTCTACGACGCGGATCTCGACGCCATCGTCCGCGAGCGACGGATCGGCATGACCGGGATCGTGTCGTACCCGATCAACAAGTTCTTCCGCATCGACGCCACCGCGGTCATGCGTCACGCCGACGATCACCGTCTTCGCAACGGGGATCTGGCGAACCTGGACCTGTTCTCCGAATATCTGGCGGTGGTACGCGACAACACGGTGTGGTCGTACGCCGGACCGATCGCGGGGCAGCGCTGGTATCTGGCTGGTGGATACACCCGCGACCTCACCACCGACCAGGGAAGCTGGTCCACCGCATACGGCGAGTGGCGCGGCTATCGGCGTCCGATGCCGCGCATGGTGTCGGCGACACGGATCGCCGGCGAAGGCAGCTTTGGCCCGGACGCGCAGCGGCAGTACATCGGCGGTCCGTGGGTGCTGCCGGGCTACGATTCGAGGGTCGTGAGCGGCACCCGGACGGCACTCGTCTCCCAGGAGTTCCGGATGCCGCTGCTGCGAGGTCTGCTGTTGTCGGTGCCGACGCCATGGGAGCTGCCGGGGGCGAGCGTCGCCGGCTTCGCGGACATGGCGTGGGGGTGGAACCGGTACGGCGACACCTGGTTCGTGGACCACCTCGGCAGCGTCGGGTACGGGCTCTACATGGGCGGCGGGGTGTTCCCGAGCATCCGCTGGAACTGGGCGTTCCTGACCCAGGACTTCAAGCAGTACACACGCCGCCCGGTGATGCAGTTCCTGATCACGTACGACTTCTGAGACCGTGGTCGCGATGACATCCGATCGTCGGCGATTGGTGTCCTCGACGGGCGAGTGGTGATCCCAAATGAGCGATGCCGCGATGCTGCCGCCGTGAGAGTGCGCCGAGTGCCAACCGCGCGACGCACCTGAGCAAGATCACAGCCTTGTGAAATCTGCACACATGTCACGATTCGGCTTGACGCATTGGCGCGCGGATTCATTCGGCGTTCGCGAATCGTGTTCACCGCGCGCGACGTGAATGCCTGAGATCGCTCGTGACCGCGAATCGCACGGCCACACGGGCGATTCGTGGCTTGGCCCGCGCGACACGGTCCTGGGGGACCTCCGAGCGTCCAAAACGCTCGTGATAGAAATGCTCCTGCCCCCGCGACACCCGCCCCCGTCGCGGAGTTATTTCATGACTTGCAACAAACGGTCGCATCTCTCGGACGCGGCATTGCTCCAGCTCTTCGGTTCCCAGCTTGCCATCGATCGCGGCAACACCGCCGAGTTGCTCGCCACCGTGGCCGAGATCGACGTCCGCAAGCTCTACCTACCTGCCGGCTACCCCTCCATGTTCGCCTACTGCGTGGGCGAGTGGCACATGTCGGAGGACATGGCCTACAAGCGGATCCGGGCCGCCCGTGCCGGCAGACGCTTCCCCGGGATCCTCCTCGCGATCGCGGAGGGGCGCCTGCATTTGACCGGGGTCGTGTTCCTCGCCCCGCACCTGACCCGGGAGAACGCCGCGGACCTGATCGTGGCGGCGACGCACCAGACCAAGATCCAGATCGAGAGGATGCTGGCGGAGCGATTCCCGCAGCCGGACCTGGCAACGTTCATTGCGCCCATCGCCGCTCGTCCGGGCTCGACATGCCCAGACCATGTTTGTGAAAGAAGTGAACAACTGGTTCCGGAACCAGTTCATGCCGGACTTGCGG
>JBIOKD010000357.1:0-3296 GCA_044451485.1 Candidatus Eiseniibacteriota bacterium | reverse complement strand
GCGGAACGGGAATCTCTCGTACGTGAACGCCGGGCACCCGCCGCCGCTGCTGATCGACGACAAGGGCACGCACGAGCTGAGCGTCGGTGGTCTGATCCTCGGACCCGACCCCGAGGTGCTCTACAAGCTCGGCTTCGCGCACCTCGATCGCGGCGCCGCGCTGGTGCTCTACAGCGACGGCGTGATCGAGCGCGCGATCGAGCACGAGCGCGAGTTCGGCGCCGACGGCCTCGTGCGCTGGCTGACCGACTGGCGCGAGGGTCCGGCCGAGGCGGCGGTGAACGATCTGCTGGTCCGCCTGCGCAAGCAGGACGACGGCACGCCGTTCGAGGACGACGTCACGGTGATGATGGTGCGCCGGCCGCGATAGCGGCGGGCGGGGCTCGCCGCCAGCCGCGTCACCGATACATCGACTTGATCG
Source organism: Candidatus Eiseniibacteriota bacterium (assembly GCA_044451485.1). GTDB lineage: Bacteria > Eisenbacteria > RBG-16-71-46 > RBG-16-71-46 > RBG-16-71-46 > JBIOKD01. The sequence goes on along the minus strand of JBIOKD010000357.1, from coordinate 2,875 downwards.
CGCCCCAGGTGGCGTTGCGGGTCGGGACATAGCAGGGGTCCGAGCCGTAGCCGGGATAGTTCCAATACACAATCTGGCGGGTCCCGAACGCGATCGTGTAGTCCTCGCCCGGGGTCCATCCGAACAGCTCGACCGATTCGAGCAGCAGGCATGTCGCCGTCGCGCACCCGGCGCAGACGGGGTCGCCAGAGCCGTCGTCCACCGTGTGCCGCATGTCCATCGATGCCACCCCGGCCAGGTAACGGACACCGGCGAGCACCTGTAGCGTGTCCGCGCTCGCAAAGTCCGCTCGGATCTCCAATCGATTCCCGGAATAGCCCACCGCGAATCCACCACTGGTGTCGTGCTCTGTCCACAGGTCGGTGCAGGTGTTACCGAGACCCGTGGTGGAGGCGGGAAGGACGAACGAGCCGCTGCGGCATTCTCCGCTCTTGATCCTCCACCAATCGGGCACCGAGTGGGCATCCGCGTTGATGCGCATGAGGATGCTGTTCCCCGCGTAGTCCGGGATCGCGAACTCGGACCGGAACGTCATTGCGAGACGGTGTGTGATGCCGGGCTCGTTCGAGTCACACGTGGGATACAGAGCCCCCGACGCCGCGGTGGTGGCACAGGTGTCCCACGCGAGGTCGATCTCGGGTGTCGCGGCAGCACCTGGCTTGGTCGCCACCACGACGAGCACCCCTGCGATCAGAAGAATCCTCGCAACCATGACGACTCTCCTCACCGATACATGGACTTGATCGCGCCCCAGGTGGCGTTGCGGGTGGGATCCGGGACGCAGAACGGGCCGTAAGTATCCCCGCCCTGCCATAACACGAACTGCCGCGTGTCCTGGTACGAGAGCATGTAGTCCTCGCTCGGTGAGAACCCGAACAGCTCGACGCCTTGCAGATAGAGGCTCACCCCCTCCAGGCAGCCCGCGCAGACCGATGACCCGCCCGGCACGGTACTTTGTCGGTCGAGAGTCGCCACACCGCCCACGTACCGCACTCCCGCGGTCACCTGCGCCGTGTCGGCGGCGGCAAAGTCCATCACGATTCTGATCCGGCTCGGTGATACCGGCTGTGCGACGAATCCGCCTCCCGTCTCGTGACCAATCCAGATGTCGGTGCACGTGCTCCCCAGACCCGACGTCGCGGCCGGGAACGTGAAGGCCCCGTCGCGACACTGACCGGGCCCCAACTTCCACCAATCCGGGAGTCCGGCCGAAAGCGAGGTGCATATGTTGAGCGTCATGCTGACGCCAGCGAAATCTGGAATCGACGATGGAGAGCGGAACACCATGGCCAGCCGGTACGGCGCGAGCGGATAATTCGTGTCGCAGGCGAAATACTGATCGCCCGACCCCCCCGTCATGGCGCACGTTCCCCAGGCAAGGTCGATCCCGGACGTGCCCGCGGCGCACGGGTTGGGGGCACTCAGAAGCACCGGCAGGATGAAGAAGGGTATCCACCGGCTCATGCCAGCCTCCTTCGAAGGAGACCGCGGGGCGCGGGCCGGCGAGCACAGCCCCGCCCCGCAGGGTTGATCCTGCGCCTCTCCGCGGCAGGCATGCAACGGCCGACATCCGGATCGGCCGCCCTGTCGCCGGTCCGCTCCAGGTCCGATCCCACCCCTGCCGTCCTAGACGCCTGCGCCCCCGCTGACTACGCTCCCCTCCCATGCCCGCTCCGGCCGTTGCGCTCCACGACATCACCCGCCGCTTCGGTCACGTGCTCGCGAACGACGCCGTCTCGCTGGAGCTCGCGCCCGGTGAGATCCACGCCATCGTGGGTGAGAACGGCGCCGGCAAAACCACACTCATGCGGGTGCTGTACGGGCTGCTCGAGCCGGATTCGGGACAGGTCGTGATCGATGGTCACGCGGTGCGACTCCGGAGCCCCGCCGACGCGATGCGGTTCGGGCTCGGCATGGTGCACCAGCACTTCATGCTGGTCGGTCCGCTCACCGTGGCCGAGAACGTCATGCTCGGCCGCGAGCCGCGTCGCTGGCCGGGTCGCGTCGACCTCGCGGCGGCGGTCACCCGTGTGCGCGAGCTGTCCGCCCGCTTCGGTCTCCCGGTCGATCCCGCGGCGCGCATCGACACGCTGTCGGTCGGCGCGCAACAGCGGGTGGAGATCCTCAAGGCGCTGGCGCACGGCGCCCGCGTGCTGATTCTCGACGAGCCCACCGCGGTGCTCACCCCGCAGGAGGTCGACGAGCTGTTCGCCGCGCTGCGAGCGCTCCAGACGCAGGGCACCACCATCGTGCTCATCACCCACAAGCTGGCCGAGGTGCGGGCGCTGGCGCAGCGGGTCACGGTGATGCGTGGTGGGCGGGTGGTGGGCGCGGGGACGGTCGACACGCTCACCACCGCGCGCATCGCCGAGCTGATGGTGGGCCGACCGATCGCCACCGAGCTGCCACGCGCCGATACCCACCCCGAGGTCCCGCTGCTCGAGGCGCGTCTGCTCGACGCCAACGATGATCGCGGTCTGCCGGCGGTGCGTCGGGTGACGTTCGAGGTGCGCGGTGGCGAGATCGTCGGCATCGCCGGGGTCGAGGGCAACGGCCAGCACGAGCTGGTGGAATGTCTCGCCGGTCTGCGCACTCCGTCACACGGCGAGGTCTTGATCGACGGTCAGCGGGTCTCCTGTCGCTCGGCCGCCGAGCATTTCGCGGCCGGCCTCGCGCACATTCCCAGCGATCGGCTCAGGCGCGGTCTGGTGCCGCCGATGACGCTGGCCGAGAACCTGATCCTGGGGCTCCAGCACGACCCGGAGCTGGGTCCGGGACCGTAGCGCGACCCCGCGGTGCTCGACGCCCGCGCCCAGAAGCTGCTCGCCGAGCACGACGGCCGCCCACCCGAGCCGCCGCGGCCCGCGTCGCAGCG
>JBIOKD010000356.1:0-3298 GCA_044451485.1 Candidatus Eiseniibacteriota bacterium | reverse complement strand
TGCCCCCTGACAACCCATTGCGCGGCATCGGGCTGTCCGGCGAGCCCGCCCGACATTCAATGATTTCCGGGCTGCGATTCGTGTCTCGTTGTACCGCAATCACTTGAGACGCATCGCTTGGCGAAGTCAGCACCCGGCAGACCCCTTGCACTGTCCAAAGGGGGGATGGCCATGCCGGCCGGCGTGGTCGATCCCGACATTCCCCGGCACACCGCACGGAGACCCGATGACCCGCACCCCTCGTTCCCGCACCGCGGCCGGACGTCGCGTGGTGCGGGGGCTCAGCGCCCAGTCCGCGTCGCTGTCCCATGAGGACGCGATCGGCGCCGAGCCGCTGTCGCCCGGCTCCCGTCTCACCCCGGCGGCCCTGCCCAACGAGGTCGCGCGCGCCGCCCAGCGCGAGACCGAGCGGTTGCGCCGGCTGCCCTCGGGCTCCCCGGAGGCGGCGCAGGTGCGCAGCTACCTGCACTGGCTGTGGTCGCTGCCGTGGGACACCGTGAGCTCCGAGGACGCCGATCTCAAGCAGGTCGAGGTGGTGCTCGATCGCGAGCACCTCGGCATGCCCAAGGCGAAGGAGCGCATCCTCGAGTTCCTCTCGGTGCGTCGTCTCAAACCTGATCTGCCGGGTCCGGCGCTGTGTCTGGTGGGCCCGCCCGGAACCGGCAAGAGCTCGCTCGGCGCCGCGGTGGCGATCGCGCTCCAGCGTCCGTTCGTGCGGATCAGCGTCTCCGGTACCACCGACGTGGATGAGCTGGCCGGTATCCCGCGGGCGCTTCCCGACGGGCAGCCGGGCAAGATCCTGCGCGCGCTGCGCGAGGCCGGCACCCGCAACCCGGTGATGATCGTGGACGGCGTGGATCGCATCACCGGCGAGGGCGGTCTGCGGGTGGTGGAGCTGCTGCTCGAGCTGCTCAATCCGGAAAGCACCTCGCGATTCACCGATCGCTATCTCGGCCTCCCGATCGACATCTCGCACACCGTGCTCATCCTGTGTGCCAACGTGCTCGAGATGGTGCCGGACGCGCTGCAGGAGCACCTCGAGGTCATCGAGGTGCCCGGCTACAGCGAGGACGAGAAGATCGGCATCGCCAAGCGCTTCCTGCTGCCACGCCAGCTGCGCGCGCACGGGCTGTCGGCGCGCGACCTGCAGATCACCGACGAGTCGTTGCGTGACACCGTGCGTCATTACACCCTCGAGGCCGGCGTGCGTGGACTGTCGCGTCAGATCGCGATGGTGTGTCGCAAGGTGGCTCGGGCTCGCGCCACCGGGGACACCCGTCGTCACAACGTCGACGTCGCCGAGCTCGAACAGTATCTCGGTCACCGCGTGTACGCGCCGGAGGCGATCGACAAGGAGGACGAGGTCGGCGTGGCGCTGGGCGTCGCGTGGGCCAGCTCGGGTGGCGAGGTGCTGGTGGTCGAGGCGCTCAAGATGCCGGGTCAGGGTCGCGTCGTCACCACCGGGCAGCTCGGCGAGGTCATGAAGGAGTCGATCCAGGCGGCGTATTCGTACGTCCGCTCACGTGCCGACACGCTGGAGATCGACGCCGACATCTTCTCGAACACCGACATCCACATCCATTTCCCCGCCGCCGGGGTGCCCAAGGACGGCCCCTCGGCCGGGATCACGGTGGGGCTGGTGATCGCCTCGGTGCTGAGCGACAAGCCGATCCGCCACGACGTGGCGATGACCGGCGAGGTGAGTCTCCGGGGCAAGGTGCTGATGGTGGGCGGTCTGCGCGAGAAGGCGCTGGCGGCCTACCGCGCCGGCATCAAGACGCTCCTGTTCCCGGCGGTCAATCTCAAGGACATCGGCGACATTCCCGCCGACGTGCGCGACAAGCTCGAGCTGGTGCCGGTCTCGAGCATGGACGAGGTGCTGTCGATCGCGCTGCACCGGGTGATCGTGCCGCAGATGCGGGGCGGCGACTTCGTCATCGAGATCGAGGAGGACGACGAGGACACCGACGAGGCTGCCGACGGCTGAGCGATCACGCCCCATCGTCTCCAATCGCCGCTCAGCCCTCGCCGCTCTCCACGTCCTCATCCCGCACCACCCCGCCACGCTCCAACGCCGCGAGGTAATCGGCGAGGATCGCCCGCGCCTCGGCCGCGTCACCCTCCGCCACCAGGATCTCGCCCCACTCGCTGGTGGCCCAGTCGCGCATGACGGAGCCGTAACCCGGCAGCGTCGCGGTGCGCAGCACGGTGCGCACGCCCTCCTGCTCGAGCACCCCGCACAACAGTGCCCCGGCCGCGGCGTCGGGCACGCGGTGCACGACCACCGGGGTGTCGGCCCCGGCACGCACCGGCGGCTCGGCGGCGAGCACGACGCGGCACACCGGGCAAGCGACCACCGCTGGATCGTATTCGCGTCCACACTCCGGGCAGAACCCCATCCGCTCCTCCCGCTCACCCCGGCTCAGGCCACCGGCGCGCCGCTGTACCGTCTCACCAGCAGGGCGGCGGCCGCGACGACGTCGTCACGCCGGGTGGCGAGCGACATCCGCACCCGGTCGCCGAACTCGATGCCGAACGCGGTGCCCGGCAGCACCGCCAACCCGAGCGACAGCCAGTGCTCGACCAGCTCCCAGACGTCGCCACCGGCGAGCGCGCCGGACACGTCGGCGAAGGCGTAGAACGCACCGCGTGGCGCCGGCACACGCACCGCGCCCTGACCGGCGAGACCGCCCAGCAGCAGGTCACGACGCTCCTGATAGGCGCGACGCATGGTCTCGACCGCGTCCTGCGGCCCGGTCAGCGCCGCGAGACCGGCGCTCTGCACCGCCGGGAACACGCCGTGGGTGGTGTAGAACGACAACAACGGTCCCATGCAGCCGCGCAACGCCGGTGGTGACACCACGTAGCCCAGCCGCCAGCCGGTCATGGCGTAGGTCTTCGAGAACGTGTAGACCCCGACGGTGCGCCCCGCCATTCCCGGCAGCGATCCGATGCTCACGTGCCGCGCCCCGTCGAACAGCAGGTGCTCGTAGGCTTCGTCGCTCACCACCCACAGATCGTGTGCGATCGCCACTTCGGCGATGGCGGCGAGCTGCTCGCGGGTGAGCACCGCGCCGGTCGGGTTGTTGGGCGTGTTGAGATAGATCCCCCGGGTCTCGGGTCGCAGTGCCTGGGCGAGCCCCGCGGCGAGCGCCGCCGGCGCGAGCGTCCCCGCCAGCGCGTCGAGATAGACGGACCACGTGCACCAGCGCGCGCCGGGGACGAGCCCGACCAGCTTGGGGAGCGCCATCCAGTGCGGGGACAGCACCAGCAGCTCGTCCCCGTCCGACAACAACCC
>JBIOKD010000355.1:0-3301 GCA_044451485.1 Candidatus Eiseniibacteriota bacterium | reverse complement strand
TTCCCCCGCGGATGCGCACCCTGTCGCGACTGCGCCACACGGGTCCCCGAGCGGGACGCGTGGACCGCCCCACTCCGCTACGCCAAGTCGTTGGCCCCGTGCTGATTCCTCCCGCCGCGCGCCGCTGGCATGTGGGCTGCATGGAGCCATGGCGAGTCACGCAGCACACCCGATCCGGAGGCTCCCATGAACGCTCGCGTCATCCGCACCGTCGGCCTCGCCGCCGCCGTCATCGCGGCCGCCTCAATCACGCTCGCGGCCCCTGCCCGCGCGGGGCACGCGTATGGACACCAGCGCGGTGATTGGGACCGTGACACGCAGCCGAGCTGTGAGGCGCCCACCGTCGTCTACGGACCGGCGCCGTGCCCACCGCCGGTGTACGTGTCGCCAGGTGGCTTCAGCGTGTCGTTCTCGAGCGCGGGTCGCGGCCTCGCGGTCAACGCGGGCTACGTGAGCCCGCTGCCACCGGGCTGGGCGTACCAGGATCCGATGAGCGGCGTCACGTACGTGACGTACGCCGACTGGACGCGTCACTTCGGCTACCGCCACGCGTACCGCGTGGTGCGGATCGACACGCACCGCCACGGCGAGTGGCGCGGGCACGGACGCTGGGGCCGCGACTGACGACGCGCTGAGACGTGTGGGTCCGTCGTGAGCGCGGTTGGAGCTGGGGAGCATCCAGTCCGCGCAGCGGGCCCACCGAAAGCAGGGGGCGGGGTCGCATGACCCCGCACCTCTGCGTGCTCAGGCGGCGAGCTGCTCCGAGGTGTTGACCGAGACCTCCTCGGGCTGGATCACGCGCTTGACGGAGTGAGCGCGTGGCATCGGAGTCCACTCCTCGGGCGGCGCGCTCGGCGCGGTGGAGCCATCCGGGTGCAGCAGCACCCGCACCACCGGACGCGCGACGTCCTTCGGATTCGGGCTCAGCGCCAGCACCACGTGCCCCGACTCGGTCTGCAACAGGGTGCCCGCCGGGTAGAGCCCCACGGTCTTCACCAGCGCCCACAGCACCGCCGGGTCGAAATTCACACGCGACGGCCCGAGCAGGTATTGGAGCGCCTCGAACGGGGTGCGGGCGCGACGGGCGTAGGCGCGATGCGCGGTCATGGCGTCGAAGCAGTCGGCCACCGCCACGATGCGCGCCAGCGTGCTCTGACCCCAGTCGCCCTTCACCTCGGGGTATCCGGTGCGGTCGAAGTTCATGTGGTGTTCAAGACACACCCGCATCGAGTCGAGCGTGAGTGGGGTGACCCCCGGCATGCGGGTCACCATCTTCACGCCCTCGAGCGGGTGACGACGCATGATCACCCATTCCTCGGCGCTGAGCGCCGCCGGCTTGCGCAGCACGTCACCCGGCACCGCGATCTTGCCGATGTCGTGCAACAGCGCGGACACGCCGAGATCGGCCAGCACCTGACGTGGCAGTCCCAGCGTCTGCCCCATGCCGATCGACAGGATGCTCACGTTGACACAGTGGGCGTAGGTGTACTCGTCGTGGTCCTTGAGCGCGGTGAGACCGACCACCGAATACTCGTGTCGCATGATGCTGTCCACCACCGGCTGGACCAGACGCTTCGCCTGACGCAGGTCGGGACGTCCGGTCTGACGGGCGCGCAGCAGCACCCGCTTGGTGCCGAGCACCGCGCGCCAGAACACCTTCTTGGCGTGGCCGCGCTCGGTGCGCTCCGGTTCGCCTTCCATCCCCTTGGTGATGTCGTCGGCATCGATCTCGTCGGCGGGCACCGGCACGATGTGCTCGATCCGCGCCTCACGAACGGTCTCGGCGAACCGCTCGGCGAGCGCCTCGACGTCCGCCGCCATGAGCAGCTGGAAGAAGCGCTCGAACTCGGCGTCGGTGAGATCGTGGAGGAAGCGGATGCCGCCGAGCTGCCGGCGCTCGAACTCGGTCATCAGCGAGTGATAGATCGCGAGCAGGGACGCCTGCGCCCGGATCCGCACCCCGTTGAGATAGAAATAGTCGCCGACCGCGATCAGCGCGACCTCGTCGGCCTCCTCGCTCTCCAGCACCTGGCGGATGAGGTCGATGAACTCGCGGGCCTGGCGCTGGAACGCCTGGTTCGAGACGTCGTAGGTGCGCGCGGTGCGCATCATCGCCGACAGACGCTGCAGGAACTGCGGTCCGGTCTCGGCGAACCGGTTCTTGTCGGCGTCGTCGCCCGGGGTCCGGGGCGTGGTCGTGTCACTCATTGTCGTTCATCCCCATGATCGCCAACTCACACGCCTGCCGCACCTGCACCCGCCGCGAGGTGGCGCCCCGCTCGAGCACCTGACGCGCCTGCGGCGTGCCGACCCGCGCCAGCACACGCGCCACCGCCTGCCGATGGGTGTCCTGGGTGCGCGAGAACCAGTTGCCGCGGAACAGCTCGGCCTCGAGCTCGGACACAATCTCGTCGCCGCCGACGGCGCCGAGGGTGGAGTAGATCGCGCGTTTTTCCTCGGTCGGCCGGGTCTCGAAGCCGGGATCGACCAAATAGCCGAGCAGGAGCTTCGCGGTCGGTCCGTGCCGCTCGCCCGACAGCTGATGCAGCACCGCGCAGAACATCCGGCTGTCGGCGCCGTCGAGCAGCTTGAGCAGCAACGGCCGAGCGAGACGGGGCGGCACGTTGCCGAGGGCGGCGGCGATCTCCTGACGCACCCGCGGCTCGGGGTGCCGCATCGCGACCTGCAGCATGCCGACGATCGAGTCGCCTCCGATCCAGCCCAGGATGTGCACGATGTTGCGCACCACGAACCAGCGCCGGTCGGAGAGAAACGGCGCCAGACGCTCGGGGTTGTTCCGACAGAGGTCGGCGATCGCCTCGGCGATCGCGCGGCGGTTGCGACGCTGCTCGCTCTCGGCGAGCACCAGGTTGAGGAGGTCCACGCCGGGATCGCCGAGTGAGCGGATGAAGGCGATGAAGTCGGCCACATCCGCGGGCTCCTGCTGGTCGATCCGCTCGCGCATGCTGGAGATGGAGATCGGCTGCATCATCTCCTGGGTGAGGGTCGACGGCGACCATTCGTCGCTGCCCATGTCTTCGAGCAGGGTCAGCGCCTCGCGCGCCTCGAGCCAGGCGCCGTCGGCGACCGACATGCGCAGCAGTCGCGGGATGAAGCGCGCGAACTCGTCGCGATCCTCCTGCACCACGCCGGTGGTGAGACAGGCGCGCGCGATCGCCAGCGCGGTGGTCGCGGCCGACACGCCGCGCTCGGTGCCGTATTCGGCGAGGAAGCGTGGCACCTGGTCTCCGGACAGCGCCTCGAGCTCGGCGAAGCCGGCCTCGATCTCGGCGGTCAGCTC
>JBIOKD010000354.1:0-3311 GCA_044451485.1 Candidatus Eiseniibacteriota bacterium | reverse complement strand
TGGCTCCGCACCACCTTGTCGATCAGCTCCCGCACCCGCGTGATCGGGTCGGACTCGCCGATGATCTCCTCGCCCGAGTACTGCTTCCACGCCTGCCGGCGGTAGACGTCCAGCTCGCTTGCCTGCCGGAACGTGCGCCCGGCCGCCTCCACCGCCATGACGATGTCCTCCATCTCGTAGGGCTTGCGGAGGAAGTCGTTGGCGCCCAGTTTCATGGCGTCGACCGCGGTCTGGACGTCGCCGAAGGCGGTGATCACGATCACCTGGAGCAGCGGGTCGAGCTGACGCACCCTCCTGAGCACCGAGAGACCGTCGGTGTCGGGCAGACGCATGTCGAGGATCATCACCTGGGGCCGGACCTCGGTGACCTTCTCGAGCCCCTCCGCGCCGTTGCTGGCCACCTCGACCGGACAGCCGCGCGCGCGCAGGACCTTGGCCAGCGACTTGCGGATCAGCAGCTCGTCGTCCACCACCAACACCGTGGTCCGCATCGTCATTCCTCCGGCCGTCCCGGCGGCTCCGCCGGGACCGGGAACGAGACCCGGAACGTGGCACCCCCCGCCGGGTTGTTCTTGGCGGTGATGGCGCCCCCCACCTCGCGGACGATCTGGACCGATATCGGCAACCCCAGACCGGTGCCCATCGAGCGGGTGGTGAAGAACGGATCGAAGATCTTCTCCATGAGCTCCTTCGGGATGCCGATCCCGGTGTCACTGAAGGACACGTCGACCAGCGGGCGCCGGCGCTGGTAGCGCCTGACCCCGGTCGCCACCCGCAGCTCGCCGCCCTCCGGCATGGCCTGCACCGCGTTCAGACACAGGTTGAGGAACACCTGCTGGGTGAGGTCCGGATCGGCGTAGACGAGCGGCAGCTCGTCGGCCAGGTCCTTGACCAGCTTCACGTGGGCGTCGCCGAGCTGCAGCTCGAGCAGGTCGAGTGTCTTGTCCAGCACCTGGGCGAGGTCGCAGGGCTGGGAACGGGCCGCCGGCGGACGCGCGAACATGAGCAGACCGGTGATGATCTGCTCGATCCGGTCCAGCTCCTTGATCACGTCGTCGAGGTCCTCGCGCCGGGGATCGGCCGACTTGAACTTCGAGCCCACGAACTGCACCGTGGTCCGGATCCCGGTGAGCGGGTTGCGGATCTCGTGCGCGACGTACGCCGACAGCTCGCCGAGCGAGACCAGCCGGTCGATCTTCTTCTGGAACTCGCCGTCCTCGGTCTCGGCGATGGTCTCGGCCAGCACCACCGACCCGAGCACCGCGCCCTCCTCGTCACGCAGCGGCAGGGACTCGGCCTTGAGCGTCAGCTCGCGCCCCTCGGCCTCGAGCTTGAAGTCGCGCGGCTCGCGCGAGGCGCCCTTGAGCCAGCGCGCGTCCGCGCCCGGGAACAACCGCGACCCCGGCATGCCCACCAGCCCCTCGGGGGCCGCGCCGAGCAACTCCTCGATCCAGCGGTTGGCATAGGTCACCCGCCGCTCGCGATCGAGCGCGACCACGCCCTGCTCGAGGGCGTCGAGCACCTGGCTCGACAGCGACGGGGCGACGGTCGGCTCCAAGGCACCGTGGCTCGGGGTCTCGGCGGCGCGCGGCGGGGCATCGTTGCGGGTGGTCAAGGGCACCCTTTCATCGAAGGGACGGGTGGCTCGCAGAAGCGTTAACACACGTCCACGCGGGTGGCAACGCTGATGCGCGCCGGCGCGGCGCCCGGAGCGTGCAAACCGGGACACGACCGGCGCCCGGGCCCGGCTTCCGCCCGGGACGCCGGGCCTGATAGAATGCCCGGTCGCTCCCACCGCAGGCCCTGCTCACGACCCACGCTCCGGAGTCCCGAATGCTGAAGTACATGCGCATGGGCAACAAGCGCATCAAGGCGATCTGGTGGATCCTCACCGTCATCACGGTGGTGACCTTCGTGTTCCTGTTCGGAACCGCCTTCGACCCGCGTTTCACACACAAGGCGACCGGCGCGGTGGCGGTGGTCGACGGCCGCCCCGTGACCCGGCAGGAGTACCAGAACTTCCTCAACGACACCCGCGCCCAGTACCGGCGGCAGTACGGCGGCGACCCGTCGGAGGAGGACGAGCGCATGGTCGAGGCGCAGGCGTGGCGCGGCATCGTGACCCAGGTGCTGCTCGACCAGAAGGCCCGCAAACTCGGACTCGGTGCCCACGACGCCGAGGTGGTGACCCTGCTCAAGGCTTCGCCCCCCACCCAGCTCGCGCTGGCCCCCGACTTCCAGACCAACGGCAAGTTCGACCCGAGCAAGTACCAGGCGGCGCTCGCGAACCCCAATGCGAACTGGTCGCCGTTCGAGCAGATGGTGCGCGATCAGCTTCCCTCCCGGAAGCTGCAGGAGCACCTGGCCGCGTCGCTCAAACTGTCCCAGCCCGAGCTGCAGGACCTGTTCCGGGGCACCACCGAGACCGCCGCGCTGACCGCGGTGATCGTGCCGCCGCAGACCGTGGGCAACGTCCCGGCGATCACCGACGCGGACATCTCCCGGGTGTACGACGAGTACAAGAACCGGCTCGCCACCGGCGAGCGGGCGCAGCTCGAGATCCTGCAGTCCCCGCGACAGTACTCGCCGGAGGACCTGCGGGTGGCGCGCGAGCAGGCCCAGGCACTGGCCGATCGGGCCCGCAAGGGCGAGGACTTCGCCGCGCTGGCGCGCGACTACTCGCAGGGCGCCGGCGCCAACCAGGGCGGTGCCATCAATCGCGCCTTCCAGCCGAGCGAATTCGGACCGCTGGCCGCCCAGGTGGCCTCGGCCCCGAAGGGCACCGTGCTGGATCCGGTCGAGCAGATGGGGCGCTTCATCATCTTCAAGATCGTGGATCACGTGCAGGACCCGGTGTCCCCGACCCCGAGTCTCCGGGTGGCCCAGATCGTCATCAAGGCGCAGATGTCCGACGACGCCGTGCGCGCCCAGATCGACAAGCTCGACAAGGTGCGTGACCGCGCCGCACGGGTGGGTCTCAGCAAGGCCGCCAGCGAGGCCGGTCTGGCCACCAGCAAGAGCGGGTACTTCGAGCTGAGCAATCCGCCCCAGCAGCTCTTCGACGCTCCGGAGGCCCTCGACTTCGCGATCTCGCACAAGAAGGGCGACGTGAGTCCGGTGTTCATGGGGGCCGACAACTTCGTGGTCGTGGAGGTGGACGATCGCCGCGCGGCGGGTCCCGCCACCCAGGACGAGATCCGGGACCAGCTGCGTCAGCTCGCCGAGCTCGAGAAGCGTGTCGACATGGCCAAGCCCGTCGCCGACCACATCGCGCAGGGGCTCGCGCAGGGCATGACACTCGAGGCCGCCGC
>JBIOKD010000353.1:0-3316 GCA_044451485.1 Candidatus Eiseniibacteriota bacterium | reverse complement strand
GGGTTCGTGACCGGGACAAGTCTATCAGCCGCGCCGCGGGGCAGGAATCGTGGGCCGGCGGGCCGCCGATCCGGGCCAGGAAAGCGGAACGCCGGCCCGGTCGAGAGGTCGCTCGACCAGATCCGGCGTCCCGTGACACTTGAGCGAGGCGGGCCCCTCAGAGAGCCGCTCCCCACATCTCTCTCCGGGCTCCCTTCGGGTGCGTCGACCCGCTCAAGCTTGGTCCTTCAGGCCTCCATGGCGTTGCGTGAACGCCTTGGACGTCCTTCGATTTCGTGGAGCGACGATCCGGGGGGGGTATCGCCGCTCCGATTGCTGCTCCCGATCACTCATCGAGGCCACGACGCCGCGAGGAGTGCCGCGAGCATGAGCAGCAGTACGACGACTGCTGCCCATAGAAAGGCCCGGACGAACCGCCGCCGCCGTTCGCGCCGGGCCCGGGTTCCGAGCGGAGCCCTGCGTCTCGCCGCGCCGGAGCGCGGTGACCGCTCGGGACCGCGTGGAACGAGCCGCAATGGGGCGGGCCGACCGTGGAGTGGTGCGAATGCCAAGGTGTCGATCCCCCCACGGATCGACCCGAGCCCTGCCGCTCGATCCGAGACCGTCCGCTGGACGCGCATCCATTCGCGTCGGTCTACGCCTTGCCCTATTGGAAGAACGATGCCAGCCGCCCGGCGCGCCCCCCGTGCGCCCACGGCGCCGCTTTCCACCCGCGGCGCGAACCGCCAACCATCGGAAAGAGAGCGAGTTGCGATGGATTCGGAGCGTCCGATTTCTTTGCAGAGACAAAGCATGCTCTCATCCCGGGTACTGGGTAGAATCTTCGGATTGCGTAAGAACGACACGGTTGAGCCGGGGGGAGGGGTGACCTTGAAAGTGCTCGTGGTGGACGATCACCTCGCCTCGGCCGAGGGTCTCGCCGAACAGCTCATCGAGTGGAGTCACGAGGCGCGCAGCGCCGGCTCGGTGGACGAGGCCATGCCGATGGTCGAGGCCTGGCGCCCCGACGCGGTGATCTGCGACCTCCGGATGGATCCCGGCCCCGACGGACTCGAGATGCTCAAGCGGGTGCGCTCACTCGACCCGTGGATCGGCTTCATCCTGCTCACCGGGCACGGCACGATCGACATCGCGGTGCAGGCGATCCGCGAGGGGGCGTTCGACTTCCTCACCAAGCCGGTGGACATGGAGCGTCTGCGACTGCTGGTCGAGCGTGTCGCCGAACGCAACGAGATGCGCAGCGAGGTGAGTCGTCTCAAGAAGCGGCTCGCCACCCTCGACGGCGCCGACGCCTTCATCGCCCGCTCGGCCCCCATGCGACAGCTGTTCGAGGTCATGGAACGGGTGGCGCCGTCGTCGGCCTCGGTGCTGATCACCGGCGAGAGCGGTGTCGGCAAGGACTTCGTGGCCTCGACGCTGCACGCGCTGTCCGACCGGGCCTCGGCGCCGTTCGTGGCGGTGAGCACACCGGCGATCCCCGAGACCCTGCTCGAGAGCGAACTGTTCGGACACGAGCGCGGCGCCTTCACCGGCGCCATGACCGAGCGCGCCGGTCTGTTCGAGCACGCCGCCGGGGGCACGTTGTTCCTGGACGAGATCACCGAGATGGCGCCGGGTCTCCAGGCCAAGCTGCTGCGGGTGCTCGAGACCCGTCGCTATCGACGCGTGGGTGGACACGGCGAGAAGCTGGCCGACCTGCGGATCATGGCGGCCACCAACCGCGACCCCGAGAAGGCGGTGGCGGAGGGCCGGTTGCGCGAGGATCTCTACTACCGGCTCAACGTCTTCCAGCTGCACGTGCCGCCGCTCCGGGACCGCCGCGAGGACATCGCGCCGCTGGCGGCGCGGTTCATCGCCTCCTACGCCGACCTCAACGCCCGCCCGGTGGAGGGACTGTCCAACGAGGCGCTCGGCGCGCTCGAGCGTTACGACTGGCCGGGCAACGTGCGCGAGCTTCGGAACGCGATCGAGCGCGCGGTGGTGCTGGCGCGTGGCCACGTGATCGAGGCGCACGATCTGCCCCAGCGGCTGGTGCGGCCGCCACAAGCCGCCCGGCGCGCCGGACGCGACGAGGTCGAGCCGCTCGAGGAGATCGAGCGCAAGGCGATCCTGGTCACGCTCGAGCGGTTCAACAACAACAAGACCCACACCGCGCGCGCGCTCGGGATCAGTCTCAAGACCCTGCACAACAAGCTCAAGCGTTACATGGGGCGCGAGGCCTCGTGAGCGTCGGGCTGCGGGTCGCGCTCACCGGCTGGATGGTGGGGCTCGCCCTGGTGGTCGCGGGGCTGGCGATCGCGGTACATACGGGTCTCGAGGTGCACGACACGGTCCTGCATGCCGCCGAACGCACCCGAGCGGTCGCTCAGCAGGTGGCCCTGCTCGCCGGTCGTGCCGCCGCGCAGCCGGGGGACAAGGAGACCATGTCGAAGGACCGCGCCCTCCGGGCGCTGTTCGAGACCTCACTGGCCGGCGACCCCACACTGCTCGACCTCGCCGTGTACGACGCGCATGGCATCGCCATCGCGCACAGCGACAGCGCGCGGCTCGGAAAGCCCTTCACGGTACGGCCCCGCCTCGCCACACTCGAACAGGGCGGGGTGATCGCGCTGGCGCTGCGTCTGCTCGGCCCACCGCAGGGCTACGAGGAGGTGGTGGTGCTGCGCGCCGGCGACAAGCCGTTCGGCGACGTGCGGGTCGGGGTCTCCACGGCATTGCTGCGCGAGCAGTTGATCGGCTCGCTCAAGACGGGGTTGTGGGTCACCGGTCTCGCGGTGCTCGCCGCGGTGTTCGCCGCGGTGTTGTTCGCGCAGGCCATCGCCGGCCGGGTGCGCAAGCTCACCACCGGTCTCGAGCGCTTCCGCGAGGGCGAGTTCGGCTACCGACTGGCCGTCGAGGGCGAGGACGAGCTGGCCCGCCTCGCCTCCAGCATCAACGAGCTCGGCGAGCGTCTCGAAGCCACCCGCGCGCGCGCCGCGAGCCCCGACGTGCCCACCGGTCCCGACGAGCTGTTGCTCGCCACCGGCGAGCTGAGCGAGTGGGCCAAGGTGGTGTCGGGTCTGGTGCACGAGATGGCCAACCCGCTCCACGCCGCGGCCCTGCATCTGGGGCTGCTCAAGAGCAAGTGGAAGGAGCCGCACAGCGCGGCGGCGCGACACCTGCGCGTGCTCGAGGAGGAGCTCAAGCGGCTCGAGAACGTGGTGCTCGGCTTCCGCCGCTTCTCGCTGCTCGGTGAGATGCACCACGCCTGGTTCGATCTCAAGCAGATGCTGGTCGAGGTCGTGCTGCGGGCGCGCGAGGACCGCGCCGACCCCCG
>JBIOKD010000352.1:0-3358 GCA_044451485.1 Candidatus Eiseniibacteriota bacterium | reverse complement strand
GGCCGATCGGGCGCTACGCGATCCTGGCCGTCAACAACGCGCGTGCCGACTTGATGGCAGGGTTCACCAGCTGTCGCGACGTCGGCGGATTCGAGCGGATCGACGTGAGCCTGCGCGACGCCATCAACGCCGGCGAGACGCCGGGACCACGTCTCCAGGTGGCCACCTGGCCGCTGAGCATGACCGGCGGTCACGCGGACCCCGAGAACGTGCTCGACTACCACTGGAGCGGCGATCTCGCCAACGGCGTCGCCGACGGCCCCGACGAGGTGCGCAAGAAGGTGCGATTCGACATCCAGCAGGGCGCCGATCTCATCAAGATCATGGCCACCGGCGGGGTGTTGAGCGCCAAGGACGATCCGCGTCACACCGGCTACACCAAGGAGGAGATGCGGGTGGCCGTCGAGGAGGCGAACCGGCTCGGCCGCTTCGTCGCCGCGCACTGCCATGGCAAGGAGGGCATGATCTGGGCGAGCGAGGCGGGTGTGCGCTCGATCGAGCACGGCAGCTACATGGACGTCGAGGCGGCGCGGGTGCTCAAGAAGAACGGCACCTGGTATGTGCCGACGCTCTACGTGATCGAGCCGATCTTCGCGCCCGGCAATCCACTGCACGTCACGGACGAGAGTCTCGCCAAGGCGCGTGAGGTGCGTCTGCACGCGCACACCGCCTTCCGCACGGCGCTGCACGAGGGGGTCAAGATCGCGTTCGGCACCGACGTCGGCGTGTTCGCGCACGGCACCCAGGTGCACGAGTTCAAGATCTACGTGGACGAGGGCATGACCCCGATGCAGGCGATCCAGACCGCCACCCGCTCGGCGGCCGAGCTGATGGGCTGGGAGGGGAAGGTCGGCGCGGTGGCACCGGGCGCCTACGCCGACCTGGTGGCGACCACGGGTAATCCACTGCAGGACATCACCGAGCTGGAGCGGGTGAAGTGGGTGATGAAGGGTGGGACGGTATGGAAGGACGAGCTTCACAAGTGACGAACGAGGCAACCCGCGGCGGCCCGGGGGCGTAGACAGGTCACGATGGCCACCGGCATCGTCGTCGAGTCGCTCACCAAGACCTACCGCCGTGTCCTCTCGGGCACGGCGGTGCGGGCGTTGGACGGCGTCTCGCTGACCATCGCGCCGGGCGAGGTGTTTGGCATCATCGGCCCGAACGGCGCCGGCAAGACCACCCTGTTCGGTTGTCTGCTCGGCTTCCTCCGCCCCGACGCCGGCCGCATCACCATCGACGGTCACGAGCCCGACGATCTCGCGGTGCGCGCGGTGACCGGCTACCTGCCCGAGCGGCTGGTGCTCGATCGGTGGATGACCGGTCTCGACTTCCTCGAATACCACCACGCGCTGGCGCGTCTGCCCGCGGCGACGCGTCATGCCGACTGCGCCACCGCCCTTGCCCGATTGGGTCTCGACGCGGCGGCCGGGGCGCGGCCGATCCGCGGTTACTCGCGTGGCATGCTGCAGCGCGTCGGGCTCGCCCAGGCGCTGCTCGGAAACCCGCGCTATCTGTTCCTCGACGAGCCGGCCTCGGGGGTCGATCCGACCGGCGTGGTGCTGTTCCGTCGGCTGCTCGGCGATCTCAAGGGCAGCGGCGCCACCGTGCTGCTCAACTCGCACCAGTTGGACCAGGTCGAACGGGTGTGTGACCGCGTGGCGTTCGTCAAGGGCGGGCGTGTCGAGGCGATCGAGACGCTGGCCGCCGGCGCGACCGTGGCGCGCGTGGTGCGGGTGCGCTGGGCCGCGGCTGGTGCGGCGGTGAGCGACGCGGCGCTGGTCGGCGCCGCGAGCCAGGCCGGTGCCACGCTGGCGAGTCGCAACAACGCCGAGGCGCGCTTCTCGGTGCCCGACGACGCCGCCTCCGCGCGTCTCATGGCCTCGCTGATCGCGGCCGGTGTGCCGGTCACCGAGGTCACACCCGAGGAGAGCCGGCTCGAGCGTCTGTTCCTCGACGACGCGCCGAAAGCTGGCGCTGGTGCGGGAGCGAGCACAGGCGTGGCGGCCGGCGCGGCGACGGGCGCCGACACGTCGGCAAGCGACGCCCCCCCGCCCCCGCGCACCGGAGACGTGTCGTGAACCGCACGCTCATCCTCGCGTTCTGGCGCCAGCGGCTCATGAGCCCGTTCCGGATGGCGTTCCTGTTGTTCATCGTCGGCATCCCGATGCTCATCACCCTGGCGGTGCCACAGACCGGATTCGCGATCGCCGGCAAGCTGACCGGGATCGCGCTGGTGTTCTCGATCGGACTGATCGGCCAGGACCTGTCGTCCGGCGTCCTCCAGCTCCTGTTCGCCCGACCGGTGCGGCGGTGGGAGTACGTGATGTCGCGCTGGTTCGCCGCCGGCTCGATCTCGGCGCTGGTGGGGATGGCGCAGGCGGCGATGATCGCGCTCATCATGGTGCTGCGTGGCGCCGCGCCGGGCGTGAGCGAGGCGCTCGTCTTCATCGCCGAGCGCGCCTTCGAGGGATTCGGCATCGCGGCGGTGTTCGTGCTGCTGTCCTCGCTGGTGAGCGGTGTCGGCGACGTGGCGTTGTGGATCGGCGTCCAGTTCGTGTGCGGGATCGGAAGCATGGTGGCGCAGGCCAAGAACTGGACCCTCGCGGCGCGTTTGATCGGCGAGGCGCAGGCCGCGATGAATCCGAATCTGCCACTGGCGCAGATCATCAATGGGTTGGCACCGTGGGCGCCGGCGAGCGCCTATCTGTCCGTGGTCGCGGTCAGTCTCACGCTCGCCGTGATCCTGATGAACCGCCGGGAGCTGTCCTATGCCTCCAGCAACACCTGATCCCGTGACCGACGACGGCGTCGTGACGGCGCCGAGCGGCTCGACCCGGTCGCTGCCGCGGTGGCTGTGGATCCTGGCCGCCGCGCTGTTGGTGGCGCGGATCGGCACCGGCATGGTGGAGCAGCGTCACCCGTCGGCGGTGAAGGACTTGGTCGACTGGCGTCCGATCGCGGGCGCCGAGGCGCTGGCGCGTCAGACCGGACGGCCGATCCTCTACGAGTTCGGCGCCGAGTGGTGCGGTCCGTGCCGCGTGCTGCAATCGGAGGTGTTCGGCGACCCGCCGCACGCGTCCATCATCAACAGCTCGTTCGTCCCGGTGCGGGTGGTCGATCGCCTGCGCGAGGACGGCCGGAACCCGCTCGACGTGCAGGGTCTCGAGCAGCGCTATGGCATCCAGGCGTTCCCGACCCTGGTGGTGGTCGACCCCGATGCCGGCGAGATCACGCGGCTCGAGGGCTATCCCGGGCCGGTGGCGGTCATGCAGAAGCTCACCAACGCGGCGGCCAAGTACAAGCTCAAGAAGGGCGAGTTCGGCGTCGCGCCAGGGATCGTGATCAAGTAGACGCG
>JBIOKD010000351.1:0-3359 GCA_044451485.1 Candidatus Eiseniibacteriota bacterium | reverse complement strand
GCTCGACTCGCTCGTGGCCGTGACGACCGCCACCCTCGACTGGGGTTCCCGGCCCGCCGGCGCCTTCGGGGACTCGGCGGTGACGGTGTTCGATCGTGGCTACGGCCCGCTCATGGCCCGTCTCTCGATCGCCAGTGGCGTGATCAGTGGCGGCTCCGGTCGCTTCAGCCTGGTCGGGGCGTCGTTCCCGGTGCTGGCGGCGGCGAGCGGGGTGCCGTTCACGGTGCACTTCGACGACACCGGCGCAGCGCCCGACACTCTCTACCAGGCCACGCTCACGCTCACCACCGCCGACGAGCCGCTGCCGGGTGCCGTGGCACTCGCGCCGCTCACGGTGACGCTGTCGGCCCACGCCGGCACCAGCACCGGAGTGGGTGACGGCGGACCACGGCCGCTCGCGTTCCTCGCGCCGCGTCCGAATCCGCTCTCGGGTGGCACGACGCTCGGCTTCGATCTGCCGGCGCCGGCCTCCGCCGAGCTGACGGTCTTCGACCTGAACGGTCGCCGCGTGGTGACGCTCGCGAGCGGCATGCAGGACGCCGGGCGGCATCAGCTGCGCTGGGACGCGCTCGACGCCACGGGCGCACGTGTCGGCGCCGGGGTCTATTTCGCCCGATTCCACACCGCGGGGATGACACGGACGGCGCGTCTGGTGGTGCTCCCCTAGGCTGCGTTCGAAGATTCGCCGGGGGCAGCGTTGCGCCATAACCGCGGCGCATCTTCGAACGCAACACAGGCAGGAGGGTCCGCGTCGGCGGGGTCGTCGGGCATCGACTCACCCACGGCACGCTCCTCGAACCCCGGACAGGCGAGCATCGGCAGACGCGGATACTTCTCGTAGCGCGCGTCGGATTGCGAACGCCGGCACATCCAGTAGACCGCGCGCGGCGCGGGCACCCGCTGTGCGTGCGCGCAATGGGCGCACAGCCCGACCCGATCGTCACCGGTCGCGCGTGTCATCCCGCCTCACTCGTGCCGGTAGCCGATCAGGCGCCGGTGCTCGACGATGAGACAGCGGTCCATCACCACCGTCAGCCCGCCGCCGCGCGCCACGCGCCACGCCTCCTCGTTCACCACTCCGAGCTGCAGCCACAACACCCGCGCCCCGATCGCGACCGCGTCCTCCGCGATCGGCGGGGTCTCCTCGGAGCGGCGGAACACGTCCACCAGGTCCACGCGACGCGGGATGTCGCGCAGGCTCGGATGACACACGCGTCCGAGGACCTCGGTCAGGCTCGGATTGACCGGGATGACCTCGTAGCCCTCGGCGAGCAGCGCCGTCATGACCTCGTGGCTGGGCCGGTTGGGCCTGGGTGATGCGCCCACCAGGGCGATCACCGGGCGATCGGCGAGCATCGCGCGCAGTTCGGCGTCGGGGGGGTTCCGCCAGCTCGTGAATCGCTCCGCCATGCGCTGCCCTTGGATGCGGTCTCGCGACCCTTGCCGGCTCCGGTGGTGTCGACGGACCTGACGCTTCTCGCCAAACCCGGCGACGCCGGGAAGCGGGGCAGCAAACATAATCCATTGCGCCACAGCCCGTTCATGGCTCGCCGACTGGCGGGGCACGTCTCATGCAAGTGCTGCCATCGCAATCGATTCGACGCTTGGGAGGTCCCCATGAAAGCTCTTTGGATCGCCGCTGGCTTGGCGGTCGTGGGTGTGATGCCCGCGGTCG
Source organism: Candidatus Eiseniibacteriota bacterium (assembly GCA_044451485.1). Lineage (GTDB taxonomy): Bacteria > Eisenbacteria > RBG-16-71-46 > RBG-16-71-46 > RBG-16-71-46 > JBIOKD01. The sequence goes on along the minus strand of JBIOKD010000351.1, from coordinate 1,684 downwards.
CCAACTCCTGGTCACCCCAGTCCGTTCCCGACGCCACGCTGATCGCGGTGGTGGCGCTCGGCTTCCTCGCGATCGCTGGTGCCATGCGAGGCCGCAGGCTCTAGCATCCCCCATTCTCATTCCCCCCGGACGGGAATGCTCCCTGCACCCGTCCTGGCCGCGCGGCGGTGGACCCGACTCCACCGCCGTCGCGTTTTCGGGGCGCCGGCTGCCCCGCGCGGGCGCGCCAGCGCGATGCGATATGCTCGCCGGCCATGCTCCCGACCCCGCCACGGCCCGGCACCCGATGACACGCCGCCCCGAACGCGGCCGCCGGGCGCGGCCCAACGCCGAGCGCGCCCCACGCGCCCGGGCCCTGGTGCGCGATGGCTCGCCCACCCCCGGCGAGCGCACCGTCCGGTTCGCTCACTGGGGCCTGGTGGCGCTGCTGGCCGCGTTCGGGACCACGCTGCTCGCCATCATCCTCGGCCCCCACCCGGTCGGCGACTACTTCACCGAGACCGACTTCTACGGCGCCTACGCGATCGGCGCCCGCGCGCTCCAGCACGGCCACCTGGATCCGTCGCGCTACGGCGTGGTGGGGCCGGTGTACGAGATCACCCTGGCGCTGGTCGGGCTGGTGGTGCGGGATCTCTTCCTGGCGGCCGAGTGGATCTCGCTCCTGGCCACGCTCGCCACGGTGTGGATGTGGGCGCGGCTCCTGGAGCGACGCGCCGACGCCCGGCTGGCGATCGCCACCGCGGCGTTCCTCGTGGTGAATCCGATCCTGCTGCGCTACGGCTTCTCGGTCACCACCGACGCGCTCGGACTCGCGCTCGAGACCGCCGCGCTCACCGTGCTGCTCACCGGCCGGGATACGCGCTCGGCCGCGATCGCCGGTCTCCTCGCGGCGCTCGCGTTCCTCACCCGCTACACCAACGGCGTGCTTCTGCCGGCCGGGCTCGTGGCCATCGCCGCCGGCGGCGCCCTCCACCCGAAGCGGGGCGCCGCGCTGCTCGCGTTCGCGGGCGGGTTCGCGCTGCTCACGCTGCCCTGGCTCGGCTGGTCGCTATCCCACGGCGGGCAGTTCGCCTCCCAGCTCCACCACAACGTCGCGTTCGACGTGTTCGCGCGTCCGAAGGGGATGGTGTGGGACGACTACCAGCGTCAGCTGCAGCCACAATTCCACTCGCTGTGGGATGTCATCCGACGCGACCCGGTCGCCGTCGCGAAACGCGAGCTGTACAACGTCGGCGATCACCTGCGGCTCGACGCGCGGGTGCTGCTCGGCTGGCCCACCGCCGCGTGCGCTGTGGTGGGGGTGGTGCTGCTGGCGCTCGACCGCCGGCTCGGGCGGTTGTGGCCGGTGTGGCTCGCCGCCGGGCTCGCGTTCCTGGCGCTGGTGCCGGCGTTCCACTCGGCCCGCTATTCCCTGGCGATGCTGCCGGCGTACGCGACCCTGGCCGGCGCGGCATTCGCGTCGCCGCGCTGGGCGCTCGTGGTGGCGAACGGACGGCTGTGGCTCAAGACGCTGGTCATCGTGGCGCCGCTGGCACTCACCGCAGTGGTGGCGCGCCGGGAGATCGCCCACGTCCTCGATCAGCTCCCGATCGAGGCGCTCGAGGGCGGGCACGCGTTGCGCGCGCTGGCGCAACCGGGCGACCGCATCGTCGCGCGCAAGCCGCACGTGGCGTGGATCGGGGGC
>JBIOKD010000350.1:0-3386 GCA_044451485.1 Candidatus Eiseniibacteriota bacterium | reverse complement strand
GCGCGCCGGGCTGGTCCGGCTGCCGGTGACGGCACCCGGCGCCGGGGTGGTGATCCGCCGCGCGGTGAGCACCGGCTCGCAGGTCGGCGAGGGAACCGAGCTGTTCGCCGTCGTCCCGGATGGCGGGATGGTGTTCGAGGCGCACGTGCCGGCGCGCGAGGCGGGCGAGGTGGCGCCCGGACAGCGGGCCCGGATCGCGGGCGAGGACGGGAGCACGGTCGCAGCCACGGTCCGTCGCAAGCTCCCGCTTACGGCGGCAGGGGATCAGAACGCGCTGGTGTGGCTCGCGCCCGATCGGGCGGCGCCGCCCGCATGGCTCGATCGATTCGCGAGCGCGACGGTGGAGATCGGCGCGGCACACCGCTCACTCGCGGTGCCCGACGCAGCACTGGTCGAGGACGATCTCACCGGCGAAACCCGGGTGGCCCGACTGATCCCGTCCGGTCGCGTGGTCTGGGTCACGGTCCGATTGGGCTCCAGCGAGGACGGTTGGCACGAGCTGCTGACGCCCGCCCTCGCCGCCGGCACACGCGTGGTGATCGAGGGTCAGCACGGGCTTCCCGACAGCACCCGCGTCACGGCCGCACCGTGAACGGCTGGTTCGCCGTCGTCGAGGCGCAGCGGCGCACGGTGGCGCTGGCCTTCGCCGCGATCCTCGCCCTGGGCGCTTGGACCGCGACGCGGCTGCCGAGCTCGATCCTTCCCGACGTGACGTTCCCGCGCATCAAAGTGATCGCCGACAGCGGTGAGCTGCCCGCCGCGGTGATGATGCGCGAGGTCACCGTGCCACTCGAGGCGGCGGTGCGCCGGGTGCCACACGTCGACGAGGTGCGTTCGATCACCAGCCGGGGCTCGGTCGAGATCAATCTCGATTGTCCGTGGGACATCGACATGAATCTCGCGCTGCAGCGTGTCCAGGCGCAGATCGAGGCGGCGCGGGGTCGTCTGCCCGCCGGCACGACACTCGACGCGCGACTCATGAGTCCGGCGTTGTTCCCGGTGCTCGGTCTCTCCCTCACGTCCGATCGGCTGTCACCCGCCGAGCTGCGCGATCTCGCCGACTTCACCCTCAAGCCCGATCTGTCGCGTCTGCCCGGTGTCGCCGAGGTGGTGGTGCAGGGCGGACGCCGTCTCGAGGCCCGGGTCACCCTGGACCCGGCGCGTCTCGCCGCGCGGGGGCTCGACGCGGCGGCGGTGGCCGAGGCGGTGCGCGCATCGGCGCAGCTCACCTCGGTGGGACTCCTCGAGGCGAACGCGCGTCTCTATCTCGGTCTCGCCGACGGCCGACCGCGTGGACTCGACGACCTGCGCGCCTTGCCGGTGCCGGTCGGATCGGGTCCACCGGTGTCGCTCGGCACGCTCGGGGACGTGACCCTGACCGAGGCGCCGGAGTTCGTGCGCTACCGCGCGCAGTCCCGGGAGGCGGTTCTGGTCAATCTGCTGCGCCAGCCTTCGGCCAGCGTGCTGACGCTTGAGGAGGCGACCCGGCAATGGCTCCGCGAGCACCGGCGGGAGCTGCCGCCGGACGTGCGTGTCGAGACGTTCTACGACCAGTCCGACCTGGTACGGGGCGCGGTCGGCGGCGCCCGTGACAGCCTGCTGGTGGGCGCCGTGCTGGCCGGTCTGGTGGTGATCGCGTTCCTGCGCAGCCCGCGTCTGGGGCTCGGGGGGGCGTGCGTCCTGCCGGGCAGCATCGCGCTCACCCTGCTGGGTCTCGGTCTCACGCATCAGTCGCTGGACATGATGACCCTGGGGGGCATCGCGGCGGCGATCGGTCTGGTGCTCGACGACGCGATCGTGGTGGTGGAGCATCTCGCCACCCACGCCCCCGAAGGCGGTCTCGAGGCGCGGGCGCGGGCGATGGGCGATCTGCTCCCGACGCTCACCGGCTCCACGCTGTGCACGCTCGCGATCTTCCTCCCGTTCCGCTATCTGGGCGGCGTGACCGGGGCGTTCTTCCGGGTGCTCGCGTTGTCCATTTCCATGATGCTCGTCTCGTCCTACCTGCTGTGTCTCACGGTGGTGCCGCTGCTGAGCAGGGCCCGCCTGACCCCGCGTGTGTCACATGACGGCCGCTTCGCGCGGGCACTCGGTTGGATCACCCGCCGTCCGGCGCTCGGCGTGGCGGTGGTGGTGGCACTGCTGGTCGCCGCCTGGCTCGTCCAGTCCCGTCTGCCGTCCGGCTTCCTCCCCGAGATGGACGAGGGATCGCTCATCCTCGACTACATCTCGCCCCCGGGTACGTCGCTCACCGAGACCGATCGCATGCTGCAGCAGGTGGAGGCGGAGATCGACGCGACCCCCGATGTGGTCGCATGGTCGCGCCGCACCGGCGATCAGCTCGGGTTTTTCGTCACCGAGCCGAACATCGGCGACTACGTGCTGCGTCTGAGGTCCGGACAACGCAGGCCGGCGGACGAGGTCGCCGACGACCTGCGGACGCGGATCGGACGTCGTGAGCCATCCCTGCAGATCGAGTTCGGCCAGCTGGTCGAGGACGTCATCGGCGACCTGACCAGCAACCCGCAGCCGGTCGAGATCCGGGTGTTCAACGAGGATCGCGAGCTGGCGCAGCGCACCGCCCGCGCGATCGCCGCCCTGCTCGAGCGGGTTCGCGGCGTGGTGGACATCAAGGACGGGATCGTGGTGAGCGGCCCGGACGCGACCCTGTCGCCGACCCCCGGCGCGGCCCGGCTCGGGATCACCACCGCCGCGCTGGCGCAGTCGGTGGAGCCGGCGGTGGAGGGGATCGAGGCCGGCGAGATCGTGCGCGGCGCCCGCGGCTGGAACGTGCGCATCGTCGAGCCCCGCCCCGCGGCCCCGAGCGCCGAGACCGGTCTGTCGGCGCTGACCGTGCCACTCTCGGGCGGACGACGGGTGCCGCTCGGCGACGTCGCACGGGTGAGCATCGACCCGGGCGAGACCGAGATCGCGCGAGACGACCGGCGGACGATGGTGGCGGTGACGGCGCGTCTCAGTGGCCGTGATCTCGGGTCGGCCATGGACGAGATCCGCCGGCGTATCGCCCACGAGATGATCCTGCCGGCGGGGGTCACGCTGCGGTATGGAGGTCTGTGGGCGCAGCAGCAGTCCTCGTTCCGCGGGCTGCTCCTGGTCCTGGTGGCGGCGACCGTGCTCGTCACCCTCGTCCTCCTCGCGTCGTTCCAATCCTGGCGGCTGACCCTGTCGCTGCTCGCGGTCACGCTGGCCTCCCTCGCCGGTGTGTTCGCGGCGCTGCGCGTGACCGGCTCGACGCTCGACATCTCCAGTTTCGTGGGCGCGATCATGATGGTGGGGATCGTCTCCGAGAACGGCTTCTTCCTCGTGGCGGTCTACCGTGACGCCCGCGTCCGTGGCGTCGAGCCGGCCGTGGCCGCCATCGCGGC
>JBIOKD010000349.1:0-3441 GCA_044451485.1 Candidatus Eiseniibacteriota bacterium | reverse complement strand
GTGCTGATGCTGAGTCTGATCGGCTGTCACCGCGACGCGGTGGCGCCACGGCTCCGCGACCTGTGGGATCTGGAGGAGGAGACACGGCGCTCCGGTCTGCCGACGCTCACGTTGCGGCTCGCGCCACTGGTGGGCCCGGAGAGCCCGTTGTGGCTCCGACTGCGCTCGCAACCACGCGTCAAGCACGCCGAGCGGGTGATGATCCAGCCGCTGGTCGAGGACGACGCGATCGAGACCATCGACCGGGCGCTGAAGGGCGAGGTGGCATGGCGCGACTGGTACGAGCTGGCGGGGCCGGAGGTGCTGTCGCTTGCGGAGCTGTTGCAGATGGGCGCGGCGGCGGGTCCGGCCCTGCCGCGTGACACCGGTGACTGGGAGCCGCCGCTCGAGGAGATGCGCGAGCACCGGATCGCGGAGATGGAGCCGTGGAGCCGGCGCTTCGCGCTCACGCCGCGGCGGGTGAGCGAAGGAGTCGCGGCGTGGCGCGCGTGAAGGCGACGACTGGCGCCAAGGCGCGCGCCCAGGCGACCGCCATGGCCCGGGCGGCGGCGCGGGGCCGGGACCTGGCGGGGCGCCGGGCCACGGCGGCTCGCGCACGAGACGACTCCGGCGCGAGTGGCCGGCACGCACACGCCTCGGCGGCCGGCCGCCCGGTGGCGTGCGCGATCATCACCGTGAGCGACACCCGTGGCCGGGCCGACGATGGCAGTGGCGACGCCATGACGCGGCTGCTCGAAGCCGCCGGGCACCCGGTGTCGCACCGGGTCTGGGTGGGTGACGAAGCCGCCGCGATCCGACGCGCGGTGCGGTCAGCGCTCGGAAAGCCGGCCATCGACGTGATCCTGCTCACCGGCGGGACCGGGGTCGCGCCACGCGACGTGACCCCCGAGGCGATCGCGCCGCTCCTCGAGACGCCGCTGCCCGGCTTTGGCGAGCGCTTCCGCGCCCTGTCGCAGCGACAGGTGGGCTCGGCGGCGTGGCTGTCGCGGGCGTGCGCCGGCATCGCGCGCGGACGTCTGGTGGTGGCGCTGCCCGGCTCGACCCGCGCGGTCGAGCTGGCGCTCGCCGAACTCGTCATCCCGGAGCTCGGGCACATGGTCCGGCTCCTCGGTCGTCTCAAGGAGGACGCATGAGCATCAAGCCCGACCGCTGGATCCGCAAGATGTGCCGGGAGCACGGCATGATCGAGCCGTTCGAGGAGAAACAGGTGCGCGAGGGCGTGGTGTCCTACGGAGTCTCCTCGTACGGCTACGACATCCGGGTCGCCGACGAGTTCAAGATCTTCACCAACGTGATGTCCACGGTGGTGGATCCCAAGAACGTCGATCCCGCATCGATGGTGGATTTCCACGGCGACGTGTGCATCGTGCCGCCCAACTCCTTCGCGCTGGCGCGCACGATCGAGTACTTCCGGATCCCGCGTAACGTGCTCACCATCTGCGTCGGGAAGAGCACCTATGCCCGCTGCGGCATCATCACCAACGTCACGCCGTTCGAGCCCGAGTGGGAGGGACACGTGACGCTGGAGATCAGCAACACGACCCCGCTGCCGGCCAAGATCTACGCCAACGAGGGGATCGCCCAGGTGCTGTTCTTCGAGAGCGACGAGCCGTGCGAGACGTCGTACCGCGACAAGGCGGGCAAGTACCAGGCCCAGCGGGGGATCACCCTGCCGAGGTTGTAGACGCTGACGAAGGGCTGTGCACCGCTTGGGCCACATGGGGTGGCGAAAGAGGCGATCCATGACTAGGCTCGACACGAGGCGCGGGACGGGCGCAATATTGTCGTTGGCCGCCATCACCGCGCCGCTCGCGACCGCATGTCCCGGAGGGTCCTCATGCGCGCCAAGAGCTTCCTCCACGTCTCCTTCGGCGTTGTCATCTTCGCCGTGACGTTACCCGTCGCCACAGGAGCACAACCCCCTCCGGCCTTCATCACGGCATGGGGCTCGCTTGGCAGTGGACCGGGACAGTTCAACTTCCCCGCCGGAATGGCGACCGACGTCGCCGGCAACGTCTACGTCGCAGACGAGTTCAACTCCCGCATCCAGAAGTTCACCAGCACGGGGACCTACCTGACCCAGTGGGGCTCGCACGGCACCGGGAACGGTCAGTTCATCAATCCCTCCGATGTCGCGACCGACGCCGCCGGCAACGTCTACGTCATGGATGGAACCAACAATCGCGTCCAGAAATTTACAGACACGGGCACCTACCTGACGCAGTGGGGCTCGTACGGCAGCGGCGATGGGCAGTTTCAGATTCCCGTCGCATTGACGACAGACGCGGACGGCAACGTTTACGTTGGAGACTACGACCGCATCGAGAAGTTCACCGGGACGGGTACCTATCTGACCCAGTGGGGCCGGCCCGGCAGGGGCAATGGAGAGTTCGACTTTCTCATCGGTCTGGCCACCGACGCCGCCGGCAACGTCTACGCTGTAGACCAGTACAACTACCGAATCCAGAAGTTCACCGGTACGGGTACCTATTAGGCCCAGTGGGGCTCCGAAGGCAGCGGTAGCGGGCAGTTCGAACGTCCCTGGGCAGTGGCGACGGACCTCGCCGGCAACGTCTACGTCGCGGACAACACCAACCGCGTCCAGATGTTCACTGGGACGGGTACCTATCTAACCCAGTGGGGCTCGAACGGCAGCGGCGAAGGTCAGTTCAACATCCCCTTGGGGCTCGCCACAGACGCCGCCGGCAACGTCTACGTCTCAGACAACGGAAACAACCGCGTCCAGAAGTTCGGCCCCTCGCCGACGCCCGCGATTCGAAAGACGTGGGGACAGGTGAAGGCGGAGCACCGGTAGAGAGGCGCACGAGGTGATCGGCGACGCGGTGCCACGAGCTCGATCCTCGACCCGACGACGCTGTCCCCGAGCTCGAAAGCGGCTGATCGCGCTGGCCGGCGTGTTCCTGTTGCTGCTCAGGCGGCGGGCCCCGGCCTGATTCCGGCGGCATCGAGCGCGCGGCATCGGCCGCGCCGTTTCTCCGTTGGCACCGCGCATCATCTGGTCCACACTCGGCCCCGGCACGCGTCCCGGCCGTCGCTCCCCAGGACCCGCAAAGGAGTCGCCCATGCGCTGCGCACCTCCACTCCTGGTGTCGCTCGTGTTCGTCGCGCTGGCTTCGGTCGCCGGCGCCGCGTCACTGCCACCGATCCTTCACGGACGACCGCGTCCGTGGCAGCCGCCGATCTCCACCATGGCCGCCATGCGGGTCGCCATCGATCCGATCACCGGTGAGCTGGTGCCGATCGCGTCCGGTGACCCGTCGTTGGTGCCGCTCGCGCGCACGGTGCCCCCGGGCGGATTCACCATCCGCACCCGCCCCGACGGCTCGGGCTCGGTCTACCTGGGTGACGCGATCCGCGCCTACACCGTGGTGCGTCTGAACGCCGCCGGCGATCTGGTCGAGGACTGTGTGCAGGTTCATG
>JBIOKD010000348.1:0-3442 GCA_044451485.1 Candidatus Eiseniibacteriota bacterium | reverse complement strand
TCCTTGGGCACGACACCCGAGACCCTGGGCGTGAAGGTCCGGTCCGTGCCGGGAACACGGATCAGGAGTCGTTCACCTTCGCTGATGCGTCCCTCGATGCCGCGGACCGTGGAGTTCCACCGGGGAAATCCCTTCGCGTCGGTCAGCAGACTCCAGATCACCTCGGGGCCCGTACGGACGTTGACCACGACACCACACATCAGCGAGAACGCGCGCCGCGTCTGAGTGACCCTGGGTTCGCTCATCTCGTCCACTCCTTCGTCACGCGGCCAGGATGTCGGCACGAAACGACTCCGAGCAGACGGCCATCCCCCACACGGTTCCGATGCGCCTCCGTGCCGAGGGCAGCAGGAAGAATGACGCCATCGCCGAGCGCTCGGTCGTCCCCCTACTACGGGGCCGCCGGAACGCGGTCGGACCGGCGCCCGAATGCACGCAGGTCCCGACCGGCGTTACGGCGCAATCCTGTACATGGGGCCGGTGCCCCCTCCCGACCCGCGGCGGCCGGCGCTCACCCGCGCCGGATCACGACCTCCAGGTACTCGGAGGGAACGATGAGCGACTCGTGGCCGCCGCGATTGAATTGCTCGAGCAGCTGGAGCAGCGCCTCGTGGAGCGCCTCCTGTCCCGTGGCGTCGAGCGCCGCGAACGCCTTGTGCACCGGTCCGTAGTATTCACGGAAGACCTCGATCCAGTGCTCCGCCGACAGGTAGCGGAAGACGTACTGCTTGCGCTCGGTGCGGATGTCGGTCGCGTGTGGTCCGAACAGCTCGACGAGCCGCGTCTCGGTGCCCCACGCCGCCGGCGACGCCACCCCGGGAAACGGCGGGACGAAGCGGCCGACGACGCGGAACAACTGACCGACGAACCCATCGGGGGTCCAGTTCGCGAGACCGATCCGGCCACCCGGCTTCACTACGCGGAGCATCTCGGCCGCCGCGCGGTGCTGATCGGGGGCGAACATCACCCCGAACGTCGAGAGCGCCACGTCGAACTCGCCGTCCGCGAACGGCAGGTGTTCCGCGTCGGCCGCCTGGGTCAACATGGTGAGGCCCTCGGCCTCGGCACGACGCATCGCCTGCTCGAGCAGCTCGGGCACGTAGTCGGTCGAGGTCACGTCGGCGAACCGGCGGGCCGCCGCGAGCGAGGCGTTGCCGTTGCCGGCGGAGACATCGATGACGTTGTCGCAGGAGCGCAGGTTCACCGCCTCGCACAACGATTCACCGACGATCTGCAGGCGGACACCGATGCGACCGTAGTCGCCCGACGCCCACGTCGCCTGCTGGCGCTCCTTGATGGTCCCGTAATCGGGTGTCGCGGGATTCCGGGTGGTCTCGGATCCGGGTGCTGCGTGATTCGTGACGGTCTGCATGGCGAGCCTCCGTTTTGACTGGTGTGTGGGCTCATTCCCACGCCCCCAACATGCCGCAGACGGAGGGCTTGACGCCCTGCCCGGCGTCGGGAAAATTGTGCCGATCGTCCGGAGGCGGGCCCGCCCGTCTCCCCCGCCCCGCCCGCCGTAAGCCATTGGGAGATCCCATTGAGCGGCGACACCCTCTCCGACCTGCTCCGCGCCGTCCGTCTGCGTGGCGCGCTCTTCTTCTACATCGAGGGCTCGGATCCGTGGGTCGCGGAGACCCCGAATTCGCGGGAGATCATTCCCGCCATCCTTCCCGGAGTCGAGCACCTCATGGAGTTCCACGGCGTCGCGCGCGGCTCGTGCTGGGCCGCGATCGCCGGCGAGGAGCCCATGCGTCTGAACGAAGGCGACCTCGTCCTCTTTCCACAGGGTGACCCCCACGTGATCTCGAGCGCGCCCGGACTGCGCGCCCGCGAGGTCGACCCCGGCGTCTTCTTCGCCCCGAAGCCGCCGCAATTGCCGTTCTCGCTCAGCGTGGACGAACAGGGCAACGCCACCGCGCTGCTCGACGGAGGTGGTCGCGAGCGCACCACGGTCGTGTGCGGCTTCCTGGGGTGCGACGCCAAGCCGTTCAACCCGCTGCTGGCCTCGATGCCACGGGTGCTGCGCATGCCGGGGCTCGCGGCCGAGGGCAGCTCATGGATCGGCCATTTCCTGCGCTCGGTGGTCGAGGAATCGAATCGCAAGCGGCCGGGCGGCGAGGCGGTGCTCGAGCGCATGACCGAGATGCTGTTCGTCGAGGTGCTGCGTCGTTACGCCGACACGCTGCCGGCGGACCAGACCGGCTGGCTGGCGGGCATGCGGGACGTGGCCGTGGGCCGGGCGCTCGCGCTCATGCACGAGCGTCCCGCCGAAGCCTGGACGCTGGAGCGTCTCGGCGAGGAGGCGGCGCTGTCGCGCTCGACGCTCCACGAGCGGTTCGTGCACTTCATCGGTCAGCCCCCGATGCAGTACCTGACGCAATGGCGGATGCAGCTCGCGGCGGAGTGGCTGCGTGACACCGACGCGAAGGTGATCGACATCGCGCTTGACGTCGGATACGAGAACGAGGCGGCCTTCTCACGCGCGTTCAAGCGCTCGGTCGGCGAGTCACCCGGCGCGTGGCGTCGCTCACGCCGCGCCCAGCACGCGCCTCGCGACGCGCGGGCCACGATGGACGCCCGCTGACCGTGCAGCGGCCCCGGACGGCCGGGACCGCAACAACGCATGAGCGCCCCGCATCCCGCGAGGGCCGGGCCTCGGAGGAAGGTCCGACGGCGTTCGAGACGGCCTTCGCTCAATGGATCAAGACGACCCGCTGCGTCAGGGTCCGGCCACCGGCGTTCAGCCGCAGGAAGTACAACCCCGACTTGCCCGGCGCGGCATCGAGACGCCAGTTCAGGCGGTAGCGGCCGGGCCCGTATGCCCCCTCCGCCAGCACCGCGGTCTCGCGTCCCTGCACGTCGTAGACGCCGAGGTGGACGCGGGTGCCCGCCGGCAGCGCGAATGCGATCACCCCCGCGCCACGCATCGGATTCGGCGCCACCGGTGACAGCTCGAGCGCGGTCACGGGCTCGTCGTCGATGCCCGTGGTGCCGGTGATCGTGAACTCGGCGTCGCTGGTGTCCGAGGCGGCGTTGCCGGCGCTGTCGCGTGCGGTCACCTGTAGGAACGCCTGCGCGGTGGCGGGCCCGGTGACGATCCAGTCGAAGGTCCCGGTGTTGGGCACGTCGTCCGCGAGGGTGTCGAACACGCCGCCCGAGCCGGTGCGCGAGAGACGCAGCGTCACCCGCGCCACGACGTGGTTGTCGACCGCCGACCACTGGAGGTTCTGGTGGTCCCCCACGGTGAGCGCCTCGCCGCCGTTCGGCACGAGCACGGCCACGCCGGGGGGCGCTGTGTCGGCGAACGCGCCGGTGATGCTCCGGTTCGCGATCATCGTCAGCGACAGCGGGTTGGTCGCGCCGGTGGTGTCGCCGCCCCACCCGGTGAACTCGAACCCCGTGCCCGGCGCGGCGGTGAGCTGGACCGCGGTGCCGTACG
>JBIOKD010000347.1:0-3442 GCA_044451485.1 Candidatus Eiseniibacteriota bacterium | reverse complement strand
TGATGCTCAGCCTGGATGACGCCCGATCCGGCGCAGGTCCAGCCAGTGATGGAGCGTGTCCGCATAGGCCGCGGGATCGGCGTTCCATGCCTCGACGTGCACCCCGATGCCGACCGGAATCAGCGTCACCCGTCTCGGCGCCGCGCGGGCGAACGCCACACTCACCGATTCCGGGGCGAAGTCGTCGTGGACGCAGTGGAACAGCAGGATCGGCGGCCCGGACGGCTCGAGGTGGGCGACGCGATCCAGCGAACTCCAATCGAGTCCTGCCCGCGTGGCGGCGGTGCGCTCCCCGAGCCAGGTGAGTGATGGCGGCACATGCATGAGCCGCGCCCGGCAGGCGAAGGTCGCATCCCAGCTCAGCACCGGCGAATCGAGCACGATGGCCCGCACGTGGCGGGCCATCGGCGATCGCGACATGAACTGCATGACGATCTGCCCACCCATGCTGTATCCGGACAACACGAGGTCACGCGCGCCGTGGTCGAGGGCGTAGCGCACCGCGGCCTCCACGTCCTCCCACTCGGTGAGACCGAGATGCGAAAAGCGGTCCGCTGACCGCGGCGCTCCCGGATCGTTGCGATAGGTCACCATCAGGGCGGGGAGCCCACGTCTCACGAGCACCCCGAGCGTCCGCAGCCCCTCGGCGCGATTGGCGCCGCGACCGTGGACGTACAGCACCCAGGTGGTGTCGGGGCCGGGCACATACCAGGCCGGATAGGTCCCCAGCGGCCCCGGTATGCCGACCTCCTCGAACGCGATGCCGAGCATGCTTTGCGGGTCGGCGGATCGCGAGACCCCCTTCAGGCTCGCCCAGCCCCCGACCGGAGGGGTTCCCACGACAGCGTGGAATTCACGGACCACGCTGGTGTCATCCGAAGCGAGCACCGGGCCGATGCGCCCGAAGCCATCCTCCCACTGTAACGCCCAAGTGCCGGATTGCAGACTCTCGCGATCGCGCGACAGACGGATGCGGTTGGCTCCGGACGCGAGCACGCGTTGCTCGCGAAGCGTCGACTTCCCGGTGGGCTCGAGGATGAGATCCGAGTAGTGCCAGGCGAATGCACCGACCACGACACCGGCCAGCGCGAGTGACACCAGCGCGATCGTGAGCCACGGGACCGCGAATCGTCGAAGCGTGCGTCCGGGGTCGGTCATCGTCCCGTCTCCATTCGATCGCGGACGGTTCACGCAGGTGGGCGCGCCTGATGACGCACCAGCGCACGCTAACACGCTCCCCCGGGGATGCAAACCGAGCTCGCGCCGGCGGCGGAGGACGGCCAGGCGGTGTCAGCGCAACAGGGCGAAGCGTGCCGACGAGCGTCGCGAGGCGTGCTCGATCACCGCGAAATAGATCCCCGCCGGAGCGGCCCCGCCACGATCGTCACGCCCGTCCCAGGATCGCTCGGTCCGTCCCGCGTGCCCGACTTCGTCGATCAGCCGGCGCACCCGGCGGCCCGTCACGTCGCACAGCCACAACCGGGTCGGTCCGTCGGTCGGCAGATCCAGCACCAGCCTCACCGGTGCCTGGCTCCCCACCACGTGCACGTCGAGACCGCCGGGCGGGCCGCCGTCGCCGGCACCCGCCACACCGAATGTGGTGTACGGCTCCACCAGATCGAAATGCGGCGGCGTCTTCCAGGCGTACTCGAGGATCTGGATCACGTTGTAGCGCGAGTCGGGCATCTCGTAGAGATCGTGCCCGTCGACGCTGTAGTGCTCGGGGCCGAAGCACGGGTCGGTGTCGGTCCCCACCACCTCGCCATAGAGGGAGCGTTGCGGACTCCAGCGGGTGGAATCGGCGATCGGGGTCGTCGCGGTCTGGTACCAGATCGGATGCCCGAGCCAGGTGGTGTAGAGGAGATACCAGAGACCACCGTGCTGGATCAGATCCGGTGTCTCCACCACGGAGCTGCCGGTGTGGGTGATGAAGGTGTTCCACAGCGGACCACCGTCGAACCATTGGGTCAGGTCGCCGTGGGAACGCGCGACGCCGATGATGAAGTCACCCGGCGCCGCGGCCGGACGGGTGGTGTAGAACATCAGCCAGTGACCCGCCGAATCCGGATCGGCCATGACGTAGGGGTCCCGGAAACCCTCGGCTCCCCCGTGCGTCGGATCGCAGTAGGACCATGGCACCTGGCTGCAGTCGAACACCGGCTGGTCGAGACGGGTCCAGTTGTACAGATCGTTGGAGGTGGCGAGACCGATGCGCTGGTGGTGGTCGTAGGCGGGCGGGCTCTGGGTGAGACCGGTGTAGAACATGTAGTAGGTCGAGTCCTTGCGGAACACCGACGGCGCCCAGATCTGGAAGTTGTCCCATTTGCCGGGGCGGTAGGCCAGCACCGGTGTGAGATCGGTCCAGTTCATGAGATCGGTCGAGATCGCGTGCCCGATGTCACGCCACGTCGAATCGAACGGCGCCCCGTAGAGCCCACGCGTGTAGAAGAGATGGAACGTCGCGCCGCGGCGGATCAGCGTGCATTCCTTCGGGCGGTACGGCCAGGTCGGATACATCGTGGTCGCGTGGGCCCCGCCCGGGGCCGCCAGCGACGAGACGAGCCCGGCGAGACTCACCAGGGCGGCGAGCGCGAGACCGGTGCGCGCGCCCCGTCGCCGGCTGGCGTGAGCGGGGCCATGGAGCGTCGGGCCGGGGCGGGATGCGGGGGGCGAGATGCGCAGCATGTCACTCGATTGTACCCCACCTGGGCGGCGACGGGCGTCCGGCGGAGGGCGCCACCCGTGCGCGAGCCATCACCCATCTGCATGACACGAAGCGCGATGGGTCGCGTCGCTTAGGTACCACGTGAGGTCCGGGACTCCTCCAGCCCGGCCCGGGACGCGATCACCCGGCTCAGCTCGGTGAGCCCGCCGTCTTGGCCCCCGTGGAGTCCGCCGCGGCCGCGGGAGTGGCGCTCTCCACGATCGACTTGAGGTTCGCCAGCCCATGCTCGAAGTCGCCACCCACGGTCTTGTCCATGTTCATGAACAGTCCGAACGCCTTGGCGATGAAGTTGTTCGTGCCGTCCATCGTCCAGGTGATCCGGGTCCCGGCCCCCTCTGGCGCCAGCGCGAACCCGGCCGAGCAGGTGGCGGCGAAGGGCTTGAGGAACTCGAGCTTGATGAGCACCTTCGACGGCGGCTGGACGTCGAGGATGGTCATGCGACCCTGCCCCACCTTGTCGTTGCCGGTCCACTCGTACACCGAGCCCACCCCGGTGGCGGGGCCGCTGAAGCTGCTCTTCATCTGCGGGTCCAGCTTGGCCCACGGGGACCACGAATTCCACTGGTGGAGATCGGAGACCCGCGCGTACACCGCCTCGGGCGGCGCCGCCAGCGTCGCGGAGCGCTCGATGTGGTAGGTGCCGGGACGGCTGGAGATGAACGCGAGCAGGACGAGGACGACCAGGACCACGACGGCGAGCAGCTTCTTCATGGCGGG
>JBIOKD010000346.1:0-3450 GCA_044451485.1 Candidatus Eiseniibacteriota bacterium | reverse complement strand
TCGTAGTGGGGCCCGAAACTGAAGCTGTGCCACGACTCGAGCCAGTCGAGCTGGGTGTGGAACCGCTCGGAGCTCCGGCGAATGTCGACGGTCATGGGCTCAGTATAGTTGCTTACGCAAGAAAATCGCGCTACCGCAGCCAGGCGCCCCAGGGAACGCCCTCGGCGCGCCGGAACGGCAGGGCACACTCCCTAGACTCCCCCGGATGCCGCACGTGATCACTCTCTGCACCGGCAACGCGGCGCGCTCCGTGATGGCCGGTGCGATCCTCGCCGAGCACGTTCCCACCATTTTGGTGACCACTCGCGGTACGCACGTGATCGAGGGCATGCCGATGAGCTGGCGGACCCGGGATGCCATCCAGGCGGTGGGCGCCAAGGCGGAAGGCCACCAGAGCCGTCAGCTCGGTGCGATCGAGCTCGGCGACGCCGATCTCGTGCTGGCCATGGCCCGCGAGCACGTCGTGTACGTGCGGCGCCAGTTTCCCGAAGCGGCGGCCCGTACCGGCACCCTCAAGCGCTTGGCCCGAGACCTGCCCCGAACCACCGGCGCGCTGGCGGAACGAGTCGCGTCGCTGCGGCTCGACGAGGTCGTGCTCGAGCCCTGGGAGGACGTCGAGGATCCCGCCGGCGGCGACGTCGACGTCTTCCACGAGTGCGCACGGGAGATCCAGGAGCAGCTCGCGATCCTGCGACCAATCCTCGAAGGGGTGCACGCGTGACCTCCCGGATGCTTGCACTCGCGGTCACCGTCGCCGTCATGCTGGCTGCGGCCGCTTCTGCGGGCGCGCAGACCACCACCCCACCGACCACGACTCCTCCGACCACGACTCCTCCGACCACGGCCGCCACCTCCGGCGCGGGAGCGCGCACGGCCACACAGGGGATCAGTGCGAAGGTCATCAAGGTGGGTGGCATCGTCGACTCGTTCGTCTACAGCGGAGCCGACATCGGAGCGAAGGCGCGGTTCCAGCGGGCCAACGACGCCGGCGGCGTCAACGGGCGGACCATCAACTACACCGGCGTCACCGACGACAAAGGCGACGCCACACTCGACACGAAGGCCGCCACCACCCTGGCGTTGGTGGACAAGGTGTTCGCGGTCGTACCTGCCGTCACCCCGAACTTGTCCGGGTCGCAGGTGCTCGTGCAGCAGAAGGTCCCGTACTTCGGCTGGGGACTCTCCTCGAACTTCTGCGGGAACGAATTTGGCTTCGGCTTCACCGGGTGCCTCGTGCCGGCGAGAACCGCGAGCAACGCGTGGGGGATGCTGATCTCCAAGCTGTTTGGCGCGTCGTCGACCGGCAAGACGGCGGCGATCCTCACCGAGAACTCGCCGGCGGGGGAGTATCAGCTCAAGGCCCTCAAGGCCGGGCTCAAGAGCGCCGCGCTCCGCGTCGTCTACGCCAAGAGCTCGCTCCCTGTCTTCGCGGCGGCCGACTATCCCGCGATCTTGGGTGACGTCATGACCAGTACTGCGGGCACGCCACCGGATTCGATCTTCGTTGTCGGGTCCATCTCGAGCGTCGATGGAGTGCAGCAAGCGGTGCGCGATGCGGGGCGTCTCGTGGTGTTCACCAACCAGCTGGAGTACGCGCCGAACCTGGTCGCACCCGCGGTGGGCTCGTTCGTCATGATCGGGACCGCAGCGGTCGAGACCGCGTCCACCAATCCCGCGATGCAGCAGCTGATCACCGACGTGCACAAGATCGCTCCCGACCAGCCCATCGACCAGTCAGTCATCGCCGGCTACTTCTCGGCGGACCTGTTCCTGGCGGCCGTGCGCAAGGCGGGGAAGAACCTCACCGTTGACCGCTTGATTCGGGCGGCAAACCAGAACTTCACCTACTCGGTGCCGAAGACCGTCGGGCCCACCAAGTTCCCCGCCGCGCACAGCCAGCCGACGCCCTGCGGCTCGCTCGTGTCCAGCAACGGCACCGCGTACTCGGTCAAGGTGCCGTACTCGTGCGGCAAGGTCGTTGCCGTCAAGTAGATCGTTGTGCGCGGTCGCGGTCGCGGTGGCGACCGTGGCGACCGGGATCGTGCTCGCCGCGATGCCGGCACGCGCCGCGAACCCAGGTCGGTTTGCGCACTCGGCGGTGAGCGCACCGGAGCGGGGCGTCACTCGCCGTACGGTCGCGGTGGCCGGCTTGCTGGCCGGGAACGGCTCCACGGCCGGGGCCGACGTCGGGGCGCAGGCACGATTCCAGCGATCGAATCGCCATGGCGGCGTCGCGGGACGCAAGGTCCGGTACTTGGGCACCGAGGTCGACGCGGGTGACGCCGCGCAGGACGCCGCGTCGGTGGAGAAGCTGAGCTCCGAGGCGTTCGCCGTCGTACCGGCGATCAGCAGCGCGCTCGACACGGGCCGTCTCGCCCGAGTCGGGCTTCCGTTCTTCGGCGTCGCCGACTCGGTCGGGTGGAACGCCAACCGCTTCGGGTTCGGCTTCACGGGCGCACAGGCCGCGCTCGCGACGCGGGTTGTGAACCCGACATGGGGCGTGCAGCTTCGGGCCCTCATCGGCCGAGCACAAGGCAACCGGGTGGTGATCGCGACCGATGACGGTGCTCTCGGAACCGCCCGCGTCAAGCAGGCGCGCGTCGCGCTGCGTGCTGCGGGATTCCGAGTCGCGGCGCCGGTTGTGCTTCCGGCACCGCCGGCCCCTCTGCCCGACGTCGTGCCCATTGCCGCGAGCCTCGCGAGCGGGAGCCCGGCCGTCGCGCTGCTCCTCACGTCACCGGGTGCGACGGCCGCGTTGGCCAAGCAGCTCGCGGTGCTGGGTTACACCGGGACCGTGGCCACGGCCGAGGCGTTCTACCAACCAACGGTCCCGGCTCTCGCCGACGGCCTCACCGTGCTCGTGCCGTACGCGCCGTTCGAGCAGCGGACCGCCGCCAACCGGCGCCTCGCCGCCGATGTGAAGGCCTTCGCACCCGACGCGCCGCTCACGCCGGCCGTCGCGGCCGGCTACTGGGCCGCGGACCAGTTCCTCGCGGTGCTCACCCACGTCGGCCGGGAGCTCAGCGCCAAGCGGTTCCTCGCATTCGCCAACGGCGGCGGCTTCAAGTACGGGGTTCGCGACACCGTGGGCGAGTCGTCCTGGCCGGCGATGCACACGCGCCCGATCCCGTGCGGCGCTCTCGTGCAGAGTGACGGTTCCCGCTATTACGTCGTGGCCGGGTACCACTGCGGGCCTTGACCTACCGGTCACCTCTGGCGCTCGACCCAGGAGCTAGCCTGATTGAGAACGCCATAGCCGCAGGGGAGGCCGCAGAGAGTGGCGGTCACCCCGGCAATCGTGGCAACATTACACCGCGGAGAGTGACGGTTCTGGAGAGTTCCTGGAGAATGGTGGCGGCTGGATGAGGGTCGGACGGAGAGGCATGCTCGTGCGAAGCACCATGCACAAGCTCATGGCTGTCGCCGTCATCGCGGTCGTCGGTGCGAGCG
>JBIOKD010000345.1:0-3453 GCA_044451485.1 Candidatus Eiseniibacteriota bacterium | reverse complement strand
TTCGTGGTGGAGCAGACCGGTCGCATCCGCATCGTGCGTGACGGCCATCTGCTCCCGGCCCCGTTCCTCGATCTGCGCGATCGGGTCAAGTCGGGTGGCGAGCGCGGGCTCCTGAGCGTCGCGTTCCATCCCCGCTACCACGAGAACGGCTGGCTGTTCGTCGACTACACCGACCGCCATGGCGACACCCAGATCGAGCGTTACCGGGTGAGCGCCGATCCCGACCGCTCCGACCCGGTCTCGGCGACCCCGATCCTGCACATCGCGCAGCCGTACCCGAATCACAACGGCGGGCTGGTGCTGTTCGGCCCCGACGGCATGTTGTGGATCGGGATGGGGGACGGTGGCTCGGGCGGCGATCCACAGGACCGCGCCGAGAATCCCAACGAGCTGCTCGGCAAGCTTCTGCGGATCGACGTCGATCGCGGCACGCCGTACGCCATCCCACCCGACAACCCGTTCGCCAGTCATGGCGGCGGCCGGCCCGAGATCTGGGTCATGGGTCTTCGCAATCCGTGGCGTTTCGGCTTCGATCCGCTGCTGCACCACCTGTGGATCGGCGACGTCGGTCAGAACGCCTGGGAGGAGGTGGATCTCGTCGACGACCGCACACCCGGGCTCGACTTCGGTTGGCGTCGCTACGAAGGCACGCACCCGTACCGGGCGGGTGCGGGTCGGGCCACACCGGTCATGCCGCTCCTCGAGTACCCGCACGCCGAGGGCTGCTCGGTGATCGGCGGCTTCGTCTATCGCGGGCGCGAGGTGCCGGCGCTCGCCGGGCAGTACGTGTTTGCCGACTACTGCTCGGGCTGGATCCGGAGCGTGCGCGTGGAGGGCGGACGCGTCACGGAATCCCGGCTCTGGGGTGTGAAGCGCCCCGGCTCGATCTCGAGCTTCGGGCTCGACGGCCGCGGCGAGCTGTACGTGCTCACACTCGACGGCGGCGTCTTCCGGGTCGTCCCGGGCCGCTGAGCCGGCCGCCTCGAACGAGCCGGCCCACGAAGGCATCGGGGCGTCTCGGGACGCCGCTCAGACCTCCGCCACCGCGTTCGGCTCCACCCCGACCCCCACCTCGTCCAGCGTCTCCCGCTCGGGCTCGAGGACCCGCAGCACCATCAGGGTGATGTCGTCGCGCGCTTCCAATCCACCCAGCCAGCCCCGGACGTCCTCGAGGATCAGCCCCGCGACGTCGCGCGCGCTGCAGTCGAGCGGCAGGGCGCCGAGCAGGGCGTAGAGACGCTCCTCGCCGTACATGCTGCCATCCGCCGACTGGGCCTCGGTGATCCCGTCGGTGTAGAGGACGACATGATCGCCGGAATGGAGCGTGAGATCCCCCTCGTCGTAGACCGGTTTCTCAAGGATGCCGAGCACCGTGCCGCCGCACTCGAGCAGGTCGTGCGCCCCGCCGGCGCGTCGCACCACCACCGGGTAGTTGTGCCCGGCGTTGGTGAACGACACCCGCATCGAGTGCGAGTCCACCCGGGCCAGGAAGAAGGTCGCGAACTGGTCCACGCGTCCGCCGCGGTAGACCAGCGTGTTGATGTTTCGGGTGATCTCCGCCACCGAGCCGATGCTGGCCGCCTGGGTCCGCAGCGAGGCCTGCAGCATTCCCGACAGCAGTGCCGCGGGCACGCCCTTGCCGGCCACGTCGGCGATCGCCACCATGAACGCGCCGTCTCCACACGGCACCAGGTCGTAGAGATCGCCCCCGACCTCCTTGGACGGCAGGGTCGTGGCGTGCACCTCGAACCGTGGCAGCCGCGGGAACTCGGTCTGCAGGAACGAGCGTTGGATCTGACGCGCCAGCCGCAGCTCCTCCTCGAAGCGGGCGGTCTCCTCGCGCTCGCGCACCAGCAACGCGTTCTGCAGCGACACCCCCATCTGACCGGCGAGTGTCGAGAGCAGCTGCACGTCCTCGGAGGTGTACTCGGTACCGGTCACCTTGGCGCCCAGCAGCAGCGCGCCGACGGTCTCGCCACGCGAGCGCAGCGCCACCACCAGCGCCACGCCCAGCCGCTCGGTGAGCCACGCCCGTTCCACGTCGTCGAGCCCCTCGACCGGTTCGGTCATGCGAAACGTGCCCTCCTCGGCGGGCAGGGCGATGATCGCGTGCCGGAGACGGACCAGCTCGTCGGCGCCGAGCCGAGGCTCGTTGGTGCCGTGCACCAGCGTCCGCCCCCGGGCGAACGCCGCCACGCAGCCACAGCGCAGCAGGAGCGAGTCCACGATGGTGCGGATCGAGCGATCGAGCAGCGGCTCCAGCTCGAGGGTGCCGAGCAGGTCACGACCGAGGTTGCGCAGCACGTTGCGGTAGTCCGACGCGTCGCGCAGGAACATGCGGTCGAGCATGTCCTCGAGACGCGCCAGCAGCGGCTGGAACAGGATGAGCGCCACGATCAGGAACAGCGGCTCGAGCACCCGCCGATCGATGCCGGAGATACCGGTCACGAGCCGGTTGACCTCGCCGACGATCAGCAGGTACACGCCGATCACCATCGCGGTGGCGACCCCGTAGAGGATGCCACGCCGCGCCAGCAGACGCGCGTCGAGGAACTTGTAACGCACGATCGCGTAGGCCAGCGAGCCCGAGCCGATCAGCAGCGCGCCGGCGGTGAGCGCCGAGCGCCACGTCTCGGGCAGCTTGAGTCCGAACAGGCTGGGCACCAGCGAGCCCATGCTGTAGAGTAGCAGGCCGGCGCTCAATCCGAGGGTGAGGGCGCGGAGCTGGCTGCGGACCCGTGGCACCCGGGTGCGGCTCCAGCTGTCCACCAGCAACAGCACCGCGCCGATCCCGTACGCCAGGTTGACCAGCGAGAACAGCGCCTGGTGCACGGCCAGGAACAGGTCGAGCAGCAGCGTGCCGAGGGAGGTGAAGGTGGCGAGGAGACCGACCGAGGCGCGCGACAGCGCGGTCGCCTGCGGATGGAACATCGCGACCCCGAGCAGCACCAGGAAGTGCGCCGCGTGTGGCGTGTAGACGAGCACCTCGATGCCCGGCCACGGCACCCGTTTCAGTCGGCGTGGCGTGCGGGTGTACGCGCGCTCGTGTGGAAACAGGCTGGCGAACAGGAACAGGGTCGGGAAATAGAATTCCCACAGGTAGGCCAGGCTCTCGATCGGGTTGACCGCGGCGATCCCGGTGGGTTGGGTGCGGCTGCCGCCCAGGAAGCCGAGTGCGGCCAGCATCGAGCCGAACCCGGCGAAGAACAACATCAGCGCCACCACACGATTCAGGCGCTGGCGCGGGTTCTCGCGCAGGATGAGCAGGCCGAGCAGGAACCCGAGCCCGCCGAGGCTCAGGTTCACGGTCGCGAGGATCAGGATGGCACCCATGGTCCGCTCGGCTCTCCCCGGCGCCGGCGCCGCACGGGGCGGACGCTCGACTCGACACCCTCCGACCATCTCACCCAGACACGCATCCTATGACGTGTTCGGCCCCCCGGCCAGTTGCCT
>JBIOKD010000344.1:0-3516 GCA_044451485.1 Candidatus Eiseniibacteriota bacterium | reverse complement strand
GCAACAAGCGACAGACGATGCCCTTCAAGAAGCACGGTAATCCGCCGCTGTAACTCGTTGCCCGGTAAAGGAACGGGCCGGCCCGTAAACCATGGGCCGACCCCCC
The DNA here is from genome assembly GCA_044451485.1 of Candidatus Eiseniibacteriota bacterium. Lineage (GTDB taxonomy): Bacteria > Eisenbacteria > RBG-16-71-46 > RBG-16-71-46 > RBG-16-71-46 > JBIOKD01. The sequence continues at coordinate 3,410 of JBIOKD010000344.1, read as the reverse complement.
TACCCGCGAACATGGATTATATCGCGTCGCTCGGGGGCGGCACAAACGGGTCGGCGGCCACGCTCCCCGGGCGCGGCGCGATCCGCCTCTCGCAGCCGACCGGACGCAAAGCGACCGGCGACCGATCAAACAAAAAGACCCCGGGCCGTGACCGGCCCGGGGTCTCGGACTTTCGGTGTTGGAGACGCTGGGTCACCCCGTCCTGGGGCGATCCCGGCGAATCACTCGCCGGAGCCCCCTACGAGGACGTCACCTCCACCGAACCCAGACGACTACTGTCCAATGGATCACCTCCTTTTCGGGGCTTACCGCCATGGAGGGACCCATCCCTCCCGATCCCGTCGGCCGCCCGAGCCTTGGAGATCGCGCGCGTTTCGTCCGCGCGAGTGAACGCGAGAGGATCTTATCCGGACGCCTCGGAAAGTCAACGGCCGGGTGCGGACGCGGCGGCGGGCCGGCCGGCCACCGCGCCCTACACCACCAACATGGCGTCGCCGTAGGAGTAGAAGCGGTAGCGCCCGGCGATCGCGTGGTCGTAGGCACGTCGCACCAGCGCCTCGCCGGCGAAGGCGGCGACCAGCAGCAGCAGGGTGGTGTGGGGAAGGTGGAAGTTGGTGAGCAACGCATCCACCGCCTGGAAGCGGTAGGGGGGCCGGATGTACTTGCGGGTCCATCCCGAGGCCGGACCCAGCCGGCCGCCGTTCGCGTCGCACGCCGATTCCAGGGCGCGCATCGAGGTGCTGCCCACCGCGACGATGCGTCCGCCCGAGACACGCGTGGCGTCGAGCGACGCCGCGGTCTCGGGACCCACCTCGAACCATTCCTCGTCCATGCGGTGGCTGGCGGCGTCCCCCGAGATCGGACGGAAGGTGCCGGGCCCGACGTGGAGCACCACCCGTGTCACTCGGACCCCCTGATCGGCGAGCCGGATCAGCAGCTCGGGCGTGAAGTGGAGACCGGCCGTGGGTGCCGCGACCGCTCCGTCGACACGCGCGAACACCGTCTGGTAGCGCTCGCGGTCGGCATCCGCGGCGGCGCGGTGGATGTACGGCGGCAGCGGCACCTCGCCCTCGGCCGCGAGTGCCGAGGCGAGATCACCGGCCACCACGCGAACGTCGCGCTCGCCCGCCGCGCCGGCCGCGGCGACCTCGAGGGTCACGCCGCCGCCATCGCTGGTGAGACGTGTGCCCGCTGCGGCATGACCGGCCGGGCGCGCGAGCACGCGCCAGGTGCGGAGCGCGCCGGTGGGGCCCGGCAGCGGGCGCACCAGCAACAGCTCGACCCGACCGCCGGTCGGCCGCCGGGTCACGAGACGCGCCGGGATCACCCGCGTCTCGTTGAGCACCAGAGCGTCGCCGCTCCGCAGCCAGCGTGGCAGATCGGGGATCCGGGCGTCGACCAGGGCACCGCTCGATCGCTCGACCACCAGCATGCGCGCGTCCTCGCGACGCTCGGGCGGGTGCTGGGCCACGAGCTCCGGGGGCAGCGTGTAGTCGAGCAGGTCCCCGGTCACGATTCACGGGCTCCCGGGGCCGACCGGCGCCCCGCGGATCACGGCAGCGGCAGCTCGGGCTGTGAGGCTCCGCCCTCGCGCACCACGCCGACACCGGCGCGTGGCAGACCGAGATGGTCGTAGGCGAGCGGGGTCGCCTCGCGGCCACGTGGGGTGCGCTTGATGAACCCCTCCTGGATGAGATAGGGCTCGTACACGTCCTCGAGCGTGCCGGTCTCCTCACCCACCACGACCGCCAGGGTGCTGAGACCGACCGGACCGCCGCCGTACTTGGTGATGAGCGCGTCGAGCAGCCGGCGGTCCATCTCGTCGAGACCGCGCTCGTCCACCTCGAGCAGACGCAGCGCCTCGCGGGTCACCCCCAGCGTGACATGACCGTCGGCCTTGATGAGCGCGAAATCGCGCACCCGTCGCAGCAGCCGGTTCGCGACCCGCGGGGTACCGCGCGCCCGGCGTGCGATCTCGAGCGCGGCCGCGTCGTCCACCCCCACGCCCAGGATCCCGGCCGAGCGGGTCACGATCCGCGCCAGGTCGTCGGGCGCGTAGTAGTCCAGTCGCAGGGTCACGCCGAAGCGGGCGCGCAGCGGCGACGACAGCAGACCCGAGCGGGTGGTGGCACCGACCAGCGTGAACCGCTCGAGATTCAGCTTGAGCGAGCGCGCGCTCGGCCCGCGATCGAGCAGGATGTCGAGGGTGAAGTCCTCGAGCGCCGGATAGAGGTACTCCTCGACCACCGCGCTGATACGGTGGATCTCGTCCACGAACAGGATGCCCCGCGGTCCGAGATTGGTGAGCAGTCCGGCGAGATCACCGGCCCGCTCGATCACCGGACCCGAGGTCTGGGTGATCTCGACCCCCAGCTCGTTGGCGAGAATCGTGGCAAGCGTGGTCTTGCCGAGCCCCGGCGGACCGTGGAACAAGACGTGGTCGAGCGCCTCGCCACGACGCCGCGCCGCCTCGAGGAAGATGGAGAGCTGCTGCTTGAGCGCCGACTGCCCGACGAACTCGTCGAGCCGCATCGGCCGCAGCCGCCCCTCCTCCTGGAGGTCCTCGGCGAACGGTTCCGGATCCGCCATGCGCGCCGGATGCTCCGGCACCCGCGCGGGTGCACGCGGTCCGGGGGGCCGTCTGCGCGGGTCGGTCATGGGTCCCTCCGTCAGCGAACGCCGGCCGTCGCCTTGGCCAGCCGCGCCAGCGCGCGGCGCACGATGTCCTCGAGCGCCAGGTCCGGGGTCTCGCCGTGCACACGCCGCACCGCGTCCTGCGCCTGGGACCCACTGTACCCGAGACGGACCAGCGCCGCGACGGCGTCCTCGAACCGCTCCGACTTGGGCAGCACGCCGCGCGTGGCCGGGCCCGCGGCCGAGGTCGCGCCGGCGATCATCTCCAACCGGTCGCGCAGCTCCACCACCAGCCGCTCGGCGGTCTTGCGGCCCACCCCCTGCACCGCCACCAGTGCCGCCAGGTTCTCGTCGCGGATGGCGCGCGCCAGGGCCGCCGGCTCGAGACCCGACAGCACCGCGAGCGCGACCTTGGGTCCCACCCCGCTCACCGAGATGAGCAGCTCGAACAGACGCCGCTCCTCGGCGTCCACGAAGCCGAACAGCATCAGGGCGTCCTCGCGCACCACCTGGTGAACGAGGAGCGTGACCTCGACGCCCGGCTCGGGCAAGAGACGCGAGGTGCGCTGCGAGACGCTCACCAGATAGCCGACTCCCGCGCACTCGATAACGCACGAGCCCGCCCCACGCTCGAGGAGGGTGCCCCGGAGCGAGGCGATCATCGTGTCACCCCGGCGGGCGAGGCGATGGTGCGGCGGCGGATGACCCGCCCGCCCTTGGCGGTGAGCATCGCCTCGAGCCTCCGGGCGGCGTCGCTCATGGCCCGCGCCGGGCCG
>JBIOKD010000343.1:0-3517 GCA_044451485.1 Candidatus Eiseniibacteriota bacterium | reverse complement strand
GCCACGGTGTACGCATCGAGCGACCACGCGTCGTTGAGCGTGCCACCGCCGCCGTGCCCGTCCGCGACCAGCATCGCGTCGAGATCGGGGGCCCAGACCGCCGCCTGGGCGTAGCGTGAAGGCGGTACAGCGCCGGCCGGGTTGAGCACCGTCCAGGTCAGGGGGCCGCTGAGCGCCAGCGACCACAGGTCGCCCAGCGGAACGCCGGTGGCCTCGCCGCCCTGGACGAGCATCCGGTGCCGGGTCGGGTCCACCACCGCGGTGTGCATGTCCCGCGCCGCGGGTGGCGTGCCGGTGGGAGCCAGCGCGGTCCAGGTCGGCGAGCCCGAGAGCGCCATCGCCCACAGGTCACCGAGCGCCGGTGTCGGAGCACTCGCGCGTCCGCCGAAGACCAGCATCCGGCTGTTCGCGGCGTCCACAGCCGCGCTGTGCCCGTAGCGCGCCCCGGGCGGCGCGCCCGCCGAGAGCTGGGTCCACGCCGGCGACACGCCGAGCGACAGCGCCCACACGTCGGCAAAGGTCCCGCTGCCGTCGCGGCCGCCATACACGATCAGACGGTCGTTGGTCTGGTCGAGCACCAGCGACGCGTCACGCCGGGCCGCGGGAGGACCACCGGTGGCCACGATCGGGGACCAGGTGGGGACGCCGGTGCGGTCGAGCATCCAGACGGTTCCGGAATACGTGCCACCGTTCTGACCGCCGAACACCAGCATCCGGTCACGCACCTCGTCGTACACGCCGCTCGCTCCCGAGAGCGCCGGTGGCGGCGACGCGAACGACCAGTGCGACCACACCGCCGAACCGGACAGATCCAGGATGTCCACGTCGGTGGTGGCCGAGGTGGCGCCACCGAACAACAGCAGCTCGTGCCGGGCGACGTCGTAGGCGGCCGCAGCGGACTCGCGTGCCACGTGCGTGGCGGGTGTTGCGACCAGGCTCTGCCAGGTCGAGAACGGCGCCATCGACAATCCGTATACCGCCGACGTGGCGTTCGCGGTGACCGAATTCCAGTAGAGCCCGCCGATCATCACCAGCTGCAGTCCCACCGGATCGTAGACCCCGCCCGCGAACGCGCGCCCCGTGGTCCCGATGCCGATGCGGGTGAGGGTGCTCCAGGCCGGCGTTCCGCCGAGCGACAGCGCCCAGGTGTCGTCGTAGTAGGTGCCGACGTTGTCGATACCGCCATGCACGACCAGACGATCCTCGGTCGGGTCGTAGTCCATGACGGTCCCAAAGCGGGGTGTCGGTGACACACCCGTGGTGGCGAGCAGATGCCACGCCGGTGGACTGGTCAGATCGAGCGCGTACACCTGGGAGGTGTCCCCGGGCACGTAGTACAGCACACGGTCACGCAATGGATCGTAGATCCCGCGGTGCGAATACGTCGGGGCGGGGCCGCTGCCGGTCGGCGCGAGCAGGGTCCACGACGAGGTCGTGCCGATCCGGAGCTCCCACACGTCGGCATGCGGATCGTCGAGGGCATCGGTGCCGCCGAACACGATGACCCGATCGTGCGCCGGGTCGTACACGGCGACACCGCGCTGGCGTGGTCCGGGACCACCGCTGATCGGGATCGAGTCCCAGCGCGCCGCGGCGCCCAACGTCAGGGTCCAGACGTCCGAGCGCAGGTTCGCCCCGTCGTAGCCGCCGAACATGACCATCCGGTGTCGCAGCGAATCCATCGCGCTCAGACAGCCGTAGCGTGGCCCCGGCGAGGAGCCGAGCGGGTCGAGCGCCGTCCACATGTTCTGCGCCGGATCGAACGCCCAGGTGTCCCCGAGCGGCGCGTTGGTGCGCGAGCGCCCGCCATAGACGACGAAGCGCGCCCGCGGCCCGTCGTAGCCCATGGCGAACGCGGAGCGGCCGGGGAGGCCGTCGAGGCTGGTCCACGTCCCGTCGTGGTAGTCCCCCGAGCGCGCGGGGACGGGCAGGGTCAGGGCGGCGGCGAGCAGCAACGCCGCGAGGCGATCGAGTGGACGGCCGTTCAAGGGTGCGTTCTCCGGGGGGATGGGAGAGCCTCGGCCCCCATTCTATCGCGTCGCGACCGGCCGGTGCAGGTTGAAACCGCTCCCGGGAGTCACCGCGGGCCCGAAAAGAGGGCCCGCCCCGCCCCGGGACCCATGGCCGGATCGCGGTGCGGCGGGCCGGGACCGGGCTACTGGCCGCGAATCTCGATGTTGCCGTTCAGGGTCTCGAGCCTGAGCCGCGACCCGCCCTTGCCGATCTGACCGACCAGACGATGCCGGTCCTGCTTCTCGGTCGCGGTGAGCGGGAGCTCCATGGTCACCACCCCGTTGGTGGTGGTGGCGTCGACCCGGGCGTCGGACGTGGGTGGCACCCGCAGCAGGACACTGCCGTTGGTGGTGGTGTACTCGAGCGGGTCGGCCCATCCGAGCGGGCCCATGGTGACGTCGATGCTGCCGTTCACCGTGGCGGCGCTGACGCGGTGGGTGCTCACCACGTCGATCCCACCGTTCACGGTGGTGGCGTCGACCGGCCCCTGCATGTCCTCGCCGCCGATGCTGCCGTTGACCGTGTGCGCGACCAGCCGTGCGCCCGGCGGCACCTGGACGGTGAAGTCCACGATGACGTCGTTGTTCGTCACGTCCTGGTTCCCGCCGCACTCGTTGAGCGCGCCGGAGGCCCTAGGATAGCGCGCGCACACCCGCGCCCCGTCCTGGGTGACCTCCGCATCGATCCGGACGTCATCGGGGTCGCTCTTCTGGCCGCGCTTGACCGCGTCCACGATCAGCGACTCGCTCGCCGAGTGGGTGGCGCGGATGTTGCCGTTGAGGGCCCACACCTCGACGGTGCGGTTGCCGGCGGGCACACCCACCCAGTGGAACGAGATCGAGATCGGCCGCGGCGGATGCTTCTTGGCCACGGCGGAACGTGGCGTCGCGAGACCCGCGAGCGCCAGAACGGCCAACACCGCGACCCACTCACGCCATCGGGGCGAATCCAGGCTCACTTGTCCTCCTCATCGTCGTCGGAATCCTTGTCGTTGTCGCGGTCCGATTGCGACTCGCTCTGCAGGCGCTGCAGCTCCTTGTTCCACGAATCGAGACGCATCAGACGGACCTGGCCCTGGAAGGACTCCAGAGAGAGACTGGCGGCGCCGGTTCCCAGGGTGAAGCGATACTCGCGGCCCTTGCGCTTCTCGGTGAACGTCAGCGGGAAATCCGCGGACAGACCGCCGCCGTAGGTCGAGACCGACACCGAGACGTTCGCATGCTCGGGCATCCCCACCACGATGTCCCCGTTGTGGGCCGACAGCGCGTAGGAGCCGCCGTCGAGGAACGGACCGCCCATGATCACCTCGCCGTTGACCGAGGTGGCCTGCACGTCGTGTGATTCCGGGCTCTCCACGATCACGTCTCCGTTCACCGACTCCGCGTTCACCTCGCCCTTGCAGCGACGCACGTGGACCGACTCGTTGACCGACTGGGCGTCGACCCGTCCCCGGCACTCGCTGATCGACACCGTCCCCTCGACCGACGAGGCCTCGGCGCTGAAG
>JBIOKD010000342.1:0-3521 GCA_044451485.1 Candidatus Eiseniibacteriota bacterium | reverse complement strand
TGGACCGCGGTGGTCAAGGACGTGCTCATCCTCGCGGTCGCGGTCACGCTCGGGGTGGTGCTGCCGCTCCGTGTGTCCGGCGGGCTACGACCGATGTTCGAGACCATCGCTCGCGATCATCCGGGATTTCTCACGCTGAGCGCGCACGGCATGAGTCTCACGTGGTTCGTGTCGACCGTGTTGTTGAGCGCGTTGGGCTTCTACATGTGGCCGCACGCGTTCGCGTCGGTGTACACCGCGCGCTCGGAGGACGTGTTCCGCAAGAACGCCTCGGTGATGCCGCTCTATCAGCTGGTGCTGCTGTTTGTGTTCTTCACCGGATTCGCGGCGCTGGTGCGCGTACCGGGGCTCGCCGGCAGCGACGCCGACCTGTCCCTGCTACGCATCTCCAAGCTCGAGTTCGCGCCGTGGGCGGTGGGGGTGATCGGGGCCGCCGGGGTGCTCACCGCGCTGGTGCCGGGGTCGATGCTGCTGATGACCGCGTCCACGATCCTCGCCAAGAATGTCGTGGGCGCGATGCGATCCGCCGCCGACGATCGCGCCACCGGTCGTCTGGCACGCGCGCTGGTGCCGGTCCTGGGGCTGGCCGCGGCGCTGCTGACGTTGCGTGGTGGCACCTCGCTGGTGCCGCTGTTGCTGCTCGGCTACAGCTTCGTGACCCAGCTGCTGCCCGCGCTGCTGGCGAGTCTCTCGGAGCGCCCATGGGCCACCCCGACCGGCGCCGCCGCGGGCATCCTGATCGGCGTGATCACGGTCGCGACGCTGCAGCTCCGAGGTCTCACGCTGGCCCGGCTGCTGCCGGGCTGGCCGGCGGAGATCACCGATCTCAACGTCGGGATCGTCGCGCTGGCGCTCAACACGGTGGTCGTTCTCGCCGTGAGCATGGCCACCCGCCGGAGCCGCCGAGGGCCGCCAGGACCGTGACGCGACGGGACCCGCGGCCCGGAGGCCGCGGGTCCGCGCACCGGCCGGGCGTGGGGGGAACGCCCGACCAGCGACGACGCGTTACGACGAGGTCACGATGACGAGGTGCTTGACGCTGCGGAACTGGCTCGGATCGGTGATGTGGAGCTCGAGCGCCTCGCCGACCAGCTGCAGCAGATAGCTGCCCGGCGGCTGCGCGGTCAGCACCTGTGCCTTCTTGGCCGGAATCCGCACCACCGTCTCCCGATCGATGTCGAGAGCGGTGAAGTGGGCCTCGGGATAGCTGCCGGTCGGCTTCATGGTCTTGCCCATCCCCAGGACGCCACCCTTCGCCTCCACGATCCCCTGCTGGGTGAGGGTGGTCTTGTCGCCGACCACGTAGTAGATCGTGTCCAGCTCCCTCCGCTTCTCCTCGAGACTCGCGCTCTGGTTGGCGATCGTGTCATGCGTGGCCGCCACCTCGGTGGTGAGACCGGTCACCTGGGTCTGCAGCGTGTTCACCTGATCCGACAGCTCGGCAATGCTCTGCTCCCTCGTGGCCACGGTCTCCTTGAGGTTGGCGATCATCTTCTCCAGGCCCGCCATCTTGAGCCCGCTCTTGTGCAGAGCCACCTCCAGATCGTGCATCCGGACCTTGGTGCGCTCGACACTCGCCTTGAGCATGGCGATGCGCTCGAGCGCCTCCTTGTTCTGCGACCCGGGGGTCCCTTCGCTGGCCAGACCCGGTCGCATACGGAGCGACGAGTCGCCGATGGCGATCGCGTTGAGGCTGTCCGAGATCTCCGCGATCGCGTCGATCGCGTTCCCGTAGCTGGTGCGTGCCGCCTCTTCCTCGGTGCGGGTCTGAACGTACTCCGACGCAGCCTGTCGGTAGCGCTGGTAGAAGACCCCAGTGGTAGCGAGCAGCACGACGATGGCGCCCCAGAGGGCGTACTGAATCGGCTTGCGCATGACGCTTCGTCTCCCAGGGATGTCAGTCAGCGCCGGCTGGGGAGTCGCCCGTGACTGGATGCGAACCGGCATCGCCAGCGCCGGGCAGTGAGGACCTTTGCCTCGGGAGGACCGAGGCCACCCTGATCCGCGCCGTATCGGGCCGCACCGCGCGTCGTGTCGCGAGCGACCATCTGCATGCCGATATCTTGGGATGCAGTATCCTCGAATCCGGATGCCTAGGGAAGGTGAGATCGGTTCGTCCGGGCGGCCGGTAGCGTCGGGAACCACCGCCCGCCTCCCCGGCCCTCACCGAGTGCCCGACTGAACGCCGGATCCCCGGGGACCACGCACGGAGGGCATCACCTTGAACGGGTTGCTGTTCCACCTCCTCCAGGCCCTGAGTCGGGCACCTGGCCCCGCACCGGACCGAAAGGCCCCGGGCGGTGCCGAGCGCCTGCTGATGGCGGTCCTCGGGGCGGTGGTGGGGGCGCTGTGCGTGTACGGCGGCATCCGGCTGGCGTTGCAGGGCGCGTGGGGCTGGGGTCTCGTGGTGGCCCTCTCGGGCGGGACGATGCTGTACCGCACCGGCGTGATGGTCGTGGCCTCGCGGGTCTCGCGTGAAGCCCGGCAGACCGGTGAGCCCCGGTCGCGTGGCGATGCCCACACCCACGTGAGCAACCGCCCCATCGAGTGATGGGGTGTCGTGCCGGGCGCGGCGAATCGCGTGCCGGCGCACCGCCAAACGCCGATCAGGCCGCCCGACGTCCCCCGGCTCGCACAGGCCGAAACGGAACCGGGCGCCACGGTCGCGGCGCCCGGCCCGTTCGCATCGCGCTGCGCGTGGTCAGTAGAGCACCTGGATGTTCTTCTTCGCGCAGATGCGGGTGAGCTCGTCCGGCCACATCGTCACGCTCACCTCGCCGAGATGCGCCTTGCGCAGCAGCAGCATGGTGGTGCGCGACTGCCCGATCCCGCCGCCGATCGACAGCGGAATCCGATCGTTCAGGATCGCCTGGTGGTACGGGAGCTTGAGGAAGTCCATCTGCTTGCTCAGCTCGAGCTGCTGCTTGAGCGTCTCCTTGGTGACGCGGATGCCCATCGAGGTCAGCTCGTGACGCCGCTTGGTCACCGGATTCCACACCAGGATGTCGCCGTTGAGCCCGTGCATCGGCCGCCCGTCGTCCGACACGGTCGGGGTCACCCAGTCGTCGTAGTCGGCGGCGCGCATCTCGTGCGGATAGCCGTCCTTGAGCACCCAGCCGATGCCGATGATGAACACCGCCGCGTGCTTCTCCGACAGCACCTTGGTCTCGCGCTGCTTGCGTGGCAGGTCCGGGTACATCGCCAGCAGGTCCTCGGCGTGGAGGAACGTCAGCTCGTCGGGAAGGTCCGGGAAGCGCGGATCGCGCAGCTTCGGGAACTCCTTCTGGATGAACGTCTCGGCGCCCTTGATCACCTTCCAGATCCGCCGCACCGTGTCCTTGAGCGTCGCCAGCGTGCGCTGCTCGGAGGTGATGACCTTCTCCCAGTCCCACTGGTCGACGTAGGCGCTGTGGTCGTGGTCGAGGAAGTAGTCCTTGCGCACCGCGCGCATGTCGGTGCAGATCCCCTCGCCCACCTTGCAGTCGAACTGACGCAGCGCCATCCGCTTCCACTTGGTGGCG
>JBIOKD010000341.1:0-3523 GCA_044451485.1 Candidatus Eiseniibacteriota bacterium | reverse complement strand
TGCTCGTCGAACACCGAGTAGTTCGGCAACAGGTGCTTGCGGTAGACGCCGAGCACCCGGCCGTCGGCGCACAGCGCGGCGGCGTTCGACAGATCGCGCCCCGCTTCGGGGAAGCCGAGGACCGCCGCAGTGCGACCAGTGCGGGCGGCGACCTTCTCGAGGGCCTCACCGGCGCGCGCCACGAACGACGGGCGCAGGAGCAGGTCTTCGGGCGGGTAACCAGTGATCGCCAGCTCCGGGAACGCCACCAGGTCGCATCCCGCGGTCTCGGCCCGCTCGTACGCGGCGAGGATGCGCGCCACGTTACCGTCGAGGTCGCCGACGACGAGATCGAGCTGCGCGGCAGCCACACGGAGGCGGGGCACCCGGCCAGGATACGCGACACTGCGGGGATGGCCGGCGGGAACCGTGTGCTGGAAATGCCCACGCTGGCCGCGGCCATCGAACGCTCCGCCGACGCCCGCACCGCGCACACCGTCCTCGCCCGCGCCCTGGAAGCCCACCCCGGGCTCGCCGAAGAGCTGATGAGCTCACCACTCGTGCGCGACGGTTTGATTGCGCTCGCGTGCGCGTCCCGTTCGCTGTCATCTGCCGTCATCGCCGACGCTTCGCTCCTCGATCCGTTGCGCAACCCCGAGGACCTGGCGAGAGAGCGGACCGTCGACGGCTTCCGCGCCGCGTGGCACGAGTACCGCGACCACGACGACCGCGCGCTCCGACAGTGGAAACGGCGGGAGCTGCTCCGCACCGCGGTGCGCGATCTGCTCGGCCCGGCCGACATGCCGGCGGTGGGCCGTGAGCTCGCGGCACTCGCTCAGGTCTGCCTCGAGGCAGCGCTCGTCCTGGTTGAAGTCGACGTCCCCTTCGCCGTGATCGGCATGGGCAAACTCGGTGGCCGCGAGCTCAACTACGCCAGCGACATCGACGTGTTGTTCGTCCATTCGGGTGACGCCGACGACGCCGAGCGAGCGGCGCGGGGGCTGCTCGCCGCGATGACCACTGCGACCGAGGACGGCATCGTGTTCCGCACCGACGCCAATCTCCGGCCCGAAGGACGCGCCGGCCCGCTCACGCGCACCATCGCGAGCTACGAGTCCTACTACGACGGTTGGGCACGGGCGTGGGAGTTCCAAGCCCTCGTCAAGGCCCGGCCGGTCGCGGGCGACGCCGAGCTCGGCCAGCAATTCATGGCGTTGACCACCCCGCGGGTCTGGCCCGCGCGACTCGACCCTGACGCGATCCGCGAGATCCGCGCCATGAAGGGACGCGCCGAGGAGATCACCGACCGCAAAGGTCTCGCCGACCGTGAGCTCAAGCGTGGTCGCGGCGGCATCCGGGACATCGAGTTCGCGGTACAGCTGCTCCAGCTCGTGCACGGCCGCGACGAGGAGTCGGTGCGCTCGCCCACCACCCTCGACGCCCTGCACGAGCTCACCGACGGCGGCTACGTCGAGCGCTCCGACGCCGACCGTCTCGACCGTGCGTACCGCTTCCTCCGAAACGTCGAGCATCGCCTCCAGCTCTACGACGAACAACAGACCCACACCATCCCCGCGGACGAGCCGGGCCGCACCCGTCTGGCCCGCGTCCTCGGATATCGCGACAGCCCTGAGCGCAGCGCACTCGAGCGCTTCGAGGCGGAGCACCGCGAGCACCAGCGGGCGGTGCGGACCATCCACGAGCACCTGTTCTTCGCGCCCTTGCTCGACACCCTCGCCGGCACCGGGCCGCTCTCGCCCGAAGCCGCCGAGGAACGGCTCACCGCGTTCGGCTTCGCCGACGTCGAACGCACCCGACAGGCGGTCCGGGAGCTCGCCTTTGGGCTCACCCGGCGCTCCAAGTTGCTCCAGGCGCTGCTCCCGGTGATCCTCGAGTGGCTCTCCGGCACGCCCGACCCTGATCTCGGCCTGCTCCAACTCCGGCGCCTCGCCGAGGGGCCGGCTCGCTCGGCCTCGCTCGCCACCACGTTTCGCGACGCGCCGGGCGCGGCCGAACGCGCGTGCCGGCTCCTGGGGTCGAGCCGCGTGATCGGCGACGCGTTACGCCGCCAACCGGAGTTCGTCGATCGACTCGACGATGACGACGCGCTCAGCCCCGAGGCCACGCGCGACGAGCTGGTCGCCGACGCGCTGAACACCCTGGAGTGGCGTGGCGACGACCAGCAGCGCCGAGAAGGTCTGCGACGCTTCAAGCGGCGAGAGCTGCTTCGCATCGCGACCCGCGACCTCCTCGGCTACGCGCCACTCGAAACCAGCGCGCGTGAGCTCACCGCGCTGGCGGAAGCCTCGCTGGAAGCCGCGCTGGCGGGTCTGGAGCCACCGCTGCCGTTCGCGGTCATCGGTATGGGCCGGCTCGGCGGCGCCGAGCTCTCGTACGCGTCCGACATCGATGTGATGTTCGTGTACGACGGCGACACCGCAGGCGACTTCGACACTGCCGAACGGATCGCCTCCCAGCTCGTGCAGGAGATCGGAGCAACCACTGCGGAAGGTCAGACCTTCCGCGTCGACGCCCGCCTGCGTCCCGAGGGCAACCAGGGACCGCTGGCCCGTTCGCTCGGTGGGTTCGCCAAGTACTACAAGCTCTGGGGCCTCACCTGGGAGCGTCAGGCGCTGACCAAGGCCCGCTTCGTTGCCGGCGACGCGGCGTTGGGAACGCGATTCTGCGAGCTGACCGACCAGGTCGTCTACCAATATCCGTTCACGGAAGAGAACGGGCGCGAGGTGCGACGCATGAAGGCACGCATCGAACGCGAGCGCATCCCACCCGGCGAGGATCCGCAGTTCCACCTCAAGCTCGGTCGCGGGTCGTTGTCGGACGTGGAGTTCACGGTGCAGTTGCTCCAGCTAATGCACGGCGGGACCCGACCCGAGCTGCGCGTTCCCGGCACCATCGCCGCGCTCGAGAAGCTCCGCGAGGCCGAACTGCTCGAACCCGACGACGCCGACGCCCTCGAGGCCGCCTACCGCTTCTGCGAACGGGCCCGCAACGCGCACTACCTCCAGACCGGCCGGCCGTCGGACGCACTCCCCGGCGACCGCACCGAGCTGAACCGGCTCGGGCTGCTGCTCGGCTACGTCCACCAGCCGCACAGCTCTCTGCGCGACGACTACCGGCGCGTCACCCGACGCGCCCGACGCGTCGTCGAGCACGTCTTCTACGGGACTCGATGACCACTACCGAGCTGAAGCAGTGGGCCGTGCCTGCCGCCATCGGGTTGGCGCTGGTCCCGTTCGTCGCCTCGGCCATCGCGTTGGTCGCGGGGGTTGGCGGTGACTACCACCCCCAAGCGGACCAGGCCCTGATCGAGATGCAGATCCGCGACATCGGGCACCTCCCCGTCCTCCTCGGCCCTTACTCCCGCTTCGGATGGTTCCATCCCGGCCCCGCGCTCTTCTACGTTCTCTGGCTGCCCTACCGGCTCACCGGAAGCAGCTCGGCGAGCATCCAGTTCGCGGCACTGGTCGTGAACGGCGCGGCCGTCGTCGGGATCGCGCTCGTCGCTCGACGGCGCGGCGGCCTT
>JBIOKD010000340.1:0-3528 GCA_044451485.1 Candidatus Eiseniibacteriota bacterium | reverse complement strand
GAGGCCTCTCGGTGTCCAGGAGCGCATGATCGAGACCGTCAAGGCGTTCACCGCGCTGAGCGAAGAGTTCGTCGAACTCTATTTCCGCCACCACCCGGTGCGCGCCACCGAAGCCGGCATCCACGACTACGACCACACGCTCCCGAACGACTCGCCGGACGGCATCCGCGATCGTGCAGTCTGGCTGCGTGATCTCGAGCAGCGTCTGGTGGCCTCGGTGCCGTGGCGCGAGCTGCCGGTCGAGCACCGCGTGGACTACGCGGTGATGCGCTCGCGTATCGCGGCACTGCGGGCGGATCTCGAGGAGATCCGCGTCTATCAGCGCAACCCGGTGATCTACCCGCAGACCGCGCTCGACGGCATCTTCCGGTTGCTGGCCTATCCGTTTGCGCCGCTCGAAGACCGCAAGGAGTCGATCCTCGCGCGCATGCTGGCGGTCCCCGACTACCTGACGGCGGTGCGGCCCAACCTTCAGCTGGTGCCCGACCAGTGGCTCGGTCTGGCGGCCGATCTCACGCTCTCGGCGCCAGGATACGTGGACGAGGTCGGACGCCAGCTCATGCGCTCGTTCCCGGGGGAGAACGAGCGGATCGAGCACGCCGTCTCCCGGGCGCGTCAGGGCTTCCTTCAGTACCAGCAGTTCATCGACGGCGAGCTGGAGCGCAAGGTCGGCGGCACGTTCGCGATCGGCGAGCGCTGGATGAACTTCAAGCTGGAGCGTGAGCTTCTGCTCGATCACGACTGCCGCGCCCTCGAGTCGCTCGGTCGGGACCACATCGAGCGGGCCACCCGGGCGCTCGAGACCGAGGCCAAGGTGCTCGATCCGGCACGGACCTGGCAGGAGCTGGTGGCCAAGGGGCGCAAGCGGCACCCCGAAGCGCCGCGGCTGCGCGAGGCTTATCAGGCCGAGATCGAGCTGGCCCGTCGCTTCGTTCAGGAGAAGCGGCTGGTGCCGTTGCCGGTCGGCGAGAAGCTCGCGGTGATCGAGACGCCGGTGTTCCGACGCACCATCTCGCCGATCGCGGCGCACATCTCACAGGCGCCGTTCGACGACGATCTCGGCGGCATCATCGAGGTGACCCCGATCGACAGCGCGCGTCGCAAGGAGGAGCAGCTCGCGCAGCTCGAGCTGCACCACTACAGCGCGATCTCGGCGGTGGTGGCCAACCTCGCCTACCCGGGACAGCACGTGCAAGCCTGCTGGGCGCACCAGGCCGGCTCGCGTCTGCGCCGGGCGACGCGCAGCCACCTGCTGGTGACGGGCTGGGCGCTCTACTGCGAGGACCTGATGCTGGAGCACGGTTTCTTCCTCGACCCGCACGCCCGGCTGTTCCACCTGCGTGACCTGTTGTGGCGGGCCTGTCGGGTGGTGGTGGACGTCGGGCTCCAGACCGGGCGCATGACGTTCATGCAGGCGGTGGACTTCCTCGCCGAGAACGCCCTGATGCCACGCGCGACCGCGTTGAGCGAGGTCAAGCACTACACGCTGGTGCCGACCCAGCCGCTGGGCTACCTGGTGGGCAAGCTCGCCATCCAGGAGATCCGCACCGAGGTCGAGAAGCGACTCGGCACCCGGTTCGACCTGTCGGACTTCCACCACCGGTTGCTGAGCTGTGGGGCGATCCCGCCGAACCTGATCCGCCAGGAGCTCCACGACACGCTGGTGTAGCGTGGCCGGACCCGGTGTCGGGAAGGCCATGCCGGTGCGTCCGAGGAGGCCCGTAGCCAGGATGGCGGAAGGCCGACTGGATGCAGCGAGGCGGAGCAGGATGCGGAGCCGAGCGTGCCGGCATGACCTCCCCGACACCGGGTCCGGTGGGCCCGCACGAACGACGGGCGCACCTCGAGCGGCCCCGGGCGCTCCATCGCTCGCCGAATCCTCCTCCGCCCGTCGATCGGGCAAAGCAACAAGGGCCGGGTCGGACGACCCGGCCCTCGTGTATGTCAATCCCGCGCGGTCAGTGCGCCCGGGCCGACGTCGGGAACATGCGCGCGTACATCTCCTCGGCGTTGCGAATGTAGGGCATGTGTCCCAGCGTGACGGGGCTCATGCGGTAGGACGAGGCGGTCAGACAGGTCGCGAGATCCACGTGCGGAATCGCCGCGCCGTACTTGCCGTCCACGACGTCGATCAGGGTATTGGCGATGATGCCATAGCCGAGATCGGTCGGGTGCACCCCGTCGAGACTGAAGATCCCACCGGTGACGAACGCCGTGTTGTAGTGCTGACCGGCGACCGTCACCCCGTTCGCGGCGGTCTGCTTGAACGCCGCATGGAGGTCCACTACCGCCCAGCCGCGGGCCGCGGCCTCGGTCGACACCGCGTTGTTGTAGCCTTGCACTTCGGTTTGCAGATTCCCGATCTCGGTGGGATCGAGGATCAGGTTGCCCGGCAGCGGCCGGCCGTTGCCCGGGACACCGGTCACGTACGAATGACAGTTGGTCGGGAAGCCGGTCCCGGCGGCGAGCGAATCCCCCGCCGTCAGCAGCACCAGGCTACCCGGTGCCAGCGGCCCCGATGGCCCGATCAGCGGTGTCGGGGCGCCGGCGTCGTCGAGCGTGATCCACGAGAACGTGCGGCAGAAGGGTGTATCGGTGGGGTCGGGCGTGTTGATCATGACGATCTGTGCGGCGGGGGCCACCGCGTGCAAGGCGTCCAACGTGCCGTGGAGGATCGCCGACCAGGTCGCGACCGGGAATGGCCCCAGATTGTCGGTGCCATTCGTGGCCGGCCCCAGGATCTCGTTGGCGCCGTACTCGAGCGTGATGAGCGTGGGCTGGATCCGCGCCACGGCGTCGATGATCCGCCCGCGATGCCGCATCACCCATTGGAAGTGCGCCGAGTGGTAGAACGGACTGGGGAGGTAATACCCCGACGAATCGGCGACGTCGAACAGCACCGCGCTCGGCACGCCGAGATTGTGATAGTCGGTGGCCAGCGCCTGGTTGCCTGCGGTTCCCATGGTGTGCCCGAGCGTGCTGATGAACAGCGGGTTGAGCGACACCAGGTTGAGCATCGGTCCGGTGCCGCCGGGGTCAATCCCGTCCTGGTCGACGGTGTAGCGGTCGAACGGGACGTTGCCGATCGCACGCGCGAATTGGTTGGCGTATGAAAAGGGCTGGTGGCGTTCCGCGACGCCGTCCGATTCCTCGCCTGCCGCGAGGCTGGTGCCGAGCGCGACGTAGCGCGACAGGTCGACGGAGCCGGATTGCACCGCCGGGGCGGTGATCGGCGAGATCTTCGAGCAGCCCGCCGCCAGGGCGGCGAGCCCGAGCGCGGCCGTGAGCGCGGTCGCCAGCATGCGTGCGTTGTGGTTCATTTCGAGTCCTCCTCCCGCTTCACCAGCGGGCCGTCACGGCGAGGCCGGCGGCGTTCACGTAGGTCTGGTACTCGCCGTCGAACCCGTCGCGCTCCTGGCCTTCGGTCTTGGCGCGCACGGGGAAGATGGCGAGTTCGTAGGCGTCGAGCCACCAGTTCTTGGCGATCGGAAGACCGATGCCGAACGCGCCGGCATGCCGGTCCGATTC
>JBIOKD010000339.1:0-3555 GCA_044451485.1 Candidatus Eiseniibacteriota bacterium | reverse complement strand
GAAGCGCGCGTTGCCATCGTTGATGAAGAGATGACTCGCGCAGTACAGGTCGATCGCTCCGTCGCCGTTCCAATCCGCGGCCGTGGCACCCTCGGGGCGAAACCAGATCGGAAGACCCCGTAGCGCCACCCCCGCCGAATCCGCGCATTCGTCAAACGCTCCGTTGTGGAGATTGCGATAGAAGAAGCTGCGAAATGGAAACACGTGCGCGTAGAAGGGAAGGAAGAGGTCGGGCCAGCCGTCGCCGTCGAAATCGGCCCATACCGGTGTCTCGCCATGCCCGCTGACGTCCACGTTGACCGCCGAGCCGATGTCGATGAAGCCCGACGGTGTGTTCTTCAGCAGACGCGTGTAGTTGTAACTGCTCTCGTCGTCCCCGTACGGCATCAGCACCAGATCCATGTCGCCGTCACGGTCGTAGTCACACCATGCCCCGCCATGGTAGTTCCCGTCGCCGAGCAGCTGCCGGAAACCGGCCATCTCCTCGAACACGCCGCCGATGTTGTGGTACATGGGCAGATCGGGCCGGCCGTCGCCGTCCACGTCGCCCCACGTCGGCGCCAGCGTGCCGGGTCCGAAATCGGGAATGCCGGTGGCGAAGCGGGCGAAGCGCGTGCGCTCGTCGTTGAGGATGGTCCCGACGGCAACCGTGTCACCGGGGTCCGCGTTCACGATCCCGGAGAGCATCACCGTGAAGCGCTCGTTGGCCTCGAGCAGCGAATCGCCCAGGATCGGGACGTCGATGAACGCTTCCGTCACACCCGGGTCCAGCGGGAGGTCCCCCGAGACGGGCACGTAGTCGCTGTCGGCGGCCGTGGCGGTCCCGTCGATCGTCCCGTAGTGGAACGATACCGGGGCGGAGGTCGTGTCGGACAACCGGACCGTGAAGGTCAGCATGTGCGATCCGGTGTCGCCCTCGACGGTCGAGGCGTCGGCGATGCTCAGGACGGGCTGTCCCGCGGCGCTCCCCGCCCGAAGAAGCAGGGCCAGCAGGGCACCGAGCCGGATCGTGGACGAGAATCTCATGCGCCTCCTCGCCGGGCCCCACCCGACGGTGGGCCGGTCCGATGCCCCTGGACGGGACACGGGCGCGATTGCACGACACACCACGCTGGATGATACGCCGGTGGTCTTGTCCCCGTCGAGCGCTTCGATGCCCGAACCGGTGCTCCGCTCATCCGGCGGCGCGTGCGAACAACGTTGCGAGACGCGGCGCGACCGCGCGCACCGAGTAGCCGGCCTCGACATCGGCGCGGGCGGCGGCGCCGAGACGCCGGCGCTCGACCGCGCTCGCCAGCAGTGCGTCGACGGCGTCGATGAACTCGACGGGAGTGCCGGCGAGCCTGCCGTTGATGCCGTCGCGCACGATCTCCGGCTGGACGCCGATGTTCGATGCGACCACCGGTAGTCCGAGCGCCATGTAGAGCAGGAGCTTGAGACCACACTTGCCGCGGGACCAGGGATCGTCCGGGAGCGGCGCCAGCCCGATGTCGCACCGGGCGGTAGCTTCGACCTCGTGATCGAGACTCCATTCGTGCTCGACCACCCGCACGCCGTCGCAGGCGAAGCGGGCGCCGATGACGTGGAGCTCCAGATCCGGATGCCGTCTCGCGAGCCCCGGCAGAAGCGGGCGCAAGGGATCGAGATAGTGCACCGTCGAATGGCTGCCGATCCACGTCAGCCGGAGGGGTCCGTCCCCGCGTGGACGCGGCGCCCAGCGCACGGTGTCGACCGCGGTGGGGATCACGGACACGTCCGCGGGGTCGGTGCCGGGTCGTTGCGCACGGGCCCAGGTGGCGAGCCACGCGTTCCCAGCCGCGACCCCGCGCGCGCCCGCGGCGAGCCGGGCGTATTGGACCGTGGGTTTGAGCCACGCGAAGGCGCGATTCGCCTCGCTGACGTTCGGCAGCCAAACCGAGTCGTCGAAGTCGTAGACCCAGCGAGGCTGTCGCGCGGCGAGCCGGCGCAGCGACGCGTCCCCGAGAAACGGCCACAGGTCGCGGTGGACGAAGGCGAGGTCGTACCGGCCCGCCTCGGCCAGCTCGGCCCAGCGTCGGCGGCATCCGCGCGCCAGATGCCACAGCTTTGCCGGCGCCGACCCGTGCCGGTACAGGGCGCCGAAACCCGGGCCGTCGAGAAGCGAGCGCACCTCCATCCGGACACCGAGCGCCGCGAGTGGCGTCACCATCTGGTAGGCACGGTAGCGCGCCGACGCCCCATCCGGCGGATAGGGCACCATCGCGAACACGGAGAGGCTCACCCGCGCGTCACCCCGGGGCGTCGGCGCGGACACGAGCGCGTCCGACGGAGCGTGGATCGGACGGTGCGGAACGGGGCGGGCATCATCGGCGCGAAGCTACGGCATCGCGTGCGAGCGCGCCAGCCCATGCCGGCTCGCGGTTCGACGACGCGCGACGATGTCGCCACCACCCGTGGCGGCGCTCGCCCCGGAACCACGCCGGAGCAGCGCAACCAACGCTCATCCCGGCACCACGCCGGAGCGGCGGCTCAGCGCTTCTTGATCCGGTAGGTGTGGGAGCGG
Organism: Candidatus Eiseniibacteriota bacterium; assembly: GCA_044451485.1. GTDB lineage: Bacteria > Eisenbacteria > RBG-16-71-46 > RBG-16-71-46 > RBG-16-71-46 > JBIOKD01. The sequence continues at coordinate 1,013 of JBIOKD010000339.1, read as the reverse complement.
GAGGACTCGGTCTTCACGTCCTCCGCCACCGCGCGCCAGGCGGGAGCCGCCGGCAGGTCGTCCACCCACGCGGCCCGGATCGCCAGCGCCCAGTCCGAGGCGTCGAGACTCAGCTTGTCGAAGTGGTTCTCGAACGCGGTCACCGCGTGATCGGCGGCGACGTGATAACGGACGTCGCCGGTGAGACGGGCGAGCTCGTACAGGAACAACGCGGCGCGGGCGTTCTCGTCGATGTCACGCGAGGCCTTCTTCACGGTGCCGTCGTGCGCGCGCACGGCCTGGGTACGGAATCCGCCGTGGGTGGGATCCTCGAAATGGCTGAGGAGCAGCTCGCCGAGCATGGTCGCGCGCTGGCGATCCTCCGGGCGGCCGCCCACACGCGACGCCAGTACCAACGCCCGTCCCATCTCGACCTGGTCGAGGAGCTGCGAGTGCGCGAGCGGCTCGCCGAAGGTCCCGACCTGGATCAACCCGGCGTCGTCCACCCACGCCCGCTTCCACACCACGTCGATGCTGCGGAACGCGAAGTCACGCATGCGCGGGTCGGCGTTCGCGGCCGCCCAGCGGAGCCACGCATGGATCATGAGCCCGTTCGGGAGGGGTTGTGGCTCGCGGTCACCGAGCTGTCCGACCACGAAGCCACCGCGCGGGTCGAGCAGCACCCGGGACACGAAATCCGCCACCCAGGCCGCGTTCGCGCGGTAGCGCGGATCGCCGGTCGCCTCCCACGCGTCGAGCTGCGCCTCGAGCCGCCGCGCGTGCACCACGGTGCTCTTGTCGACCATGGTCGACGGACCGTCCTGGCCGGGATTCCGGTCGTAGTAGCCGCCGCCGTTGCTGTCGGCGAAGGAGCGCATCCAGTCCAGGGTGGCGGTCGCGTGCCGGGTCCACTGGGGGCCGGCGTCTCCCATCAGCAGCGCCAGCGCGATCGCATCCTCGTTGGGCCGGCCGCCCCGTTCCACATAGCCGCCGTGGGTGGTGTCGCAGTGGTCCTCGACCTCGGCCGCGAGGCG
>JBIOKD010000338.1:0-3574 GCA_044451485.1 Candidatus Eiseniibacteriota bacterium | reverse complement strand
CACGCCCACCGCCACACCACCCGCGGGAGATCGCGTCATCGGCGCCACCCCGAGTCCGCCCGACAGCGCCGCCCCGCGCATCGTGCGGCGCTTCGATCCGGTGATCGTGCGGGCGCGCTTCGTGGACCCACTCTCCTATCAGACCGTGCACGAGACCGGCACGACGCGTCTGCGAACGCTCCCGGTGGACGATTGGGCCCAGGCGGTGGCGCTGCAGCCGGGCGTGGTCGCGGTGGGCGAGGTGCTCCACGTGCGGGGCGGGCGGGCCGGTGAATCGCGCGTGGTGATGGACGGTCTGGATGCCGGCGAGCCGTTTCGAGGCCGTCCGTTCGATCCACCGCTGCTGGCGTTGTCGAGCGTCGCGGTCGAGCCCGGGCCATTCGAGGCGAGGCTGGCCGGGGCGCTGGCCGGCACGGTGGTGATGCGCACGCTCGATGCGCCGGATCACCCCGAGGCGGAGGGCACGTGGACCACGGATGCCGGACTCGACACGCACTACGACCGGCTCGCCGCGCGGGTCGGCGCGCCGCTGCCGTGGAGCGGATGGGGTGCGGTGGGGAGCGCCGAGATCAAGCTCGACGACACCGCACTGCCCGCGTTGCGCACGCCGCTCCGGGAGGACGTGCTCGGGCTCTCGCTGGGTCCGCGCGCCGCCAGCGACGTGCTCCGCTGGCTCAAGCTCAGCCGCGCCGGCGATCACGGTCATGGCTGGATCGAGACCTTTGGCGCGCACACCCGGACCGAGCCCTACGATCCGATGTGGACCCTCGACGGCTGGATCGGCTCCGACCCGCAAACCGGCGCGCCGCTGTTCAGTCCCGATTCGGTCGCCGGCTGGCAGCGTTACAAGGCGGCCGACCACCAGACCCTCGAGGACGATCGTCACCTCTCGGTCGCCGCCGGTTGGTCGTGGCTTGGCCGGGACCGGCTGCTCACCCTGACCGGTGGCTGGAGCCGCGACGAGGACGTGATCTCGCTCGACGGCTCGCGTGATCGCGCCCAGGTCGAGAACGCGGTCCCCGCGACGTTCGGCTTCGGCGCCGCCGCCGGGAGCAGCCCGTTCCTGGTCTATGGCGGCGACGAGCCGTATCAGCGCGAGCGCTACTCCTCGCGTCTCGAGACCCGTCTCGACGCCGAGCGTCGCTGGAGCGGCGGCGGGCTGTTGCGGGGCGGGCTGGGCATGACCTACGACGCGGTGCGGCTGTGGGAGCTGGATCGCAGCCTCACGCTGCCGGGATCGGGGATCGACTCGTTGCGCAGCTTCGAGGCGTGGGCGCCCGGCGGCTCCGCGTACGTCGAGGGCCGCTGGCCCTACCAGGGCATGCTGGCCCAGGGCGGTTTGCGTCTGCAGATGTTCACCGCCGGTCCGCAGTCCGACCGCCAGTCGATCCCGGGACCGGAGCGTGTGATCCTCACCTGGTCGCCGCGCTTTGGAATGGCGTTCCCGGTATCGGACCGCGACGTGCTGTCGTTCGTGTACGCGCATCTGCGCGAGGATCCGGGTCGCGATTTCCTCTACGACAACCGGGTGAGCAACACCAACGGGCGCCCGATCGGCGACCCGGGTCTGGTGCCACCCACCGCGATCCACTACGAGGTAGCGTTGCGGCACGTGGTGAACGAGCGCTGGACGGCGCAGGCGTCCGTGTTCCAGCGCGAGTCGTTCGATCTGATCGGCGTGCGGCTGTCCGATCCCACCGGCGGCGCTCCGATCTTCGCCAACACCGACGACGCGCACGCGATCGGTCTCGAGGCCCGGATCTGGCGCGAGGTCGAGGGCTCGAGCCGTCTCTCGCTCGCCTACACCTGGGTGCGCGCCTACGGCACCGCCGCGCTCGAGGAGGGGGCGCCCTACGGGCCACAGCTCGCCGCGCGTCTGCAACCACTCGGCGAGACACCGCTCGACTGGGATCAGCGTCACACCTTCCAGCTCGAGGGCTGGTGGCGGCTGCCCCACCACGCCTCGTTCTCGTGGACGAGCACCGTGGGCTCGCCGCTGCCGTGGACACCGGCCACCCGCCGCACGGTCGCGACCGATCCGTCGCTCACCAACTCGATGCGGCTGTCGTGGACCGAGTCGACCTCGATCGCGGCGTCGATCCAGCCGCCACACGCCGGCGCGACGACACTCGGCATCGAGGTGCGCAACCTGTTCGACGAGCGCCTCGACGACCGGGTGTCGGTGAACGGCTACCCGCATCCCTACATCAACACCTACTACGACGACTACGCCGCGTGGCGCACCGAGACCGGGCGGGGCGGCGGCGCCTACTGGGACGGCTCCGCCAACGGCGGCCCGGGCTGGGTGCCGGTCGGCGATCCACGTCTGCGACCCGCTCCGCGCACGATCCGCTTCCGTATCGGGGCCAGGTGGTGACGGCGACCACCGGGACGAGGATCCGGGGCGATGAGGATCCGGCGCGACGAAACGGAGTGGCCCCGCGGCATCCGGTCCGCGGGGCCCTCTCCGGCCCGGTCATGATCACGCGGTGGTCAGCCGGGTCGGGTCATTGCTCGTCGTCACCTCCCATGCCCGGTCCGCCGTCGCCGCCGCCATGCCCGTGTCCGCCGTGCCGGCCACCCCAGCCCTGGCCGCGGAGCTTCTCGAGCTTCTGACGCTGCTCGGGGGTGAGCACCGCATGAGCGTCCAACATCGCGCCGATGCGCTCCTTGGCGAGCGTCGCGCGCATCCGCGCGAGCTTGTCGACCTGCGAGTCGATCGCGCCGCGATTCGGCGTGTCGGCGTGCATGAGCTTGCGCAGGTCCAGCGTGGCGATCTGGATGTCGGCCCTCTCCTGGATGCCGCGTCGCATCTGGGTCTCGAAGATGCCGTGGATCTTGTCGCGCTGAGCGTCGGTCAGCTCGAGCTCGTCCGCCAGCATCGCCATGTGCGCGTGCATCTCGTCCGGACCGCGTCGGCCGTGCATGCCCATCCCCCCGGGTCCGTGACGCATGCCGCCCGGCCCCTCGTCCTCCATCGGCGCCGCGAGCGGACCGTCATCGAACACCGCGGCGAGCATGTCGTCGTCCGCGAGGTCGATCGAGCCGGGGTCCCCGGTCGGCGCGACCACCGGCGGCTTCGCGTCACGCGACGGGGTCGCGGCGGGTGTCTGTGCCACGGCGGGGGACGCGCACACCGCCGCCACCAGCATGGTGCTCCAGAACCGTTTCATCATCGGTGCTCCTCTCGTTCCGGCGCGGGCCCTGCCCGGTCGGGTCGTGGCCATGGCCCATGCTCCGGGCCCGGTTCGTCAGACGGAGGTGCCAGAGCGCGGAACCGCGCGCGCTGCTCCGTGGTGAGTTGTCGTTCGATACGCACACGCAGGCTCTCGCGCAGCGCGCGTCCCTCCAGACGCGTGCGCTCCACCTCCGCCTCGATGCGGTCGCGTTGCGGACCGGTCAGGTCCAGCTCGCGTTCCAGCCTCTCGATCGGCGGGCCGAATCCCCCCCGTCCGGCCTCCCAGCGCCGCGGCACCGGCCCATGGAACAGGTGCATCATCGCCTCGGGGTGGTGACGCATCGCCAGATGCACGAAGAACATGCCCCCCGCGACACCCCACGCCGCCCCGAACAT
>JBIOKD010000337.1:0-3575 GCA_044451485.1 Candidatus Eiseniibacteriota bacterium | reverse complement strand
CGGGCGAGGCGCTCGGCAGTGTCTGCCGATCTCGTGACGACGTTTCTGGCGGTCCATGACGAAGAGGCTTCCCTCACTTGCGTGAGTCCGATCGCTGCTCGCACGCGTGGCCGAGTCCGGCACCGAGCCGTCGGCCAGGCGAGCGAGGAGGGAACGCTGCAGGCCGACCCCTCGCTGAGAAGACGTGGCACCCAACCGGCCCCTCCCGCCGTGCAACTGGGCAACCCCTTGCACAAGGTTCGCCTGCTTTGTGAGGGCGCGGTGTCCGGAATTGGCCCACTTTGCCGTTCTCAAGGGTGGTCACCTGCGGTCTAATTAAGCTGAGACTGCCGCGCACGTCGCACCGACGGTGCAGCCGGGGCAGGGAAACGGAGGCCGTGCATGTCCCCCTCATATGGCTTGGTCCGTTGCCCGCCTCACGTCGCGGGCTCCAGGACCATCGCGCCCAGGTCCCCCGTCACGTCCGTCGTACTCACGTGGGCGATCGTACTTGCGACTCTCGCGTGCGGCACCGCTCGTGCCCAGGACAAGGCACCGGCGACCACGACGAGTGGCGCTGCGGCCGAGCTGTCGGTGAGGCAAAGGGCCGACGTCGCCGCCAAGCTCCGCCTCGCCACGCCGGCGCGGGTGTCGGCTCCGGACGTGCCGCTCGCCGCGAAAACACCGCCGCCAGCGATGCTCGTGACGCCGCCCGCGACACCGGCCCCCGCTCTTGCGCGCCCCGTCGATCCGCGACCTCTCGAGAGATCGCCGCTCGCGCGGAAGCCGGTGGCGCCGGCGAGCGCCTGGTCGGTCTCCCCCGCGCTCGGAAAGATTCCGCGACTCGAGTGGCGGATGCCCTCGCTGTTCACGAAGCCGGGGGATTGCGTGTGGATCGGCACGCCCGACAGCGGCCATCGGGCCGTGATCACTCCTCTCGTGAGCGCGCCCTCCGGCAAGGCAGGTGAGCAATGAGCGCCCGGTGCACGCTCGCACGCGCCGCGCTGCTCGTGGCCTGCAGCCTGCTGCCGCTGATGCTCCTCCCGGAGCGCGGGCGCGCCCAGTGTCCCACCCTCTACGGCGCCACCGGCGACGCGGCATATCCGCTCACGGCGTCACCCACGGCCTACCTGTTCGACCAGGAGCTGCCCTACTGGTCGGTGATCGGGACCCTCACCAACAGCCCGACCCTGAGCGACTGGGACCTCGAGATCTACTCGACCGAGAACTTCCTCCCCCCCACCTGCTTCACGGGACTGCTCGCCAACTCCAACTATGTGGCCGGATACGCGGACTTCGTGGTCGGCGACTTCAACAGCAATCCCTACGGCAACTACTACGCACGCGCGTTCTGCTACGGAGGCGACTGCAGCCCGGGCTTCCAGGCGTTGTTCTCGTGGCGTCCGGGCGGCCACGTCCTGACGGTCGACGCGCCGGCGATCGTGCAGGAGATTCCGACCAACGACTACGCGGATCAGGTGGCGGGCGTCTACGACGTCTACCTGAACTCGGGAGAGAAGTACTGGCTGCGTTTCTCGTCGACCGGCGATCTGCAGACGCAGATGTTCCTGTTCCGAAACCCCACCGGTGGCGTCTACTGGGCGGGTCGATCGTCCGCCGTGGTGGCATCGTCGGGGTGCTCCATCTACACCGCCCCCTCCACCGGCTGGTACGGCGTGGTGATCGCGAACGATCGCCGTGCCGGCACTCAAGCGAGCTACACGCTCGGCGTCTACACGTCGCCCAACTGCGGCTGCCCCGCCAATCTCGCCTACGGAGTGCCGGTACACACCCCGCCGCCGGACGACACACCCGCCTACTACCGCGATCCCGACTTCCCGTACTACTGGCAGACGACGGCGGTGCGTGGCACGACGGCGGACTGGGATATCAGCGCCGGCGAACAGGTCTCCTCGGGTCCGAGCGAGTTCTGCATGCAGACGACCGACGCCAGCTCGACGTACGGCACCGGCATCACGGACTTCGTGGTCGGGGTCGACTCGACCGCGTCGGCCGCCCGCGACACGCTGGCTGTGCGTGTCTTTCGCTACTCCGGCGCCGGTGACGCCGTCGTCGAGCGACAACTCGCCACGAGCTATCTCAGCTACAACGATCCGGTCGTGATCCGGAACCTGTCACCCGAGGACATCACCGACATCATGCAGCTGCCCGAGTATCCCGGTTACGACTGGCAGTTCGAGGTGACACCGTACTCGAGCGACGTGCACGTCATGAGCTTCGGCCCCGACAACGGAGCGCCCTATCTCACGGGTCGGGTGAACGGTCAGTCGGTGGTCACCGGCACGGTGTTGCCGGCGACGTCGATCGGCACCGCGGCGATCGTGGCGGTGAAGGACAACCTGTCACCCGATGCCTACGCCATCCGCGGCGGCGGATGTTTCGGGGCGTTCGACTGGCCCGATTCGACGGTTTACGGTCTACCGGCGGGGCTGTCGTGGTTCCGCCTCCCGGCATCCGGTCATCGCTGGACGGCCTACACGGCGGTGAGCCCCACTTCGGATTGGGACCTCGATCAGTTCTTCCACTCCATCGGCGGGACCTGGCCGGTCTGTCTCTCGTCCCCCGGAGCGTCGTCCGGCGGCGTGGGTGTGGCCGACATGCTGGTGGGCGACCTGCGCTACTCGACGGACGACTCCGTGTTCGTTCGGGCGAAGCAATTCACGAGCGGCTATCAGGTCATGCCCTATTGCCAGTGGCGTCCACAGGCGGTGCCACTCGTCGTGAACGCGCCCCCGGTCGGGAGGGGGACGGACGCGACGACGAACATCCTGCAGCTCTACGAGGTGACGCTCCTGGCCGGGACCAATTACTCGCTGCGATTCTCACGCTCCGGGGCCGCCGATACACACCTGTTGCTGTTCGGGAATCCGGGCTCCAGCGAGTACTGGTCACCCCGTTCGGGGCGCCTGCTCGACGTCACCGCCACCACGACCTACACGCCGCTCAAGACCGACACGTACGCGATCGCGATCGTGAACGAGAACCTGCAGGCGGGCACCTATCTGACCGCGGTGTCGAGCAGTCCGACCGGTGTGGCCGATGCGGTGCCGGGGCCGGGCCGCCCGCGAATCACCAGCGTGTCGCCGAATCCCGGGTCCGGATCGGTGAGCATCGCGTTCAGCGCGGAGGCGTCCGATCCGGTCGGGCTGGAGATCTTCGACATCCGCGGCCGCCACGTGGCCACCCTCGACGCCAGCCGCTTGGGGACCCAGGCGACGACGCGGTGGTCCGGTCTCGACGACCGCGGGCAAACGGTCGCCGACGGCGTCTACCTGTTGCGGATGAGCGAAGGCGGGCGCACGGTGGAGATGCGCAAGCTGGTGCGTGTGAGATAGGAAGCGGCCCCTTACGGCGACTCGGTCTCGCGCTCAGTGGCGATCGTCGACTATCCGAACCGATCGGACCTCGGATCCCAGAATTCGTCGTCGAGCCCGATCGCGGCGAAGATCCCGCGCATCTCGTCGGCCCCAGGACGCCGCGAGACTTCCTCGAGACGCGTCGCGTACCACGTGGTCGCCATCGTCCAGAGCTGGTCCATCGTGACCAGCGGGCGCAGCGGCGTGCTCCTTGTCGCG
>JBIOKD010000336.1:0-3577 GCA_044451485.1 Candidatus Eiseniibacteriota bacterium | reverse complement strand
GGGCCCGACACCACCCGTCGTGGCATGGGTGGTGGCGGGGCCGGACATGGGCAGACGCAGATCGCGTTCGTCCCCACCACGAACGGATTCGAGCCACGACTGGTGCGTCTCGGAGTCAGCGACTACGACTACGCCGAGGTGCTCGACGGGCTCCACGCCGGCGACCAGGTGGCGCTGGTGAGCGTGGCCGAGGTGCAGGCGAAGCGCCAGCAGGACATCGACCGTGCGCGGCAACGCATGGGTGGCGCCATGCCCGGTGTGCCCGGCGCGACCGGTGGCGGTGGCGCCGGCGGCCGTGGCGGCGGGGGACGCTGAGATGCACCTGGGCGAGACCATCAGCGTGGCGCTCGAGGCACTCGGGGCCAACAAGCTGCGGTCGTTTCTCACCATGCTCGGCATCGTGATCGGTGTCGCCGCGGTCATCGCCATGGTCGCCCTGGGGCGCGGCGCGCAGCAGTCGGTCAAGGATCGCATCGCCGCGCTCGGCACCACGCTGCTGACGGTGGTGCCCGGACAGCAGCGCACCGCCGGTCGCGTGGCCTCGGCCAGCGACCGTGCGCCGCTCACCATCGAGGACGCCGACGCGGTCGAGCAGCGCGCCCAGTACGTGGCCGCGGTGCAGCCCGAGATGTCGCGCCAGCTGCAGGTGCAGTACCTCGATCACAACACGAACACCACGATCACCGGCACCACCGCCAACTACGCCGACGTGCGCAAGTTCACCATAGCCTCGGGGCGGATGTTCAGCAACGCCGACGACGCCGCCAAGCGTCGCGTCGCGGTGCTCGGGTGGCAGGTGCTCGAGGACCTGGGGTTCGCCTCGCCCGATGCGGTGGTGGGTCAGCAGGTCCGGATCGGCAGCGTGCAGTTCGACGTGGTCGGTGTGCTGGACTCGAAGGGGCAGGGCGCCGGGTTCGCCAATCCCGACGACCAGGTGCTGATTCCGCTCCAGACCGGGCGATACCGTCTGCTCGGGGGCGACCGTCTGCGCACGCTGAACCTGCTCGCGCCCACCGAGGACGACATCCCGCTCACCATGGCCGAGGTGGAGAAGATCCTGCGCCGCTCCCACCGTCTGCGACCGGGGCAGGACGACGACTTCACGATCCGCAACCAGTCCGACTTCCTCACCACGCTGGGCGAGACCACCCAGGTGTTCACCTGGCTGCTCGCCGGCATCGCGGCGGTGAGTCTGCTGGTGGGGGGCATCGGAATCATGAACATCATGCTGGTGTCGGTCACCGAGCGCACGCGGGAGATCGGTGTGCGCAAGGCGCTCGGCGCCACCCAGGCCAACATCCTGCTCCAGTTCCTGATCGAGGCGCTGGTGCTGTGCATGCTCGGTGGCGTGATCGGGATCCTGATCGGGGCGGGCGGATCGGTGCTGCTGCGCACCGCGTTCCACTGGACCACCGCGGTGGGCGTGTCGTCGGTGGTGATCGCGTTCCTGTTCGCGGCCGCGGTCGGCATCGTGTTCGGAGTATGGCCGGCACGGCGCGCGGCGGCGCTCGATCCGATCGAGGCCCTGCGTTACGAGTAGGCGGGTGGGAGCGTATCCGGTGCGGCCCCGGTGCGCGCGGGCCGGGGTTTCCCCCGGCTCGCACCCCCGCCGTGTACTCGGGCGACGCGGCACCGTGCTAACGTGCCCGGGTGCGCGTCCTGCTCGTCCATGCGTTCCACTATCCGCGCGGCGGCGTGGAACGTGCCGCCCTCGACGAATCACGCTGGCTCCAGGCGGCCGGCCACGAGGTGGCCCACTTCGCCATCCGTGACGAGCGCAACCTCCCGAGTCCCACCGCGGCCTACTTCGCGCCACACGCCGAGTACGGCGAGCGGGCCCCGCTCCTCGGGCAACTCGCGCAGCTGCCACGGGCGATCTGGTCGCGCCCGGCGGCGGCGTGCATGGAGCGGCTGCTCGCGCACTGGCGACCCGACCTCGCGCACGTTCACGCCCCGAGCCGCTACCTGACGCCGTCGGTGCTGCGTCCGCTCGAACGCGCCCAGGTGCCGATGGTCATGACCCTGCACGACTTCAAGCCGTGGTGCACCAATCGGACGCTGTTCGCCCACGGCGAGCCGTGCACGCGCTGTCGCGGGGGGAGACACTGGCACGCGTTCGCCGTTGGTTGCGTGCAGGATTCGCCTGCGAAGAGCGCGATCGGTGCGCTCGAGGCCTACGTGCACGATCTCGTGGGCGCCTATCGTGGTATCCGGTTGTGGATCGCGCCGTCGGCGTTCGCCCGCGACATGGCGGTCGACCTCGGTCTCGACGCCACGCGTGTCCGCGTCGTGCCACACGGGCTCGAGCCGCCGTCCACGGCCGGGACCGGCGGCGACGGCGGGTTGCCGGCGCCTCCCTACGCGCTCTACGCCGGCCGGCTGTCGCTCGAGAAGGGCGTTCGGCTGCTGCCGGCGATCGCGTTGCGGCTGCTGCCGGCCACGCTGGTGGTGGCGGGTGAGGGACCGCTCGGCGAATGGCTCACCGACCAGGCCCGCTCGCTCCACAACCTGAAGCTCGTCGGACACCTGTCGAGCGCGCGTCTCGCGCGAGCGGTCGCCGGCGCGGCCGCGGTGCTGGTGCCGTCGCTGTCCTACGAGACCTTCTGCTTCGCTGCCGCCGAGGCGCTGAACGCCGAGCGTCCGGTGGTGGCATCACGCATCGGCGCCATCCCTGAGCTGGTCGAGCACGAGGTGACCGGTCTTCTGGCGGCGGCCGGTGACGCGGCGGGATTCTCGGAACACACGCTGCGCGTGTTGCGCGATCCGGCGGCGCCGGCCGTCTGGGCCGCGGAGGGGCGCCGGCGCGTGCGCGAACGCACCGATCCCGAGCGTCACATCGCGGCCCTGCTCGAATGCTTCCGCGCCGCGGGAGCGCCCGGCGGGTAGGACGCATCGGGGGCGCCCGCCGGGTAGGACGTGGGCCGTCCCGCCGCCGACCCACCGCTGTCGCCGACCAGGTCTCGAGCGGCGTCGACGGCAGCGGTGATCCCGGAGTCCAGCGGTGGCCGAGAGTCTAGCGCCGGCCTCCCCGGCCACCACCGCCGCCGCGCGGTGCGGAGCGGGCGCCCGCGGAGGAGGACGACCGGCTGCTCCCACCGTAGGAGGACGAGGAGCGGTTCGCCCCGTTCTGCCGCGCCTGCGCGTCGCGATTCATGTTGTTCTGCGACGCCGAGGGCGATGAGTTCCATTGTCCTTGATCGCGGGATTGCCAGCCCTGCGAGGTCTGGCGCTGGACGTTGCCACTCTTGTCCGCGTAGACGTTGTTCGGACCCTTGGCGGTCTGGTTGGCCATCTGGTTGCTCGCGCCGCGCTGCATGTTGCTCGGGGCGACCCGATCCTTGTTGCCGGCGTTGTTGTACATGTTGTTCGAGGGGCGAGCCCCGCCGGCGCCGCCGGCCGGAAGGGTCGAGGGACCGCCGGGCTTCCCAGCACCGCCCGGACCGCCCACTCCGCCGGGTCCACCCGGGCCACCGACGCCACCCACACCACCGACTCCGCCCACGCCACCCGGCCGCCCGTAGCCGGGATAGCCGTACCCCGGATAGCCGCCGTAGTAGGGCGGGCGATAGCCACAGGG
>JBIOKD010000335.1:0-3599 GCA_044451485.1 Candidatus Eiseniibacteriota bacterium | reverse complement strand
GATCATGGGAGACCGGGTCGAGACGGGCACGCTCCTGATGGCGTGCGGCATCGCCGGGGGCGAGATCCTGGTCGAGGGCGCCCGACTCCAACACGTCGAGATGGTCGTGATGAAGCTCGGCGAGATGGGGCTTCTGGTGTCGCCGGCGCCCGAGGGTCTCTGGGTACGGGCCGACGAACGACTCCGGGCGGTCGACATCGCCACGCTCCCGTTCCCCGGTTTCGCGACTGACTTCATGCCTCTCGTGGTCGCACTGCTCGCCACCGCCGAGGGCACCGCGATCGTCACCGAGAACGTGTTCGACAACCGACTTGGGTTCGTGGCCGAGCTCGGCCGCATGGGGGCGGACGTGCGGAACGAGGGACGCCACGCGGTGATTCGCGGGGTACCACGCCTGTCGGGAGCACCGGTCCGGGCGCTCGATGTGCGCGCCGGTGCCGCCCTGGTGATCGCGGGGCTCGCGGCCGAGGGCGAGACGGTCGTGCTCGACCCCTTCCATGTCGACCGGGGGTACTCCGATCTGGCCCGGAGCCTCCGCGCGCTCGGCGCCGACGTCGAACGGGTCCACGACTGGCGCTGACTCGGGGCGCGTGACGAATCGAACGCGCTACTTCGCCCACTCGCGCGCGTTGCGCAGCGCCGCGGCGATGATCGTGAGGGTGGGATTGTGCCCTCCCGAAGTGGGGAACACCCCACCGTCGGCCACCAGGACATTGGGCAACGAATGCATGCGGCCGGTGCCGTCGGTGACACTGGTGGTGGAGTCGGTACCCATGCGCATGCCGCCCATCACGTGCGCAGTGTCGGGCAACGCGCTCGCGGCGATCGAGTACCGGTCGGACGCGACCCCCGCGACGGCGCTCACCGTGTCGGCTCCGGCAGCACGCGCGATAGCAGCGAGCTTCGGAAGATAGAACGTCTGCGCCGCGAGCTCGTAGGCGCCCGGCGAGTACGTGACGCGCGCGACCGGGAACCCGCGGTAGTCCTTCACGCTCGGATCGAGGTCGACGGTGTTGGTGGGGTAGGGGAGGTCCTCCCCGATCATCTGCACCCCGAACAGCCGGTCGCGCAGGATGCTCGAGTGCATGAGCTGCTTGAACGCGGCGCCGAACGGCCTTCCCGGCGAAGCGACGGGGAGCACCTGGAGATACGACATCGCCTCCGTGATCGGTTCGGAGGAGCCCCCGAGCTCGAGGGTCCCACCGCGGAAGTACGGCAACCCGGCGGCCGCGGCGGCCGGTCGGGCGCCGGCGAAGTCGGGGTCGGCGAAGTCGTCGCAGACATGGGTGGTGGAACGCCCGCGATACGCGTGCACGCGCTCGGAGTGGAAGATCGCGGTGCCGAAGCTGAACCAGTGGAACATCATGTGCCGGCCGATCTGGCCGTCGGGGTCGGGAAGCTGCGACAGGAGTGCGAGCCGAACCGTCTCGATCGCCAGCGCCCCGAGCACGACGAGATCGGCTTGCTCGGTGTGCTTGCGACCGCGCGCGTCGATCCACTCCACGCCAGTGGCCCGGCCGTTGGCGTGCACGATCCGAGTGACCCATGCTCGCTCGCGAAGCTCGGCGCCGTGCTGCAGCGCACGCCGCAATGGTGCGAGCGCACCGACACGCGCGTGGATGGGGCACCCGTACCGGGCACAGAAGCCGCAGTCGTTGCATGCTGGGCGCCCCCGGTACGGCTGACTGGCGATAGCCATCGGCGCGGGGAACGCGTGCAGCCCGAGCGCGGTGCAGCCGCGGGCGGCCTTCAGCGAGCTGAGCTGGGGTGGCCCGGGCGGCATCGGGAGTTGCCTCGTACGAGGAGCGTGTTGCAGAGTGCCCGGCGCGATCTGGTGGATGTCGCCGGAGACGCCGATGAGCCGCTCGACCTCGTCGTAGACGGGCGCGATCTCGTCGTACTCGAACGGCCAGTCGGTCACGTTGGCACCCGGCACCGGGCCGAGCAGGCTGAGCTTCTTGAAGTCGATGTCCCAGAAGCGCGGGGTCTTGGCGTCCCAGTGGATGGTCGCGCCCCCCACGGTCTGGGGGAGGTTCTGCACGGCGCCGACCACTCGCGGCTCGGTGTCGCCGACGCGCCGGAACGTGCGCGGCTCGATCAGGGGATCGGGCGTCGCGAAGTACCGGTCGGACTTCACCTCGTCGTTCGAGAACTTCGTCGTCGGCGCGGGTTGCGTGAGGTCGCCGACGAAGCTGCGGCCTTTCTCGAGGATGGTCACGTCGAAGCCGGCGGTCGCCAGCGCCATCGCCGCAGTCGATCCGCCGGCGCCACTCCCGACGACGATCACGCGTGTGCCGGCCATGGTGAGTCCTCGAACGTCAGTCTTCGGCAGGCGGCGCGGTGGACGCGATGAGCGTGAGCGCAGCCTGGATCACGGGGGTCATGTGGAGGGGATCGGGACCATCGGAATCGGTTACCTGCGCCGCGGTGTAGCCGCGCGGTTGGCTGTCGCCCGGGAAGTCGATTTCCTGCCAGCCGACGAGGCCCGCGTTCCCTCCGTACTCGGGGTTCCCGTACATGCCTTCGATCGAGTGCTGCATCAGCAGCGTCATGAATCCTCGCGGGTTCTGGGCGAGGGTGGCGTCTTGTTGCTCGGGCGACGCGGCGGTGAAGTCGCCGCCGGCTGCCCCGTCGAGCGCGGTGACGCCGGATGCGTACTGCTGCTGGAGATCGGCGAGTCGGGCCTTCCAGGCCGTCCGCTCGACGTCGTCGAGTGCTACGAAGCGCGCCATGTCGTCGCGGTGGGAACCCGCGCGGTTGCTGAACGGTCCCCCCGCGAAGACTTTCGCCGGCTGGTCGTCGAGCGCGCTCAGCATCGTGTCGATGTAGCGCGTGACCTTCGCCTCCCGGGCGCCCGGGTGCCCTGCTTCCCCAGGATCGTCGGTGGGGCCCGGGATGAGCCGCGCGGTCGCCGCCTCCACGACGGCTGCCTGGTGGGCAGTCAACGTGCCGAACGCCGCAGTGGTCGCGTACGCTTCGAGGAGCCACTCACCGGGCAACCGCGACGCGAGCGGCAAGAAGCTCGTGCCGGCCAGGAACGCACGCCTGCTGATCGGCTCCACCGGAGCTGGACGCTACCGGACCCGGGCGGCGAGGGTAGGAGTTCCCCGTCTCCGGGAAGGCCTGCGATACTGGTGGTGTTGCACCTGTTGCCCGACGACGGATTGCTCGACGACTGATTGAAGGACCACCGTGCCGATCGACACCGAACTCGAACCCGCCGAGCTCGAAGGCCGCGTGCTCGAGGCCATCGAGCTGATCCGCCCCGCCCTGCAGAGTGACGGCGGTGACATCGTGTTCGAGCAGCTCGACGACGAAGGTGTTGTGCACGTGAGCCTCGTGGGTGCGTGCGGCACCTGTCCGATCTCTATGCAGACGTTGAAGGCCGGCGTGGAGCGGATCATCATGGATCGCGCCCCCGGCGTCACCGCGGTGGTCGACGACTCCATCCCCGAATAACCGGCGACCGCGATGACCGCGCCCGCGGGTTTGGTCGCCGCGGTCCGAGCCGGTGACCGGTCATCTCTCGCGCGCCTTCTGACCCTGGTCGAATCGGGAGGCGAGGACGCGCGCGCCGCGCTCAGCGCGCTGGGCGCGCT
>JBIOKD010000334.1:0-3603 GCA_044451485.1 Candidatus Eiseniibacteriota bacterium | reverse complement strand
GGGTCTACGCGCCACACGCGGGGTTTGACGCCGATTCGGCGGTGATCGCGACCGAGGTGACGCGACGCGGGCTCGGCTACCCGGTGGCGCTCGACGCGTCGCTCGTCTGGACACACGCCTTGTCGGGCGCCGGGCCGCAGCCCCGTGTGGTGATCGCGGATTCCCTGGGGCGCATGTGGTGGCGGGGCGGCGACACCGGCATGGCCGAACGGGCGCTGGAGCGTCTGGTGGTGGCGATACGCCCCGACCTGGCCTCGCCGGGTACGGGCGGCGATTCGGCGATGGCCACGGGCACCGGCTCCGGAGCGGGGTCGGACGCCGCGCCCGATCCCGCGAGCACCGTCCACGCGCCGGTGTGGCTTGGGCTCGCCGACCATCCCCCGGGACCGCTCGCGGACGTCACACCGGGTGGGCCACGGATGTTCCACGCCGAGCTGAAGACCGAGATCGCCGGCAAGCCGTGGGTGCCGACCCCGATCGGGCGGTGGACGCCCGGCGCGGATGGTCTCACCGCCGCGCCCGGGACCGCGGAGCAATACGTGGCGCTGCGGTATGATGCGGGGCCGCTGGCGGTGCTGGCCGGCGCCCCTGCCGGCAGGACCATCCGCATGTGGCTGCTTCGCGACGACGACGCGTGGATCCCCCGTGACGCGCGCGGCGCCGATGCGAAGCTCGACGGTCGCGGCGCCTCGTACGTCGATGTGTCGTGGCCGCGGCTTTACGACGTGGCGCGCGCCGACGGCCGTGGTCACGTGATCAAGCTGTCACCCAGGGAAGCGGGTCTCACGCTGCACGCGTTCGTGTTCGAACCGGTCCCGCCGGTGACCCCGGCGAAACCTTGAATCCATCGGAGATGGCGATGCCGCTCTGCGTCTATCTGTGCTACACGCCCGGCTGCAACCAGAAGGTCGAGCGTTGGATGCCCACCGCCGCCGAGGGGGCGGCGCTCAAGCTCGAATGTCCGCGCTGTGGGGTGATCATGCAGTGCGCGTGGACGGGTGCACAGACCCCGGCGCCGAACCTGCGGGACGCGAGCACCATCAAGCCGCGCGGCTGACCGGCCGAGCGATCCGGCGCCGGGGAGGCCATGCCGGCACGCTCGGCTCCGCGTCCTGTTCCGCCTCGCTGCATCCAGTCGCGGCTCCGCCATTCTGGCTGCGCCGCTCCTCGGACGCACCGGCATGACCTCCCCCGCGCCGGATCGATGAACTACGCGCTGCCCAGCCCCGCGAGCAGAGCGGTGGCCCGCATGATCAGCGGCTCGGCGCGACATGGCGCAGCGGTGTCGCGGGCCCGCGTCAGATCGGCCCGCGCGGCCGCGGTGTCGCCCCAGGAGCGTGCGAGCCCGGCGCGGGCGATCAGCGTCTGGGCGAGGTGGAGTACCGAGCGGCGATCGACGAATGTGGCGATCGCCTCCTCGAAGGCGATCCCCGCCGCCGCACGATCGCCCAGTGCCGCGAACAGCTCGGCCTCGGCCGCGCGCATGGCCGCCCACGGTCCCCGCGCCCCGGACTCGACCCCGATCGGCAGCAGCCGATCGAGCAGCCGGCGCGCCTCGTCGAGGCGTCCCTCGAGCACCTGACAGCGGGCGAGGAGCGGCGCGCCGAAGAGGTCCACGAGTCGGTTCTCGCTGTGCTCGAACTCCAGATACATCGCCATGAGCCGCTCCGTGGCCGCCGTGAGGTCGCCCCGGCCGACCTCCATCTCCGCGAGCACCACCGACGCGCGGTGCGAGATCCACGGCTGTCCGATCGAGCCCGCGAGCTTGATGGCCCGCTCCACGGTCTCTCGCGCGTCGTCGTCCCGGCCGCGCCACATCAGCGCCCTGGCCCCGAGCGCCATCAGCAGCACCTGGAGACGCGTCTCGCCGAGACGTCCCGCCAGCACCTCGCTGTCACGCGCCATGACGATGGCCTCGTCGAGCTGGCCGAGACCGCATTTCCCTTCGCCGATCGACAGGGTGGCCCACGTCTGGCGGCTCAGCGAGCCGACACGCCTGCCGATCTCCAGGTCGCGCTCGCCGAAGCGCACGGCGTCCTCCCAGTCCCCACGACCGAACGCGTTCTCGGCGAGGAATTCGTAGCCGCTCGCCTGCGCGGGCAGATAGCCGTGGCTCTCGCCAAGCTCGATGTCGGCCCGTGCCCAGCCGTCGCTGTCCCGGTAGCGCGCGAGATGCTGATAGGCGCCGGCGGTGAAGCTGATCGCGATGTCGAGCCCCGGGAGGTCCCCGGCGGCCTCGGCGATCGCGCGGGCCTCGGCGAAGTATTCGAGCGCGCGGGTGTGCTGGAGCCGGTAATGATGAAAGCGCCCGATCATGGTGAGCGCCATGGCCCGCTCCTTGGCCTGGGTGGCGGGATCCAGCTCGCGCAACGCCTCGGCCATCACCTCCGGCCCACGCGGATCCGAGGCGTGGGTCATGGCGAGACCCATCGCCGAGCGCAGCGCGCCCCGCTGGGTCGGCGTGGCGGCGAGCGCGATCGCCCGCTCGAAGGCGGCGATCGACTCGGGCAGCCGTCCCCACTTCTCGAGCGCCGATCCGATCCGGGCGTGGATGTCGCACAGCGCGGCCGAGTCCTCGAGTCCCTCGGCGCACTCGCGGGCACGCTCGTA
Source organism: Candidatus Eiseniibacteriota bacterium (assembly GCA_044451485.1). GTDB lineage: Bacteria > Eisenbacteria > RBG-16-71-46 > RBG-16-71-46 > RBG-16-71-46 > JBIOKD01. The sequence goes on along the minus strand of JBIOKD010000334.1, from coordinate 993 downwards.
CCACTCGACCGCCTCCTCGTGCGCGTACACCGATTCGGCCGCCGCCGCCGCGCGACGCGAGTAGTCGAGACCACGCCGGAACTCGCCCGCCTCGATGAAGTGATAGGCCAGGTCGCCGACGTGGGACTCCACGTCCGTGAGATGCAGCTTCTCGAGCGTCTCGGCGATGCGCAGGTGCGTCCGCCGCCGCCGCACCGGGTTCAGCTCGTCGTGCAGCACCTCGCGGATCTTGTCGTGGGTGAAGGCAAAGGACTCGGCGCCCTCGCTGCGCACGAGCTGTGCGGCCGCCGCCGCGTCGAGCGCGTCGAGGAGCACGTTCTCGTCGATCGTGCAGGTGGCCGCCAGCTCGTCGTAGGCGAACACCTTGCCGAGCGCCGCAGCGCAATGCAGCACCTCGGTGCATGACGCGTCGAGCCGGTCGAGACGCCGGCTCACCGCGGCCTTGATGCTCTGCGGGATCGTCAGCTCCGCGACCGCGTGACGCTGCCACTCCCCGCCGCCACGATAGATCTGACCCTGCTCGATCAGCGACTTGATGACCTCCTCGATGAAGAACGGATTGCCGTCGGTCTCTTTGTGGATGGCCGCCACGAAATCGCTCGAGGCGCTGTCCTGGCCGAACAGGTGGGCGAGGAGCTGACCGGTGGCCACGCGGGTCAGACGGCCGAGCGCCAATCTCGTGGCGAGACGCTCGCGATTCCAGTCCACCAGCGCCGCGGCGAGTGGATGGGTGCGCGCCAGCTCGGTCTCGCGGTAGCAGCCGAGCACCAGCACCCGCTGGTCGCCGCTCTGACGCAGCAGGTAGTGCAGCAGCGCGAGGGTGCCGTGGTCCGCCCAGTGCAGATCGTCGAGCATCAGCATGACGCCACGCCTCTGTCCGAGCGTGCGAATCCAGCGCGCCACCTGGTCGAACATGCGCAGCCGCTCCTCGCCCGCGGCGAGTCCGGTCTCGGCGGGGAGCGGGCCGAGCTTGCTGGCGATCTCGGGTGCCAG
>JBIOKD010000333.1:0-3636 GCA_044451485.1 Candidatus Eiseniibacteriota bacterium | reverse complement strand
GAGCTGGCCTCGAACGTCGCGCCGAGGTTGGGCGGCACCGCCAGGGTCAGGTGACCGGAGCCGGTGTCGGCGGTCAGCGACTCGACGTCGCCCGCGAGATCGACGTCGATCCCGCCACTGCCGGTGTCGATGTCCACCACGCGTGACTGCAGCGCCCGCACGCCGATACCCCCCGAGCCGGTGTCGAGGTGGAGACGGTCGACCCGCGCGTCATCGACGGTGACGTGACCCGAGCCGGTGTCCACCGAGAGACCGCTGCCCCGCACCCCGGTGGCCTCGACGCTCCCCGAGCCGGTGTCGAGCGCGATCTCACCCTGAGCGTCGCGGATCGCGATCGCACCCGAGCCGGTGTCGACCGACAGCCGGCCATGCGTGCCGGTGGCGGTGACCGGACCGGACGCGGCGTCGACGTGCAGGTCGCCGTCGATATTGGTGACGGTCACCGTCCCCGCCCCGAGATGGAGCGTCAGACGCTGGCCGCGCGGCACCGAGACGGCGAGATCGGCCCACGCCTCGAGCCCGTCGCCGTCACGCTCGATGGTGACACGCCGGCCCTCGGAGCCGTCGCGGTCGTCGCCGAAGGTGCCGTCGTCGCGCACCCGGAGACTGTTGTGGGTGCCATGCTCGAGCGCGCGATAGCTCACCCGATCGGCCGGGAAGCGCACCCGCAGCGTCTGCTGCGCGCCGATGGCACCGGTCTGCACGTCGAGCCGGGACGCGTCGGCACCGCCGCGTGTGATCTGCACGGTCACGCCGTTGCCGCCCGGATCGACCCGGCCCGCGCCGGCGAGATCGTAGATCCCCACATCGGCGCCGTTGTTCGTGTAGGGCTCGCCGGACTCCGCCCGGGGGCGCCCGACCACCGCGAGCAGCGCGAGCACCGCGAACGCCATCCCCGCCGACGTGCGCGTGGCGAGTCGCGGGACGTGGGAAGTGCGCATCGAGACCCCCGAAAGCCTGGCCCGGTCGGATGAGCCGAGCGCCGCGCCGTCCGCGGACGCTGACGATGAGACCGCCGGGGTGGCGAAAGGGTTGGGAACGCGTGCCGCCTGGCCACCCGGCGCCCGGTCGTGTGGCATCTACGCCCCGGTCGCCCGGCGGGTTTCAAATCCGGGCTCGAGGGCTGCCCCGGCGCCGGCGGGGAGATCGCCCCCGGGCCGCCCTTGGCTGCGCCGGGGGGCAACGGGGGGCGGATCCGGGCGGTGGCCGCGGCTCGCCGGAGCCCAGGCGGCGGAACACGTTGCGGTGGCGCGGCGGGCCCGGCTCGGGCAGGCTCGGCGGGTTCCGGGGAGGGCTCCCAACCTTCGGGGTCGTTCACCGGTCCTAACCTCTTGGAACGCGCCACTCGGGCCACGGAGCGTGGATGTCGACCAGCGGACCGGATGTGAACCCCGCCGCGGGGGAAGCGGTCGACGTTCGCCTGGCCGTGGCGGGTGACACACGCGCCTTCGAGCGGTTGTACCGTGCGCACGTCGCGCGCATCCACTCGCTGGCGCGGCGCATGGGCGGCGACCAGGAAGCGGACGAGCTCACCCAGGAGGTGTTCGTGCGGGCGTGGCAGGGCCTCGGCGGATTCCGCGGCGACGCGGCCTTCAGCACCTGGCTCCACCGGGTGGCGGTGAACGTCATCCTGACGCGCCGAGCCGCGCACGCCGTGAGACGCACGCGCATGGTGGAGGGCGACGATCCGTTCGAGGCGCTGCCCGCGCCCGCCGGTGGCCGGGAGCACCGGGTCGACCTCGAGCGCGCGATCCAGCGGCTGCCCGAGGGAGCGCGGCGGGTGCTGGTGCTGCACGACGTCGAGGGCTTCAAGCACGAGGAGATCGCCGGCGCGCTGGGCGTGACGGTGGGCACCTCCAAGGCGCAGCTCCACCGCGCGCGGCTGCTGCTGCGCGATCACCTGACGGGTGGTGGCTCGAGATGAGCGCGCCCGACCGCTGGAGCGAGCGGCTGTCCGAGTACCTCGACGGCGTTCTCGGTCCCGACGAGACGCGGGCGTGCGCGGAGCACGTCGCCGGGTGCGCGGTCTGCACCGCGCTGCTCGAGGATCTCGAGCGGGTGGCGCGCGAGACGCGCGCCCTGCCGGCCCGGCCGCCCGGGCGCGACCTGTGGCCGGAGATCGCCGCCCGTCTGGGCGAGCGGGCCGAGGACGCCACGCACGACGCTCCGGCGCCGCGGGTCATGGTGCTCGGCGATCGTGCGCCCTGGTGGCACCGCCGGATGACGCTCTCCATGCCGCAGGCGCTCGCCGCATCGCTCCTGCTGGTGGCGCTCGCGGGCGGCGGCACCTGGCTCGCACTGCGACCCGCCGGACCCCGGCCGCTCGCCCAGGTGCCGTCGGGTAGCCCGATCGAAGGCGGCCCCGCGACGCGGCCCGCCGTCGGCGGCCCACCGCCGTCGGCGGTCGCCTCCGACGATCCGCGCTACGACCGCACCGTGGCCGAGCTGCAGCGGCTGTTCACCACCGAGCGCGCGCACCTCGACACCAGCACGGTCCGCATCCTGGACCAGAATCTCGCCATCATCGACCGCGCGGTGACCGACGCCCGCCGCGCCGTCGAGGCGGACCCTTCGAACGTCTATCTGCGCTCGCATCTGGCGGCCACGATGCGCCGTAAAGTGGAGCTCCTGCGACGGGCGACCGTGATCGCCGGCACGCAGGGATGAGAGGATGATCCCATGATCCTGTTGTCCGTCTTGGCCACCGTCACCCTGGTCACCGCCACCCCGGCCACCGCCACGCCGGCCACCGACACCACGTTCGCGGTGGGCCGCGCCACGCGGCTGTCCCTCGAGAACTACATGGGCGGTGTCACGGTGGCGACCTGGTCCCGCGACGCGGTCCGGGTGCGTGCCAGCCATCGGCGCAGCGTGACGGTCGCGATCGAGCGCACGCCGGGCCGGCTCGAGCTGTCCGCCGAGGGCAAGTGGGGTGTGCCCGGCTCGGTGGACTGGGATCTCACGGTGCCGGTGTGGATGGCCGCCACGATCGAGGGGGTCGGAACCGACGTCACCGTCGAGGGTATGCAGGGCGAGCTCAAGATCGACACCGTCAAGGGCGACGTGTCGGTCACCCGCTGCTTCAGCGCCGAGGCCTCGTCGGTCGAGGGGACGGTGTCGATCAGCGAGTGCCGGGGACGGGTCGACGCCCAGTCGGTCAACGAGTCGGTCCACGTGCGTCGCTGCAAGGGCGAGGTGAACGCGGAGTCGGTGAACGGGGACGTGATCGTGGAGAGCCCGGAATCGCACGACGTGCAGGCCACCTCGGTCAACGGCGAGGTGATCATGTCCGGTCCGTTCCTCGACGGCGGCTCCTACGCGCTGTCGGCCCACAACGGGGACATCGTGGTGGGGATGCCCGAGCATGCGAACGTCTCGGTGTCGGTTTCGACCTACGGTGGCGGTCTGTCCGCGGATTTCCCGCTGACGTTCACCGAGAAGCGCAAGGGCCGCGAGTATCGCTTCACCCTGGGAACCGGCGCCGCCAGTCTCGCTCTGGAGTCCTTCCAGGGCCAGGTCCGTCTGATGCGTCTGGATTCGTGGAACAAGGAGCTGCAGCGCCTGCAGAGCGAGTCGCAATCGGACCGCGACAACGACAAGGATTCCGACGACGATGAGGAGGACAAGTGAGCCTGG
>JBIOKD010000332.1:0-3638 GCA_044451485.1 Candidatus Eiseniibacteriota bacterium | reverse complement strand
GTGAAGGTCGAGTACGGCGAGATGACCCAGGAGCAGAAGTCGGCCGCGATGCAACGGGCCCGCTTCAGTGCGCGTGAACACGCCGCGCCGACCGAGGTCCCGTCCACCACGCGCGTGCTCGCAGTGGCGAGCGGCAAGGGCGGCGTCGGCAAGTCGTCGGTCACGGTGAACCTCGCCGCCGCCCTGGCTGCGCGCGGTCTCACGGTTGGCGTCCTCGACGCGGACATCTGGGGGTTCAGCGTCCCGCGCATGCTGGGCGTCGAGGGCCGCTTGGGCGGGGTCAACGGCAAGATCACTCCGAACACCATCCGGGTCCCCAATTCGACGGGTGGCACTCCGGGCACCATCAAGGTCGTGTCGATGGGCTTCCTCGTCGACGACGAAGGCACTGCGCTCATGTGGCGCGGCCTCATGCTCACCAAGGCGCTCGAGCAGTTCCTCACCGACGTGCGATGGGGCGACATGGACTACTTGTTGATCGACATGCCACCGGGTACCGGCGACGTGCAGATGGGCTTGGCGCGACTGCTCCCGCAAGCCGAGATGCTGGTGGTCACCACCCCCGCGCTGGCCGCGCAGAAGGTGGCCCGGCGCGTCGCCGACATGGCACGACGGTCCTACATGAAGATTGTCGGCGTGGTCGAGAACATGAGCGAGTTCGTCGCGCCCGACGGCTCGCGGCACGCGCTGTTCGGGGCGGGTGGAGGTAGCGCGCTCGCGGCCGACATCGGCGTACCGCTCGTGGCCCAGGTGCCCCTCGAGCCGGGAGTGTCAGCCGGAGGCGACACGGGCTCACCCATCGTGCTCGCCGCGCCCGAAAGTCACGCGGGCCTCGCGTTCAGCGCGCTGGCCGCGCGCGTCGTCGACGAGCTGCTTCCGCCCATCGAGATGAGCGGCTGCACTGCCCGCCTGTTCGATCTCATCGCCCAGGTCGACGCGTAGCCGAGGGTCGACGCGCGCGATCGGAAGTTGGTGGTGGCTCCCCGGGCTACTTGACCGTGAACTCGCCCAGGACGGGATTGGGGTCGTTGTCGGGAAGGTCGGGGTTGTTGCTCGAGTACCCGTAGTGGCCCTTCTCGAACTGCAGCACGAGGTAGACCGAAGCACCTTTGGGAAGACTCTCGAACCCGCCCGCGAGCAGCGCCGGAGGCTGACCCTCCGGAGGCGCCGACCCGCCGAACAAGGTGTTGAAGTACGCGTCGGCTTGCTGCACGGTGACGCCTGGCTGCAAGTCCGCCATGCCGACGCTTCGAACCGTGCTGCTGCTGTTCGTGAACTTCGCGTATCCCTTGGCGGGAAGCGTCGCCGGAATCGCGGCGCTGGTGTCGGTCAGGTCGACCTTGATTACTCCGTCCGTCGGCGCGGTCAGGTTCGACTTCCCCTTGGCGACGTCGAAGGTCTTGACCATGCCGTGCGCGACGTGGGGCCGGCCGTCAGGAGCGGGGAGGAAGCAGAAGACGCCGTAGTGACCGGACGGCAGCTTCGTGATGATCCCGGTCTTCTTCCCCGGGCCGAGCAGGCCGGGCGTCGCTCCCACGTTGCCGTCGCCGACGAGCAGATCCTGGCCGGCATTCGGCTCTTGGGAGAGGAGAGCCGCCTTGAGCTGGGCCACCGTGACGCCTGGCTTGAGGCGGCTCACCGCCATCATGTGCGTTTCGACACCGGAGTTGACGAAGTTGATCTGGGTCAAGCCCGCTTTCGGGCTCCCCTTGAACTGGTAGGTGTATTCGCCGGCGGTCACCGTGAGCGTGTTGGATCCCGCCGCACCAGCTGCGGGTGCGGTCACGGCGACAATGCCAGAGGTGACGAGAAGCGCGGCCATCCCGGCCCAGAGCCGGGCGACGAGCACGTGTCGTTTGGTGGTGTTCAATGCCCTCCCTTTCGTCTGAACGAACAGGCAGTCTCGCGCGTGGGCACCGGGGGTTCGTGCGCGGCTACGCGAGCTTCCAGGCCGATTTCACCGAAGCGCCGGTGACCTTGCCCTCGGCCTTGAGCTTCAAGAGGTGGGCGTGGATCTGCCAGCCCGCGGCCTCGACCAGCTTCGGATGCAGCTCGCGTTCGGCGTACAGCGCGGTGACGATGTCCGCGATCCGCGCCGGACCATCCTTGAGAACGCGGAGGACTTGACGCTCCCGTTGCACCCGGTGCGCGAGGTAGTCCTGGACCCGAGGCTTCGGGTCATCGATCGCATTGCCGTGACCGGGCGCCAGCCGGGCGAGGCGGAGCTTCTCGACCCGGGACAGCGTGCGCAGGTATTCGGCCATGTCGCCGCCGCGCGCGGGGCTCACCACGGAGTACATGCCGTCGAGCACGGTGTCGCCCGTGAACAGCACCCGCTCCTCTTCGAGCAGGAAACAGAGATGGTTGGGCGCGTGCCCGGGCGTGTGGAGCACCTCGAGGCCGAACTCGGTGCCTTCGATCGTGTCTCCCTCGCCAATGATGCGGTCGGGGACGATATCGGTGTCCTTGTCGAGCCGTTTGCCGTACGCGAGCACCTCCGCGCCGGTGGCTTTCACCAGACGCGCGGTGCCGGGCGCGTGGTCGGGATGGGTGTGGGTGAGCAGGACCCAGCGAACCCGTTCTCGCATCGAAGCGCCCACGATGGCGTCGATGTGTCGCTTGTCGTCGGGACCCGGATCGATGACCGCGACCTCGTCGATTCCGACCAGGTAGGTGTTGGTACCCGGACCGGTGAACGGACCGGGGTTGGGGGCCACGATGCGGCGTACGAGTGGCGACAGGGCGCTCGCGATTCCGGGCGTGAGGTCGAACATCTCACGCGCCCCGGGAGCGATCGAACCGGACGAGCGTGGCCGCGGGTGCCGTCACCTGCACATTGTAGGGCCCCGGTATTGGGTCAGCTGTAGCTCGACTCCAGGACGCACCGGCGTTCGGTCTCGTTGAGGCCGCCCCAGATGCCGTGTGGCTCGCCGACCTCCAGCGCGTAGTCGAGGCACTCCCGGCGGACCGGGCAATCCCGACAGATCGCCTTGGCTCGCGCTTCGCGGCGATCGCGGTCTTCCCGGCGCTCGGTGCTCGACGGCGGGAAGAACAGAGACGTCTCGGGCCCCCGGCATGCCGCACGAGCGCGCCACGTGTCGACTGTGTGGACGGTCAAGGACCCTCTCCCCCGGTCGAGTGTCTCCGCGGCGCGGAACCTACTCCCACGCATGGCGGCGAGACAAGGGGGAGATCGGGAAACGTCAGTCGCGTTGTTTGGCCTTGCGGTTGCGGGCCCGCTCCCGGTAGTCCTCCGCCCCACCTTCGGGTGGTTCGACTTCGAGCACCAGGCCCTCGACCGCCACCACCCGCACCGGGTCGCCGACGCCGATCGGTGTCGCGCGGTTGGTACGGGCTCGCCACCGGGCGCCCCGGATCACCACCACGCCGTCAGGGGCGATGGCAACCTCGGCCGTGCCCTCCTCGCCGATCATCCCCTCGCGACCAACGGTCGGGCTGGAGAAACGCGCCCGGACCATCGCGGTCATACCTCCCAGCATGAACAACAACATCCCCAGACACACCACCAACAGCACCCACCACGCCGGCCTCAGCTGCGAGGAGCCTCCGTACAGCCACCACGATCCGGCGCCGAGGGAGACCGCGCCGATGACCGTCCAGGGGCCGAGACCCCCGGC
>JBIOKD010000331.1:0-3678 GCA_044451485.1 Candidatus Eiseniibacteriota bacterium | reverse complement strand
GTTGAGCGCCTTGGCGAGGATGCGCGCGCTGGTGGTCTTGCCCACTCCGCGCGCCCCGGTGAACAGGTAGGCCTGCGCCACCCGCCCGCTCTCGACCGCGCGCATCAGCACGGTGCTCACATGGTCCTGTCCCACCAGGTCACCGAACACCTGGGGGCGATACTTCAGGGCAAGCGCGCGATGGGCCATGGGGTCACCAACGGTAAGGGCCAGGCGGACAGCGGCGCACCCGAGGAGTTGCTTACCGCTGCTACCTTCCGGTCCTGACGGGGTTCACAAGTTCGGGTCGCGCTGGGCCTGGCCCATATAGATGGTGGAGATGATCGGATTCGAACCGACGACCCCCTCGTTGCGAACGAGGTGCTCTCCCAACTGAGCTACATCCCCACGTAAGCTGTTTGGCCGGGCCGCGGTAGCGGTTTACGCCGGGAGTCCGACGGCCGGCCGAGGGACGCATTCTACCCAACGCGGTGCAGGCGTCAAGGAGACCGGCGGCGCGGGTCGCACCCGCACCGCCGGTCGAACACGCGATCGAGACCGATGTCACCACCAGGGCTCGTCGGCGGTCGGGCCGTAGACGCTCGGCATCTTGCCACCGGCGATGCGCTGGTACACCGAGAACTGACCGCGATGATGAATCGTGTCGTAGAGGAACATCCACATCGCGTCGCCGCGACGCACGTCGCTCATCTGCTTGGGACCGGTCGGCAGACGCACGGTGCCGTTCATGTCCTCGGGGCGCATCGCGCGCAGCTTGGTCATGGTGTCGGAATGCGCCGCCTGCAGCGCCGCGAGGACGGCGTCCCACGACGCGGGCGGCGGCGGCGGATCCATGCCCGGCAGCTCGTTGCCGAGCAGCATCGGGATCACCTGCTGGGTGACCGCCAGCATCCAGGCGATCTCGCGCGCGCTCTTGGACCGCGGACTCGGCTTGAGATCGGCCTTGTCGGTGGGATAGGCGCGCAACAGCCGCATGGTGATCTCGTATTCGCGGTCGAACGTGGCGAGGTACTGGTCCTTCTCGGTCATGGTCTGGGTCGGCATGGCACGCTCCTCCGGTGAAGCGCTCGCCCGCGGCCGTGGGGTGGGCACATCGGCGGGATTGTCCTCCCCCGATCGATCGGCGACAACGGCCAAGATTCGTCGCTGGCGCCGCGCCCGAAGGTGGCCCGGTGCGCCGGCGCATTTCGCGTGAGCGCAGTCGTCCGGCGGCTCGGTCTCCGGCGTCGGCCAGCGGCCGCTCAATCTCCCGGCGGCTCGATCACTTCCAGCCGTGGCCTGAGCAGCGACGCGATCACGCACACCGCGAGCGTCACGATCACGATCCCGAGCGTCACCAGGGTCGGGATCTCGATCCAGTGCGAGATCAGCATCTTGACCCCGACCAGCACCAGGATGAACGCCAGACCGTAGTGGAGATAGTGGAAGAGCCGCATCACCCCGGCCAGCGAGAAGAACAACGCGCGGAGCCCGAGGATCGCAAACACATTCGAGGTGAAGACGATGAACGGATCGCGGGTGATCGCCAGAACGGCCGGGATCGAGTCCACCGCGAACACCAGATCGGTGGTCTCGAGCATCACGAGTACCACCAGCAACGGTGTGGCGTACAACCCGCCGCGGCGCACCAGGAACTTGCCGCCCTCGTAGTCGGGGGTGATCGGCATCAGCTTGCGCAGCAACCGCAGCACGGGGTTGCGCTCGGGATGCACCTCGGACTCGCGCTGCCATCCCATGCGCACACCCGAGACCACCAGGATCAGACCGAACAGGTAGAGGATCCACTCGAAGCGACGCAGCAACGCCACCCCGGCGAGGATGAAGGTGAGCCGGAACACCACCGCGCCGAGGATGCCCCAGAACAGCACTTGGTGCTGGAAGCGTGGCGGCACCGCGAAGTAGGTGAAGAGGAGCAGGAAAACGAACAGGTTGTCGACGCTGAGTGACAGCTCGATCAGATAGCCGGTCGCGAACTCGAGCCCCGGACGGTGGCCACGGGTGAGCATGATCCACACGCCGAAGCCGGCCGCGAGCGCGATCCAGAAGGCGCTCGTCCACAGCGCCTCGCGCAGCTTCACCACGTGGCTCTGCCGGTTGAACACGAACAGGTCGAGCGCCATGGAGACCGCCACGACGCCGGCGAACACCACCCAGCCGGTGGCGACGACGCTCATCGGGCGGGTCCGGAGGCGGCGGGTCGTGGCGACATGGCCGCGCAGCATAGCGCGGGCGGGGGCATCGTGCAGGTGCGCTTGCGGCCATGGCCGTAGCGGGCAGCCGAGCGCGTCGCCGCAGCAGTCGGGCTATTCGGGCGGGGGGCCGATCGTCGCGCGACGGCGGTCGAGCTGCGGGGAGGTCACTCGGGCAGGGTGCCGGCCGGTGGAACCTTGTCGGGGTCGTTCCGCCACTGCACGTAGGAGTAGACGACGAGACCGAGTATGCCCACGCCGGCGACGATCGCCACCGCGCCCACCGCCCATCGCGTATGCACCAGCGAGGTGGCCATGAACAGCACGCCAATCACGATCAGCAGCCAGCCCCCGAGTCGGTGGGTGCGTGTCCAGGAGAGCTTGCTCGACAGCGTCCACGGCGTGCGCACCCCCACGAACCAATTGGGGCGCACCTTGCCGAGCAGGTTGCCGATGATCACGAACATCCCGCCGATCAGGAGCGGCACCCAGGTCGCGACCTCCACGGCGTGGCCGCGCATGGCGAGCAGGATGATCGCGTATACCGCCGCGATCACCACCAGCACCGCGAGTCGGATGGTGGCATAGGCGCCGGCGAACGCCGGGTAGTTGGCGCGCCCCGGATCGATGCGCGGCAGCCAGCGCAACAGCGCGTAGACGGCGAGCGCGATCAGTGGAAGCAGCACCAGACCCTCGAACCGGCCGCCCCAGCGATCCGGCTGACCGCTCAAGCCCCAGTGCACCGGGATGCGATCCGGAGCCGACGACCAGTTCGCCGCCGCCAGCGCGAACATGCCCGCGAGCAACACCCAGTGTGGCCACTCGGTACGCCACGAGACCTTCATGACCCTTTCCCCTTCCGCGCTCGGCGCGCCTCGAGCATTTCGAGGGTGGCCGCGGTCGCCTGTTCGAACGCCGACAGATTGAGGCTGTAGACGATGCTCGTCCCGTGCCGCTCGGCCACGATCAAGCCGGCGTGACGCAGCACGGTGAAGTGCCCCGACAACGTCGACTTGGCAAGCGGGAAACGGTCGGCCAGCTCGCCCGCGCTCATGTCGCACCGGCGCAGCAACCGCAGGATCTCGCGGCGCGTCGGGTCGGCCAGGGCGCGGAACAGCTCGTCGAGCATCGGACCCCCATCGTTCGGTAGTTCGCCAACCACCGAAATAGTATCGGCCGGATGGGGCCGCCGGTCAAGGGGGTCGCGGCGGGGCGAACCCGATGCGCTCACGGTTCGCCCGGAACGCGAGCGGCGGCACGCGCTTGCCGGGGCGGGGCTGGGTGTGCGCCGCCCCGCGCCGGCGGCTGGCCGCGACGCGGTCGAAAGCAAACGCCCGCGGGGAAACCCGCGGCCGCGAAGATGGCGGAGAGAGTGGGATTCGAACCCACGAGGCGGTATTAGCGCCTACACGATTTCCAATCGTGCTCCTTCAACCACTCGGACATCTCTCCGCAAGGAGTTACGGGGATCATGCCGCCGCTCGGTGTC
>JBIOKD010000330.1:0-3683 GCA_044451485.1 Candidatus Eiseniibacteriota bacterium | reverse complement strand
CGGCTTCTCGTTCCGCCTCGGGCCCCACCACCTGCGGGGCCGGCGCCCGCGTGTGACGGCTCGGGCAGCGCCGTCATCGACGCGATGAACGGCGACCGCGCCGCGAACGGCCTCGGCGCGCTGTGCGGCAACGGCCAGCTGGCAGACTTCGCGCAGGACTGGGCGAACTGGATGGCGCAGCACGGGTCGCTGACCCATCAGGATCTCAACCGCATCCTTGCCGCGACCACGTTCAACACCATCGCCGAGAACATCCTCGACGGCGCCGCGAGCTTGACGCCCGGCCAGATGGAGTCGGCGTGGATGCAGTCGCCACCCCACCGCGAGAACATCCTCAACAGCACCTACCGCGCCGCCGGAGTCGGCATCGCGTACAGCCCCGATGGGCGCGTCTGGGTGGCGGTGGATTTCGGCGGCTGACCCGACTGCGCGTCCACCGGATGACCGTGGACAGCACTTCGGGTATGTTCGCGGATCGTGGCGCTGCTCAACGTCGACTCAGTCTCGGTGCGTTTCGGTGGTCTCCAAGCACTGTCCGCCGTCACCATCGACGTGCCCGAGAACGAAGTGACCGGTCTCATCGGTCCGAACGGCGCCGGGAAGACGACACTGTTCAACGTCATCACCGGACTGCAACCGCCCACCGGCGGCACCGTGGTCCTCGACGCTCGCGACATCACGAACGCGAAGCCCCATCAGCGGGCCCGCCTCGGGATCGGCCGCACCTTCCAGCGGCTGGAGACGTTCGGCACCCTCAGCGTGCGCGACAACGTCCTGGTCGCGGCGGAGATGCGACGCGGCTGGTCCCGCGAACGGTTCAAGCCCGGTGACCTCGTTGACGAGCTGATCGAGCGCCTCGGGCTCACGTCGGTGGCAAAGGAACGGGTCGACCGTCTCTCCACCGGCACGCAGCGGCTGGTCGAGATGGCCCGGGCGTTGGCCACCAAACCACGGGTGGTGCTGCTCGACGAGCCGTCGGCCGGCCTCAACGAGTCCGAGACCACCGAGCTCGCCGAGCTGCTGATCGAGCTCGCCGCCACCGGCCTCGCCATCCTGCTCGTCGAGCACGACATGGGCCTGGTGATGAGCGCGTGCCACCACATCCACGTGCTCGACTTCGGGCAGATCATCGCCTACGGCACCCCCACCGAAGTGCAGGAGAACCCACTCGTGCGCGCCGCGTACCTCGGCGAGGGCGACGAGGCGGAGGAAGTGCCGGAGGAGCAGCAGGCCCTCCTGCAGGAGGTGTCGGCGCTGCAGAGCGAGGTGCACGCGGAGTCCGACGCGCCCAACGGTGTCGCGCCGGTGGTGTCGATCTCCGAGGCGACCGCGCCAGGGACGCCCACGCCCGGAGCCGCCATCGAGCTCATCAACGTGAAGGCGGCCTACGGCAGCATCGACGTGCTCCACGGCGTGAACATCACGATCGCGCCCGGCACGGTCTACGCGCTCCTCGGACCCAACGGTGCAGGCAAGAGCACCACCCTCAAGGTGGCCAGCGGCCGGCTCAACCCCACCGCCGGCGAGGTGCGGTACCTGGGCAACCGGATCAACGGTCGCGCCTCCGACCGCCTGGCTCGCGACGGCCTGTGCACCATCCCCGAGGGCCGCGGCATCTTCCCCAACCTCACCGTGCTCGAGAACCTCCGCACGATGACCTACAGCGGGGTGTCGTTGTCGACCGTCGAAGAGCGCACGTACATGCGTTTCCCACGGTTGAAGGAGCGCCGTAAGCAGACGGCCGGCACCTTGTCCGGTGGTGAGCAGCAGATGCTCGCCATCGCGCGCGCCATCGGCACCGACCCGAAGGTCCTGTTGCTCGACGAGCTGTCCATGGGGCTCGCCCCGCTCGTCGTCTCCGAGCTCTACGACGTCGTGAAGCGCATCGCGGCGGATGACGTCTCGATCCTCGTCGTCGAGCAGTTCGCCCACGAGGTGCTCGACGTCGCGGACATCGCCGCGATCATCCTGCACGGGCAGATCCAGTTCGAGGGCTCGCCGCCGGATGTGGCGGAGGCACTGCAGGACGCATACCTCGGCGGTTCCATCTCCACCTGACCCGGCCCTCACCGGTCAGCGCAACCGCGTTCGGTGCCCGCGCCCGCTCGGCGGGCGCACTAGCGTATGCTCCGCTCGCAATCTGACGACCCGTCAGATTTACGGGCCGTCTGCATCTTTCCAGGGGGGAAACATGAAGCGAACTCGCTGGACGGCGCTCATCGCCGTCCTGGTGGTGTCGGTCGGCACCCTCGCGGCCACCGCCGTCACCGCCGGTGCACAATCGAGCGGTGGTGCGGCGCCCAAGGCGACCGACGTGGGGATCACCGCCACCGAGATCCACGTCGCGGTCATCGCCGACGTCGACAACCCGATCTACCCCAACCTGTTCAAGGGCTCGAAGGACGCGGTCGAAGGCGCGGCCAAGTTCCTGAACAGCAAGGCCGGGGGTGGCGGCCTGGCGGGCCGCAAGGTCGTGGTGGACTTCTATGACTCCAAGCTCAATGCCAATGCCACGACCACCGCCGAGATCCAGGCGTGCCAGAACGACGTCGCCGCGGTCGGTACCTCGGCGGTGGCGCTGTCGTCGGTGGCCGAGATGCGCAACTGCAAGGACTCGACCGGCGCGGTGACGGGCCTGCCCGACATCCCGTTCGTGTCCACTGCCCTCGCGCAGCAGTGCTCGGACCAGTCGTTCCCGATGGCTCCGCCGCAGGTGATCTGCTCCACCGCAACCCAGCACCCGCAGACCTTCCAGCCGAATGTGGGCCGCGGCTACTACTACAAGAAGAAGTTCGGCGACCTGCACGGCTCCTACTCCTTTGGCAGCGACTCGAAGAGCGCTCGTGACTCGTCGTTCGTGAGCGGTATCGGCCAGGTGCGCCAGGTGTGTTGCAAGTCCGACCAGGACTTCGACATCTCGAGCTTCGCGCCGCAGTCGGCCTACACGCCGGTCATCCAGGCGATGAAGAACGACGGCTCGAACTACGGCCAGGCAAACTCGGGCGCGCCGACCATCCTCACCCGCAAGGAGGCGACGCTCCAGGGCCTCACCGGGGTGAAGGTGTGGGACTGCACCACGGGTTGCTACAGCAAGTCGTTCCTGAGCGACGGCGGCAGTGATGTCGAGAGTGAGTACGTCGACACGCTGTACCTGCCCTTCCTGAGCAAGGCCGAGCAGAACGCCAACCCGATGCTCAAGAACTTCGTGACGTACACCGGTGCGGACAAGGCGGACGGGTACGGCGTCTACGCCTGGTCGGCGATGATCGCCTTTCGCGACGCGGTGAACAACGCGGTCAAGGCCAACGGCGGCGTGAACGGCGTCACCCGCAAGACGATCCTCGCGGAGTTGAACAAGATCCACCAGTTCAACGCCGACGGCATGTTCGGCACCATCGACCTCGCGGGCCGCAAGACCTCGCCGTGCCACGTGCTCCTGCAGGTGAAGAGCGGTGCGTTCCAGCGCATCTTCCCGTCGAAGGTGGGTACGTTCGACTGCGCCAAGAAGAACGTGGTCCAGGTCAAGCTCGACGTGTACTGATCTGACCGAATTGGCGGCGCCGGGCGCCAGCGTTCGTGCGGTGGCCGCCCGGGCGCTCGTTCCGTGACAGAGCGAAAGAGGGTCTACGCGTCTGAGTGGGGAACGCGTTGACGTCGGGTGTGGTCTGAGACCGTCGGTGGTG
>JBIOKD010000329.1:0-3702 GCA_044451485.1 Candidatus Eiseniibacteriota bacterium | reverse complement strand
GGGTCACCAGATCTTCGCCCGCTGGTCGGCGGGCCGGACCATCGGCGCGCCGTCCGGGATCCCAAACGTGTGGGCGAACTCGGGCATGTTCGACAATGGCCCGTTGCACCGGAACCGGCCCGGTGAATGCGGATCGGTCGCGATGCGCAGCCGCTGCGCCTCGGGCCGGATGTTCTGCCGCCAGATGCGTGCGTAGGAGAGGAAGAAGCGCTGCTCGGGTGTCCATCCGTCGATCGCCGGGTGCGACTTCCCGGCGAGAATCTTCTCCATCGCGCCGAAGGAGATGCTCAGCCCGCCCAGGTCGGCGAGGTTCTCACCGAGGGTGAGCTTGCCGTTCACGTGCAGGGTGTCGACCGCCACGTACGAGCTGAACTGCCGCTCGACCAGGGTGGCCCGGGCGTCGTAGGCCTTCTGGTCCTCCGGGGTCCACCAGTCGACGAGGTTGCCCACGGCGTCCGACTTGCGGCCCTGGTCGTCGAAGCCGTGGGTCATCTCGTGACCGATCACCGCGCCGATGCCCCCGTAGTTGACCGCGTCGTCGGCCTGGGCGTCGAAGAACGGTGGCTGCAGGATGCCGGCCGGGAACACGATCTCGTTCATGCGCGGGTTGTAGTAGGCGTTGACGGTCGGCGGCGTCATCCCCCACTCGGTGCGGTCCACCGGTTTGCCGAGCTTGGCCACGTTGCGCCGGAAGTCGAATTGACGGGCTCGGATCACGTTGAGGACCAGCGGTCCGCGGTCGACCACCAGACCGCCGTAATCGCGCCAGCGATCCGGGTAGCCGATCTTCACCGCGAAGGCGTCGAGCTTGCGGAGCGCGTTGGCCCGTGTCGCCTCCCCCATCCAGGGCAGGTGCTGGATCCGATCGCGCAGCTCGGCGCGCAGGTTGGCGACCAGCGCCTGCGCCCGCGCGCGGGCGGCGGGTGGGAAGTTCTGCGCCACGTAGAGCTGCCCGAGCTGCTCGCCGATGTTGGTGTCGACCCAGACCAGGGCGCGCTTCCAGCGGGGCTTGAGCGCCGTGGCCCCGGTGAGCGCACGGCCATTGAAGGCGAAGTCCTCGTCCACGAACCGTGTGGGCAGCAGCTCGGCCTCGGTGTGCACGAGCTGCCATCGAAGGTAGATGCGCCAGTCGGCGATCGGCACCGTGGTCATCATGCCGTCGAGTTGACGGAAGAAGCCGGGCTGGCCGACGTTGACGGCGCGGCGATCGGCGATCCCCATGCCGTCGTACAGACGAGTCCAGGCGATCGAGGGCGTCGACGCCGCCAGTGAATCGAACGGCATCCGGTGGTAGTTGGCGGCCGGATCGCGTCGCTCGACACGGGTGAGCGACGCCCCCGCCAGACGGGTCTCGATGTCCATCACCGTGGCCGCCTCGCGGGCGGCGGTGGGCGGGTCGTCACCCAACAGAGCCAGCATGCGGCCGACGTGCGCGACGTACTGCTCGCGCAGCTTCTTCGAGACCTCGTCCGTCTTCGTGTAGTAGTCGCGGTCGGGGAGACCGAGACCGCCCTGGGTGACATTCACGATCACCTCGGTGCTGGCCTTGAAGTCCTGCACCGCGGCCAGCGCGAACGGCGCCCGAACACCCATGACCTGCAGACGCGCGAACTCGTCCTCGAGCCCGGCGCGATCCGGTATCCCGGCGATCCGGCGCAGCTCGGCGCCGATCGGAACGACCCCGGTCGTCTCGATCGCGGCCGAATCCATGGCGCTGGCATAGAAGTCGCCGACCATGCGGGTCGGACTGCCCGCCGGCGCCTCCGGCGCGCGCGCGGCCTGCTCGAGGATGCCGTGGAGGACCTGGCGATTGCGCTCGACCACCTCCTCGAAGCCGCCCCAACGACTCTCGTCCGCCGGCACCGGATTATGGGCGACCCAGCCGCCATTGGCGTAGCGGTAGAAGTCGTCGGCCGGCGTCACCGAACGGTCCATGTCGGCGGGGTCGAACGCGCTGGTGGCCGGCGCCGATCGGGCGGGTGCGGAGAGGAGCGCGAGCAACACGGCGAACGCGACGGGTGACAGACGATGGCGCGCGGGGGACATCGTGACCTCCGGGATGACGATGAGTCGTGACGGAACGGACCGCCGAAGGGTGGCTGGCGGCGGTCTCCGGCGCAACCCAAAATCCTCCGTCGCGACGACGGCGGGCGTGGACGGCCACACCACGCCCTGCTACGTTGCGCGTGCCGCGACGGCCCGGCCGCGTGGCGGGAGGGAACCGATGAGCGAGCCGCAGGCCGAGCGTGTCAGAGAGCCGCAGGCCGAGCGTGTCAGAAAGCCGCAGGCCGAGCGGGTCGATGACCGCGAGGCGATCCGTGTCCGCGTTCGCCGTCTACCGCACGCCGAGGGGCTGCCGCTGCCGACCCGTGCGTCAGCGGGCGCCGCGGGTCTCGATCTCCGCGCCGCGCTCGCCGAGCCGCGCCGGATCGAACCCGGCGCGATCGAGCGCGTTCCGACCGGTCTGGTGCTCGAGGTGCCGATCGGCTTCGAGATGCAGATCCGCCCGCGCTCGGGGCTGGCGATGAGTCACGGCATCACGCTCCCGAACACGCCCGCCACCATCGACTCGGACTACCGCGGCGAGATCGTGGTGGCCCTGATCAACCTGGGACGCGAGCCGTTCGTGATCGAGCCGGGCATGCGCATCGCGCAGATGATCCTGTCCCGTGTGCCATCGATCGAGTGGGTGGAAGCGGAGGAGCTGTCGCCCACCCCGCGTGGGAGCGGCGGTTTCGGTCACACCGGGGTCGACTGACGCCGTGCGCCGTTACCGGCCCGGCGGCCTGGCGTCGGGCATCACCACCAGCACCGAGGTCACGAGCAGCACCAGCCCGGCGAACGCCAGCTCGGCGACCGCGCTCGCCCGCAGCGATCGGGCCGCGGTCTCGCTGCCGAGACGCGGTCGCTGCCGAAGCCAGTTCCAGGCGCCGAGCCCCAGCACCACCAGCACCACACCGAGCTTGACCAGCAGCGTGGTGCCGTAGGGCGTGGTCCACAGACGATCGATGGCGCCCAGGTGGATCCAGGCGGTGATCACACCGAACACGGCCAGCGTCGCGACCGCGGCGCGGGCGAGCGGCGAGAAGCCCCTCACCATCTTCGCCGCGAGCGACCCACGACGCTCGGTCTGGAGCCGGCTCCCGAGAACGTCGCGGAGACCCACCACCACCAGCATGAACAGCGTGCCGATCCACAACCCGCCGGCCAGCATGTGGATCGGATTCACCAGACGGTCCCACTGCCCCGAGAACAAGGCGCGCAGCATCCCCGCCACCACGCCCACCGCCGCGAGCGCCCACCCGTAGTCGCGACGCCGCGCCGCGATCGCGAACCCGCCGACCGCCACCACGAAGAGGGCGACCTGGGTCTGCACCATGGTGTCGGTGCGCAGCATCTCGAACAGATCCAGGTTGGCCCGCGCCGCCGTCTGTGGCAGACGCGCCGCGAAGAGACCCGCGGAGACCACGGCCCCGGCGAGACCGAAGCGGGCTGCCCGAGCGGCGGCGCGCTCGCACAGCAATCGCTCGTCGGTGATCAGGCCGCTGCCCGGTTTGAGAGCGGTGCCGAGCGCACCGTACCGGAAGCCGATCGCACCGCTGGCCAGGAACGACGAGACGAACGACAACAGCTCGAGTGCGGAGCGGGACCACCGGAACAGCGGCTCTTGGGGCACCATCATGGGCTCCGGGACGGGGGACG
>JBIOKD010000328.1:0-3736 GCA_044451485.1 Candidatus Eiseniibacteriota bacterium | reverse complement strand
CGTGGCGCGCCGGTCAACCTCGCGTTGCTGCTCGGAATCCTGTGCGCGGTGGCGGTGCAGGTGCTGGTGTTCCGCACCCGGTTCGGCTACGAGCTGCGCGCGGTCGGTCTCAACGCGCCGGCGGCCGAGTACGGCGGCGTGCGACTCGGGCGGGCGCAGGTCGCAGCGATGACCCTGTCGGGTGCCTTGGCCGGGCTCGGCGGCACCAACTTCGTGCTCGGCTACAAGCACTTCTTCGAGCTCGGCTTCCCGGGCGGGGTGGGGTTCCTGGGGATCGCGGTGGCCCTGGTCGGTCGCAACCATCCACTCGGCGTGGTGATCGCGGCAATCGTGTTCGGCGCGCTCAGCCACGGCGGTCTCGCCATCAACCAGCGCGTGCCCAAGGAGCTGGTGGATATCCTCGAGGCGATCGTCATCCTGTCGGCGATCTCGGTGCAGCAGATCGTGACTCGGATCGCGCGGAGGCTCGTCTGATGGAGCTGCTCCTGTTCGCCGCCGCGGCGCTGCGGATCAGCGTCCCGTACGCACTCGCCGCCCTGGGCTCCACGTTCAGCGAGCGCGGTGGGGTGATCAACATCGCGCTCGAGGGCATCATGCTGAACGGTGCGCTCGCCTACGTGCTGGGAGCCTGGGGATCGCACAACCCCTGGATCGGGCTGCTGGCGGCGCTGCTGGCGGGGCTCCTCACCGCCGCCCTGCACGCGTTCATCACCATCACGCTGCGCGCCGACCAGATCACCAGCGGGCTCGGCATCAACCTGCTGGCCGCCGGGCTCACCCGGTTCGTGCTCCACGCGGTGTTCCATTCGTCGAGCAACTCCGAGCAGGTGGTGGGCTTCGACGCGTACTCGATCCCGTTGTTGTCGCGGATCCCGGCGCTCGGTCCGGTGATCGGCTCGCCGTTGGTGGCGCTGGCGCTGGTGCTGGTGGCGCTGGCCCAGGCGGTGCTGTTCGGCAGCGTGTTCGGGCTCCGTCTGCGCACGGCGGGCGAGCATCCTGAGGCCGCGGCCACGCTGGGCTTGAGCGTCGCGCGGCTGCGCTGGTCCGGGGTGCTGCTCTCGGGGCTGTTCGCCGGTCTCGCGGGCGCGTGGCTCGCGAGCGAGCAGCACTCGTTCACCGACGGCATGACCGGCGGCCGTGGCTACATCGCGATCGCGGCGATGATCGTGGGCAAGTGGTCGCCACGCGGCGCGGCACTCGCGTGTCTGCTGTTCGGCGCCGCCGAGGCGCTGCAGATCACGCTCCAGGGTTCGGCGTTCCCGCCCGAGCTGCTGCAGATGCTCCCCTACGTGCTCACCATGCTGGTGCTGGCGGGGTTCATCGGCCGCGCGGTGCCGCCACGCGCACTCGGCACGCCGTACGATCCGGAGCGCGCGTAGAGCGCGCGCGAGCCGACCCTTGCCAGCGCGCGTGTCTGCGGGCACCATGCCCGTCCCATGACCTCGTCCTGGCCCGTCCCCCCGCAGCTCCCCACCGCGGATCTGCCCGAGCGCGTCGCCGCGGCGGTCGCGGCCATCCGCGCGCGCACCGCGCTGGTGCCGTCGGTGGCGCTCACCCTCGGCTCGGGGCTCGGTCCGGTGGTGGACGACGTCCGGGCCGAGGCGCTCTTCACCACCACCGATCTGCCGCACTGGCCGGCGTCGACCGTTCCCGGTCATCGTGGCCGGCTGGTGGTCGGACACTGGATGGGTGTGCCGCTGGTCGCGCTCGCGGGTCGCAGCCACCGCTACGAGGGCTACCGGCTCGACCAGGTGACGTTCGCGGTCCGGGTCATGCACGCGCTCGGGGCCCGCGTCATGATCCTCACCAACGCGGTCGGCGCGATGAACCCCGAATACGCGCCGGGCGACCTCATGGTCGCCGTCGATCACATCAATTTCATCGGCCGCCGCGGCCTGTTCACAACCCCCGAGCTCGCCGAGCGCCGCATGGGTCGCCGCGTGGCGACCTACTACGATCCGTCGCTGCGCGACGCGTTGCTCGCCGCCGCCGGACGCGCGCATGTCGGGCTGCATCACGGGGTGCTCATGGGCGGACACGGCCCCGCCTACGAGACCGCGGCCGAGGTGCGCATGGCGGCCGGGATCGGCGCCGACGTGGCCTGCATGAGCACCGTGCACGAGGTGACCGTGGCGGCGGAGCTGGGTTGTCGCGTCGCCAGTCTCTCGTGTATCAGCAACCTGGCCACCGGTCTCTCGAAGACGCCGCTGCGTCACGCCGAGGTGGACGAGGTGGCACGCGAGGGCTCGGGTCGGATGCGCGCGATCCTCGCCGAGTGGCTCGCCACCGACGTCGCGCTGCGCCCGGTACGTCAGAATCCCCCGCCATCATGACCACCGATTCCGGCACGTCCGCCCCCGCGATCCGCACCCGGGCGCTGCGCAAGGTGTTCCCGCTCCCCAAGCCCGCCAAGGGCGCGATGGGCGGCGCCTCGGGGCCGGGTGGCGGCGGCGCCGGGGCTTCCGGCGCCACGGGATCCGGAGCCGCTGGCGCGCCGGGCGGCGCCACGCCGTTCGCGCGGCCGGCCGGCAACCCCTCGGGCGCCGCGCCCACCGAGGTGGTGGCGCTCGACGCGCTCGACCTCGAGGTGCGCTCCGGCGAGTTCTTCGGGCTCCTGGGCCCCAATGGCGCCGGCAAGACCACCACGATCGGCGTGCTCACCACGCGGGTGAAGCCCACCGCCGGCGGTGCCGCGGTGTCGGGGTTTGACGTGGTGCGCGACAGCGTGGCGGTGAAGCAGCGGATCGGCGTGGTGCCCCAGCGCCCGAACGCCGATCACAGTCTGTCGGTACGCGAGAACCTGGTGTTCCACGCCAGCTACTTCGGGATTCCGGTCGGGCTCGCGACCACGCACGCGCAGCGTTTGCTCGAGTACTTCGGTCTCGGTGACCGCGCCAACGCCAAGCCCATGCAGCTCTCGGGCGGGCAGCAGCAGCGGCTGATGATCGCTCGCGCGCTCATGCACGAGCCGGAGGTGCTGTTCCTCGACGAGCCCACCGTCGGGCTCGACCCGCAGTCGCGTCTGGCGTTGTGGGACGTGCTGCGCGAGATGAGCGCCCAGGGACGCACGGTGGTCATGACCACGCACTACATGGAGGAGGCCGACCGGCTGTGCGAGCGCGTGGCGATCGTCGACCAGGGCCGGCTGCTGGCGCTCGACACACCGGGGGCGCTCAAGAGCCGGGCCCCCGGGGGCACGCTGGTGCAGCTCACGCTCGACGGCGACGCGGCCGCCAGCGCCGAAACCGCGCGCGCGACGCCGGGTCTCATCCGTATCGAAGCCCTGGGCCCGCGTCTGACGGCCTACGCCGAGCGACCGGGCGAGGTCATTTCGGCGCTGCTGCGCGCCGCCGAGCAGAGCGGCCGCCTGGTGCGCGACGTGCACCTCTCGCCGCCCAGTCTCGAGACGTTGTTCGTCTCGCTGACCGGTCGGAGTCTCGAATGAGCGCCACCCTCCCACGGCTCACGATCGAGCGCCCGCGGCCCCACCCGCTCTCGGTGTTCTGGGCGCTGTTCCTGCGCGATCTGCAGGTGACCCGGCGCGAGATCGTGTCCTACCTGCTGCGCACCACCATCCAGCCGCTGTTGTTCGTGGTGGTGTTCGGTCATCTGCTCAGCAAGATGGGATTCATGGCGGCGGCGTACAAGACCACGCTGCTGCCCGGCATCCTGGCGGTGAGTCTGGCGTTGTCGAGTCTGCAGTCGGTGATCCTGCCGATGGTGGCCGACTTCGGCT
>JBIOKD010000327.1:0-3763 GCA_044451485.1 Candidatus Eiseniibacteriota bacterium | reverse complement strand
TTAGACGCGCGCGGCGGTCAGGAAGTTCTCGAGCAGGGAGTGGCCCGATTCCGTGAGAATCGACTCGGGGTGGAACTGCACGCCTTCGATCGGGAGCTCGCGGTGGCGCAATCCCATGACCAGGCCGTCTTCCGACTCCGCGGTGATCTCCAGTACCTCGGGCACGGTCTCGCGCGCGACCACGAGTGAGTGGTAGCGCGTGGCGGTGAACGGGTCGGGAAGCCCTCGGAACACGCCGCGGCCATCGTGCGTGATCTGGGAGGTCTTGCCGTGCATCACGTGGGGAGCCCGCACCACTCGCCCACCGAAGATCCGCCCGATGCACTGGTGACCGAAGCACACGCCGAGCACCGGAACGCCCGCTTCGCCGAAGGCCTGGATCGCCGAGCTGGATACGCCGACGTCGTCAGGGTTGTCGGGACTGCCGGGCCCGGGCGACACCAGCACGGCATCGGGTTCGAGCTCGAGCAACTGGTCGAGGCTCACCGCATCGTTGCGGTAGACGGTCGGGCTCGCGCCCAGCTCACCGAGGTACTGCACGAGGTTGTAGACGAAGGAGTCGTAGTTGTCGATGACCAGGACGTTCACCGACCCGACGCTACCGGGCCGCGCCGCCCGGCACGATCGAGATTCGCTATCCTCCCGGCGTGGCGCCGTCGAAGAGCTCCCAGCCCCAGCCGAAGCGACCGCCGCCCCGAAAGGGCTCGCGGTATACGCCGCCGGCACCGAAGAAGGCGGCATCGAGCAAGCTCTGGGTGCCCGCGACCATGTTCACCTGCCTGGTGCTCGGTGTTCTGGTGATCGCGGGCAACTACCTGCAGGTCTTGCCCGGCGGCGAGGTGAGCAACAGCTTCCTGCTCATCGGCCTCGTCCTGCTGGTCTCCGGATTCGTGCTCTCCACGTTCTTGCGCTGACATTCCTCCGCTGTCCCTGTTCGCGGTGAATGTCCGAACCCCAGGTCTGTAACTTCGCACAGGTTTCTCCACAGATTGTGGAAAACGGCACCTTGGCGGGCACCGTTCACTCGATCGACACCATGTCCTCGCGGCAGTGTCGGGGCGGTTCGGGATCGTCGCCCTGGGCCGCGGTCATGGTGACCTCGGCGCCGCAGACGATGCACCGGAACCGCAGGTTCACCGGCTGGACGGCGTCGGCGTCGGGTTCTTCCGGCGGGGCGATGTGGAACTTGCGCAGCAGGTTCGCGCCGGTCACGTACAGGGCCAGCGCGACCACGGCGCCGATCACCACGCGCAGGATCGTCCCGAACATGCCCCGATCGTCGCGCTCGCCCGGCGCGTTCGAGGAACTAGAGCCCAGCCCGATGGTCGACTCCGCTGCGCCGTCCCGCTCTCCGAGCACGGCTCCGCTTCGTCTCCTACAACCGCTCGATGATGGTGGCGTTGGCGAGCCCGCCACCTTCGCACATGGTCTGGAGCCCGTAACGGCCACCGTCACGCTCGAGCTCGTCGAGAAGCGTCGTCATCAGGCGTGCCCCTGACGCTCCCAGTGGATGACCGAGCGCGATCGCGCCGCCGTTCACGTTGACCCGGTCCATGTCGGCATGGACCTCTTGCTCCCACGCCAGGACCACGCTGGCGAAGGCCTCGTTGATCTCGACCCGGTCGATGTCGTCGATCGACAGCTTGGCGCGTTCGAGAACCTTGGCCGTGGCGGGGATCGGCGCGGTGAGCATGAAGACCGGATCGGCACCGGCGAGCGCGAACGAGTGGAACCGCGCCCGCGGCGTCATCCCGTAACGGACCGCGGCTTCCTCGCTCATCACGAGCACCGCGGCGGCGCCGTCGGTGATCTGCGACGAGTTTCCCGCGGTGACCACGCCGTCGGGCTTGAACGCGGGTTTGAGCGACGCCAACTTCTCGATCGTGGAATCGGCGCGGATTCCCTCGTCGCGGGTCATGAGCTCGCTGCCGGTGTCAGTGGTGACCGGCACCGGCACGATCGCCCGTTCGAACCGCCCTTCCTCCGTGGCGCGCGCCGCGCGCTGATGCGAGCCGAGCGAGAACTCGTCGAGCTGCTCGCGGGTGAGCCCCCACTTCTCCGCGATCAGCTCCGCGGAGATGCCTTGCGGCACCAGGTTCGGGTAGCGCGCCACCAGGCGGGTTCCGAACGGATCGGTGCCGGGAAGCATCGTCGATCCCATGGGTACCCGGCTCATGCTCTCGATCCCCGCGGCGATCGCAACGTCGTAGGCGCCGGCAATCACGCCCTGCGCGGCGAAGTGCGCAGCCTGCTGCGAGGAACCGCACTGGCGGTCGACGGTGGTACCGGGCACGGTGTCCGGGAAGCCCGCGGCGAGGAGTGCGCTGCGCCCGATGTTCATGGTCTGCTCGCCCACCTGCGACACGCAGCCCATGATCACGTCGTCGATCACTGCCGGGTCGATCCCCGTGCGCTCCACGAGGGCGCTCAGAGCGTGCGCGGCGAGATCCACCGGGTGCCATCCGGCCAGCTTCCCGTTCCGGCGGCCCAGCGGAGTGCGAACGGCGTCGACGATCACGGCATTGGTCATGGTGGCCTCCTCGTTGCGGGTACGGACAGCCTACGCACGGGGCCTCCCGGTAGCCTCGCCCCGGTGCGAGACGTGGGGGCCGGGTGATCACCGAACCGGTCGCGCGCGGGCCGGCAACCCGGCGCATCCCCCACGGCTGGATGATCGAGATCGGCGTCGCGGCTGCGATCTACTTCCTCTACGACTGGCTGCGCGACCAGGCCGTCGGCACGAGCGCAGCCGCGGCCCGGAACGCTCGCCAGATCGTCGACGCCGAGAAGTTCCTCCACCTGTATCACGAGCGCTCGATCCAGCAGGCGTTCCTCTCCGCCGACTGGTTCATGGCGTTCTGGAACATCTACTACGGCACCATCCACTTCGTGATGCCGGTGGTCGTGCTGGTGTGGCTGTACCGGAAGGCGCCGGTGCGCTACGTGCGCTGGCGCAACACGATCCTGTTCATGCTCGCGATCGCACTCTTGGGGTTCTGGCTCTACCCGCTGATGCCACCGCGGCTGATGCCCGAGAGCTACGGGTTCGTCGACGCCGCCGCGCACTTCTTCAACTTCGGTCCGCAGGTGCGCGTGATGTTCGGTCCCACCGGCCAACCGACCGCCGCGGCCATCCGTGAGTTCGGCAATCTGTTCGCTGCGATGCCGAGCCTGCACGTCGGGTGGTCGACCTGGTCGGTACTCGCGATCTGGCCGCTCGTGCGGCGACCCTGGGCGAAGGTGTTGCTGGTGCTCTACCCGGTCACGATCATCTTCTGCATCGTCGTGACCGCCAACCACTGGATCCTCGACGCGGTCGGTGGGTGGGTCGTACTCGGCCTCGGCTACCTGGGTGCCCTCGGCGTCGAACGCCTGCAGCGACTTCGGCGCGCCGCTTCCGCTAGCGCGCCGTAGCTTGGTCGGCGAACAGGACGCGGTCCAACAGCAGGAACTGCGCGATCCACAGGATGCCGAACCCGCTGAGCTGGGCCATGAGCAACAGCAAGGTGTGCAGCAGCGGCGAACCGAGCCGGACACCGTGGGTCCACGAGTCGGTCAGCGCAACCGCGACGGTCGACAGCACCAGGCCCAGGAACGACAGTGCCCAGAACGGAGCGACCTCGCGCCAGAGACTGCTGGCGTCGTGCTTCCCCCACGTCCATCGTCGGTTGAGGTGGTACGACGGCACGGTGGCGGTCGCCGTCGCCGCGATGTTGGCGAGCCAGGCGGCCATGCCCAGCCCGGCCGTCGTCGCCACGAGAAT
>JBIOKD010000326.1:0-3775 GCA_044451485.1 Candidatus Eiseniibacteriota bacterium | reverse complement strand
CTCGCGACCGTGGATGAAGTACTCGTGGAACGCGTCCTTGACGTGCGGGGTGCGATTGGGGACACGCACGATCCGCTCGGTGTTGGTCTCGTTCTCGGTGAACAGCAGGGCGCCGGCGCCCTCGCAATGGAGGTGGCGCTCGCCGAGCTCCGGATGCGTCGCGGTGATCACCCCGCCACCGGGGCCCATCACCGCCTGTCGCAGCAGCGGTCGCGGCACGTCCTCTCCCCAGGACCAGGTGTTGCGGAACCAGATCGTGGGCAGCAGATGCAGGGTGGCCGCCTCCGGGCCGCGATTGCACACCGTGATCGCGATCAGGAGATCCTCGGGTGACGACTTCGCGTATTCGACGAACACGTCGAAGTAGCGGTTCTCGTCGAACACCCCGGTATCGAGGAGCTCGTATTCCATCTCGTTCCGGCCGCGGTCCTGGTTGGTCGCGACGATTTCGTCGTACGGATACGCGTTCTGCGGATACTTGTAGAGATACTTCATGTACGAATGGGTGGGCGTCGAGTCGAGATAGAAGTAGTACTCCTTGACGTCCTCGCCGTGGTTCCCCTCGCTGTTGGTCAGGCCGAACAGACGCTCCTTGAGGATCGGGTCACGCCCGTTCCACAGGGCCAGGGCAAAGCAGAGACGCTGTTCGTCGTCGGAGATCCCGGCCAGACCGTCCTCGCCCCAGCGGTACGCCCGGGAGCGGGCCTGATCGTGGGAGAAGTAGTTCCACGCGTCTCCCGACTCGCTGTAGTCCTCGCGCACGGTTCCCCACTGGCGCTCGGAGAGGTAGGGGCCCCAGCGCATCCAAGGAGCCTTGCCGTTGCGGACTTCGTCCAGACGGCGCTGCTCGTCACGCATCTTCCACTTCCTTCCGCCTCGGCAAGCGATCAGCCCGCCCCGGGGAGGGGCGCGACGGCGGTGTTTGGGAAACTGCGGGTCGGAGGCCGCATTATAGGTCCGGGGTCCCCGGATGCGAATTGGGCAACACCGGCACGGTCCTGAGTGTTCTTCCGGTCGACAACCGCTTCAGCGGCGGACGGGGCGGCCTGCGGCGCGGGACGTGACGACGCGGTCCGGGTCGGCCTCGCGCGTCAGACGCGCCAGCGCGCCACGCAGCTTCCGGTGCGCGTCGAACGCAAGCACGAAATCGCTCTCTCGCCGCGAGCCCTTGAGCCGGATCACCTCCGCCGCGGCGCGCCGCTCGGCAGTGCTCCAGCGCTCGAGCCCGGGCAGCACCAGCACCACCGGCGCCCAGCGTTCCCACGCGGTGCGCTCGTCCTCACCCCAGTCGCGCCACGCCCGGGTCCCGAGCCGGGCCCCGGCCTCGCGCGCGCAGGTCGCGAGCGCCGCGGCGCGGTCCGACCCGAAGCGCCGCGCGAGCAGCGTGGTGACCGCGAGCCCGACGTTGGCGAGCGTCAGACGTCCGAGCACATCCTCTCGAGGGCCACGGGGCTGGAAGAACAGGTTCTGCTTCGCCAACCGGCGCAAGGCGGATGGCGACGAGCGATGCGCCGGATCCGCCGTCATGCGTCGCTTCTCGCGTGCCAGCACACGCTCCACCACGGGATCGCGTGGCTCGAATCCGAGCTTGTGATAGAACCACCACGCCCCCGACTCGATCGCCTCGTCGTTCCCGTCGCCGAGCTGGTAGGGGACGATGGTGAACGTGTCGGTGCCGAACAGCCGTCGGGTCATCGCCAGCACCCGCGCGTACACCGTCGCCGCCTCGACCCCGCGCCAGGTGTCGAACACGTTGTACGCCAGCTCCGACGAGCCGTAGAGCGCGCTGGTCAGCACGTAACCGATCGGCACGCCGTTCTTGAGGGTCAGGTAGCCGTACACGGCCTCGAGCAACAGCCGTCGCTCCGGCACCACACCGATGCATGCGAACACCAGCCCGTCCTCGTACTCGACCAGACGCACGTCGCGAGGATCGCCGTAGGCGAACGCGTCGAGATCGCGCTCGCGCGTCACCATCGCCTCGCGCGCGAGGTCGACGTAGCGGAGCCCTTCGCCGGGCGGCACCGCACGCACGCTCCGTGGCGCGCGTTCGATCTCGGCGGCGAGGTCGGGACGCGTGCGGGTCAGCGCGCGGGTGACGTGGTGCATGCGTCGCGGCGGGATGCGCGCGAAGGTGCGCGACGGCGTGGTCGGCGAAGGTTCGAGCCACATCGGCAGGTCGAGACCGTCCCACAGCGTCTCGCGGGCGACATCGTCCATCGGCAGCCGCGCGAAGCGGCGGGCGAGAAAGCATGCGTCGGTCTCGCGCGGGCCCTTCATGCGCTCCACCCATTCGCGTGGCGTGAACGCGTACTCGTCGAGCCCCGGGCTCTCGGCCGGGTGCGCCAGCAGCGGCAACAGGGCCTCGAGCCGATCACCCCGCTCGAAGGCGTCCCAGTCCACGTGGAGCGCGTCCGGGGCGAGCGCCGCCAGCCAGCGACCGGTGGGCGAGAAGAACTCGAAGCGGATCCGCGTCCCGGCGATCCCGCTGTTGACGAGCGTGTCGCGATGACGGCGCAACTCGCGTGCGTAACGCGCCGTGAACGACGCCAGCATCCGGCGCGCGAGCGCGAACAGGAATCCGCTCTCGACGTAGGCCTGCATGAAGCACAGCAGATCGTGGAAGCGGCGGAGTTCGTCGGCGCCGCGCAGCCGTCCCGCCCACACGTGCCACAGCAGGTCCCACTTGCGCGGCTCGAGCCGGAGGTCGAACGAGGTGCGATGCCGCTCGAGCTCGGCGAGCGCCATGGCGGCGGGGATCAGGCGCCGGCGCGCGAGGGCGCGGCGTCCGAGTGCCATGAGCATTTCGGCGCGACCCGCCGCCGCGCGCGCGACGGCACCACGCCCGGTGGCGGCCCCGCTAGCTCGTCGGGCGCGCCGGGCCACGATCCGTCCCGGTGGTGTGTGCGTCCGGGGATCCACCGGTCGAATCGGAGTCGCCCATCGGATACCAGCCGTCGTCGGGCGTCAGCATGTCGGCGTCGCCGTTGAAGCGATCGATACGCACCGGGTAGGTGTCGCCGTCGGTGACCACGTGATCGTAGCGATAGCGGGTCGGCCACACGTAGACGGCGAACAGCGCCAGCACCGCGAGCACGATCACCACCCGCAGCCATCGCCCGAATAGGTTCATCGCGTTCACGGCCCGCAGGTTAGCGGAGCGCGGCCGATCCGTCGAGCCGCGGCGTGTCCGTGACGTGGCGACGCCGGATCACCACGGAACGCTCGTCACGACCCGCGCGGGCGCGGAGGCGCACCCGGCGCGGGCGGGACGTCAGTTCGCGCTCGACGGTGACGCGGCCGTCTTCACCACCACGCGATGCGCCACCGAGCGTCCGTCCTCGTCACGATAGAACACCGTGACGCGGGCATCGCGTTCGAGTTCGCCCTGGGTGGTCATCTCGGCGTGCCGCGCGAAGGTCATGCTCTTCGGCGTCCTGCCGTTCTTCTCGACCGTGAGACTGGTCTTGTCGACCGCCGTGACCACACCGCTGAACTGGTGCAGCCCCGCCGACCTTCGCGCCGGCTTGGCGGTCGCGGCGGGCTTGGCGGTGGGGGCGGACTTCGCGGCGGCCTGCGCGTGCGACGACAACGCGCCCGCGCCGAGAATCGCGAGCGCCAGCGTGAGACCGAGCGCACGCGTCATGCGACCCTGCTTCATGCGCTTCACCTCCCTTCGTGCACCGCGGGGGCGCGGAGACGGCGGAAGGGAAAGCGCGTCGCGTGCCAGCGCGTGTGGCGTCGGCTCGGCGGGTCGGAACGCCGGGTCCCGGAT
>JBIOKD010000325.1:0-3819 GCA_044451485.1 Candidatus Eiseniibacteriota bacterium | reverse complement strand
CGCGTCGGAGGTCAGTGCACGTTCGTGGCTGAGAGCGGGCACCGGTGCGAGGCACGCACCCGGCTCGAGTTCGATCACGTGCATCCGGTGGCGCGCGGAGGAGATACCACGGCCGCCAACATGCGGCTCCGCTGCCGGGCGCACAACCAGTACGCTG
Organism: Candidatus Eiseniibacteriota bacterium; assembly: GCA_044451485.1. Classification (GTDB taxonomy): domain Bacteria; phylum Eisenbacteria; class RBG-16-71-46; order RBG-16-71-46; family RBG-16-71-46; genus JBIOKD01. Next base: position 3,662 of record JBIOKD010000325.1, on the reverse strand, counting down.
CCGAGCGTGTGTTTGGAAAAGCCTTCATGCGCGGCAAGCGGGAGAACGCGAGAGCCCGCCCCGACCCCGATCACGACGTGGTTCCCTGGCTGCGCGCGCTCGGGTTCCGGGCCGACGAGGCACGTCGGGCGGCCGCGCGATGCGTGGCGATGCCCGACGTGTCGCTCGAGAAACGGGTGCGCGTGGCGCTCTCGAGCCTGGCTCCGGCGCGAGTGCAACGGCCGGCGCAGATTTCGAGTGTCCGGACCATGCCGGCGTGACCTCATGAGAACGAGGCACGATCCACCCCCGGCACACTTCCCAAGGGCCCCTGGGTTCCGTTTGAAAACGTACGGCGAGCGCGCCGCATGTCTTCAAACGGAACCTAGTACGAGAAGTGGAATTGCACGAACGCCTGGCGCTCGTTGGGGATCTCCTGCAGCGTGTTGGGATCGGTCCCCAGCTTGGGATCGATGTAGCGAATCGCCCAGCGGATCTCGGCGAACGGCACCGGCACGAACTCGCCCTCGAGCGACCAGCGGTGGTAGATCCCGAGATCGCCGATCCCAGGGACATCCGGGCGTGGCAGCTCGACATCGTCGTAGCGCACACGCACGTTGGTCCAGCGCGCCGGCGCGTAGTCGACCTCGGCGAATCCGGCCAGCTTGTTGACCTTCTGCCCACTCGGGGTCATGTCGGTGCCGGCGTCCAGCTCGCCGAGGAACGCGAGTCGCTTCCAGTGGGTCAACCCGTAGCCGCCCCAGCGCGTGACCCGCTTGTAGCCGTAGAGCGACGTTCCCCGATTGAAGTAGTCGTCGTAGAACGAGCCCGCCACCTGGAAGCGGGGATGGTTGTAGCCGAGCTTTGCGGTCCAGGCCGCCGCGTACTGCCCGACCAGCGGGGTCGGCACGCCGTTGCTCCCGTTGGTGACCGAGGTCCGGCCGAACCAGCCGCCGTGGGTCATGCCGTATTCCAATCCCTCGTCGGGGACACGTGGATCGTAGGGCAGGAAGCTCGGCTCGAGTGGCGGGGGCGTGGCGCTCGACGACTGGAAGTCGAGGAAGCTGTTGCGTGTCGCGACCGTGTGATCGTCCATCCGCAGGCCGAACGGGGTGCGGAAGCGGCCGGCCTTGAGATAGCCGTCCACCGGCAGACCGGTGATCATGCCGAACGCGTCCTGGGTGCTGCTGCCGCCCTCGAAGCCGTCCCGCGAATACACCAGCGTGAGCCGTGGATGCGGCTGGAACGCCATGTAGAGCGCGGTCTCCATGCTGTAGAAGCCGAAGCGGTCCAGCGAATCCGACTGCACGCTCGAGTTGGCCAGCACCATGAACCGCTGGTTGAGACCGAAATAGAGCGGGAACGAGTCGCCGACCTTGTTGGTGAGCGACAGACCGGCCCACTGGCTGGTGGAGTCCTCGGGGGTGAGCTCGTGACGCTGGCGGGCGAACGCGAACCCGAATTCGTTGCGTGGGCCACCGCCGTTCGGATCGAAGTGACAGCTCGCACACATGAGACCGGTGCGTGCGGCGTAGAGCGGCACCGGCTGCGCGCGTCGCGCGGTGAGCGTCGAGACCAGCGACGCGGCGATCAGAATCGGAGCGAGGGCACGGACCGGACGACGCATGGGATCCTCCGTTCAGGTGTATTCACGCGTGCGCGTGCCCGGCGGGGCGTGCGGCCGAATCCTCCACCACCCGGGGCCGGCGACGGTTACCACCGCCCCGGCCGGCGACGCAATCTCGAACTTTCCCGGCATGCGTCGAGCCACGCGGCGCCCGCGTTTCACGGGCACGCTCACCGTGTTCGCTCCGGGTGAACCTTCACCACCGCGGAGGAGCGCAGAGTCCTCGACGACGCCGATGCGGGATCACCGTGACCCGCGCCGGCGCGGCCGGCTCACGCGCTCCTCCGCGAGCGCCGCCAGCGATCCACGAGGACGCCGATCGCGATCGCCACCATCGCCCCGATGACCACCCAGGTCGGCACGCGCACCTTCTCGCCGACCAGGGCCAGGACGTAGTAGTAGGGCAGCGCGCCGATCAGGATGGCGAGGAAGTAGAGCGGCAGCGGGTAGCCCACCACCGCCGCCACCAGCTTGAGCGGCGCGTCGGGCAGCGGGGTCGCGCGGGCCAGCATCAGCGCCAGGAACGAGGCCGACGGATACTGGGCGAGCGTGGCGCTGACGCGCTCGCGGGTGGGCACGAAACGTCGCATCCACGGCCGGTCGGCGTGGATGAAGAAGCGCAGCAGGACGAGCTGCACCACGCTGCCGGCGGCACTCGCCGCGCCACCCGCGACCGCCACCTGCCAGGGCGGGTGGAACTTGCCGTATTCGAGCAGCAGGAACGTGGTGGCGAAGGAAAAGGTGGCGCCGTCGACGAACAACAGCACGCACAGCACCCACAGCGATTGGGCATTCACGGGGCGGCAGTCTACAGGGCGGCCCGGTCGCCGAAAACAAGCGACCCACCGTCGCGTTGGACGGCGGGTCGCAGGGTCGACCGCTCAGGAGATCGGAGTCGGTGGCGGTGACGGAGGTGGTGGTGGCGGTGACGCGGGCGGCGGTGGTGGCGGCTCGGGCGGCGTCGAGGCCGAGAGCGAACCACCTTCGGCGGCCGGTGCCGCGGGGGTGGTCGATGCGGGAGGCGCGGGCGGCGCGGGCGCGACAGACGCGGGAGGCGCCGGCGCGGGTGCGCCACCCGGCGCCCACCAGGCCGTGCCACCGGCGGCGGCCGCGGTCGCGGTGTCGCCCGGCAGCGAGCTGAACAGATGCTGTGGCGGCCACCAGCGACCCTGTGGACCCTGTCCGAACTTCGAGCGCAGCAGGGCGCCCATGCCGAGCAGGATCACGATCGCGTCGCCGACGATGCCGAGCACGCGCAACAGCGTCCCGAATCCGCCCATGAACGGGATCAGGTGGAGCATGTGCCCCATCACCAGCACACCGTGAACGATCAGCACGCCGATCAGCGTGGCGGCGGTGAGCGAGCCACCGGGGCGGCCCGAGCCCCTGGCGAAGCGCTGGCCGAGGGCGGCATAGCCCACGATCGCGCCCCATCCGCCGAGGATGATGAGCAGCCCGGCGTAGGCGATCAGCGCCCCCAGCGCCACCGGGATCCCAACCAGCGTGATGCACAGCAGCGCCACCACGAACGCCAGCGCCACCACCGACGGCACCAGCAGCAGGATCAACGCGAATCCGTAGCCGAGCGCCATGCCCGGCTCCTGCTGCAGCGAGCGCAGCGCACCACCGGTGCGGGCCGGCGCGAAGTGGGTCACCACCCAGGCGACGGCGAGCCAGAAGAAGAGATAGAGCAGGCCACGCGTCATGGCGCGGGCGCGATGGGCGGTCACGTCCTCGAGATCGATGTCATGCCCCACGCGGTCACGCAGACGCTCGCGCAGACGCTCGCGTCCCTCGAGTCCGGTCACGCGCTGGCCGCCGACATAGGCCCCCGGCTCCTCGTGCAGGGTGCCACCGATACAGAGCACGTCGCGATCGACACGCGCGGTCGAACCGAGCGTGACGTCGCCACGCGTGGCCGACACGTTGCCACGCACGTGACCGTCGACTCGGATGTCGCCGCCGATCGACAGCACGTCGCCATCCACGACCTGGCCCTTCTCGATGTGGATGTCGGACCCGATCTGGACGATGTTGCCGGTGCTGCTCGGTGTCG
>JBIOKD010000324.1:0-3827 GCA_044451485.1 Candidatus Eiseniibacteriota bacterium | reverse complement strand
GCCGCGGCGGTGGACTGCATGCAGTTGTTCTCGAGGATGCTGTACTCGGGAAACTGCTTCGGGAACATCCGGTGCATCGACGAGAACCCGACGTACGCGAGAATCGCGCAGGTGATGGCGACGCCGAACGTCCAGCCGCTCTTGAGCGACACGTAGACGTTCGAGCAGGCCATGATCATGCCGAGGACCATGCCCATGATGACCGCCCTCGGCGTGAGCTGGCGCATGCGGTCGCCGGCATAGACGTGCTCGAACCAGTGCCGCTCGATCTCTTCGGGAGTCTTTGGCTTCTCGACGGCCGGTGCGGTTTCCGTGGCCACGGACGGTCCTCCGTCTCCAATGGATGTGCGCTGGAAGGGCGAGCCTCGGGCAGGGTGGCGCAACCCCGAGCGTGGCACAAGCGCAAACTGCTGTGACGGCGTCGGTTGTTGCGGTGACGGTGGACATCGACGCGACCGACCTCATGCGCTCCACGACCGGCGCCCGCGTTCGCGGACCGGGGTGTCGGTCGAGACGACGATCCCACGCGGAGCCGCGGTCGGTGACGGCTCCCGCGCCATTCGAAAGATGGCGGCGTCCGTCGATTTCGCAATCGGTTGCGCGCCGCGGGGGCTCTTGGCGGCGTCACTGGCCCGACGTTTGCCCTGCGAGGCTCGATCGCCCCGGGCATGTCCCCCATGGGCGGAGTCGCCCCGACCGCGCGGTGGTCATGCCGCGTGGTCGATCCGCCGACCCGGGGCGATCACGGAAGTGTCGTGCGCGCGGTGTTCGCTTTCGGGGGAAACGACACCGCGTTCATGGCGGGGCGGGCCGCGAGGCCCGCTCCGTTTCATGCCCGCCCTCAGCGTGCCAGGGCCGCCCGCCAGCGCGTGGCCAGATCGCGCTCGGCGCCGGCCGGGGCGGTGGCGAGGAACGCGTCGAGCGCGCGCGACGCGGACGACGCCCGCGCCGGACCGGGTGAGGCCTGCCACGCGCCGTAGCGCCCTTCGGCGACGTGGTAGCGCGCGAGGTTCGCGGCCAGCCCGCTGCGCGGCAGATCGGCGAGCACGCGCTCCCACCACTCCGCGGCCAGCTCGCAGGCGGCGGCGGTCTTCGACTCGAGCGCCACGCCACTCAACCGCTGCGCCTCACGCGCCGCGTTGCGGGTGCTGTCGGGCAGCGCCGCGAACGGATCGGCGCTCTCGGTCTTCAGCATCGCGGTCGGGCCGGGTCTCCCGGTCGGGCCGATGGCGCCGCTCTTCGCCAGCGCCGCGCCGTCCCCGAGCACCGACACGGCGTCGAGCCCCACCGCCACGTTGGCCATCTCACCCGCGACGCGAACCTGCACGCGCCGCTCGGCGAATCCCACCGCGGTCACCACCAGCTCGTGATCGCCGGCGGGCGCGCTCATGCAGAAGCGACCGTCGCTCCCGGTGAAGGCCACACGCCCCATCCCACCCAACGTGACGCTGGCACCCACCACCGCCCGTCGCGAGGCGTCGAACACGCTGCCACAGAGCAGGATCTCACCGGCCTGGAGCTTGTCGTCGACCGACACGTTCCCGCTCGCCGCCCCCGGTGTCGCGCCCTCCTGGGTGGTCTCGTCCTTGGCCCTCGCGGCGAGCGGCGTGGCCATGGCCTCCTTGCGCACGTGCACGCCTCCTGTTTCGGGGGTCACCGCTGCTCCGGCGGGCGGCGCCGCGAATCGGGCCGCCGGGGTCGGCGTGGCCGGTGACTGGACCGGCACCCAGTCGCCCTGCGCGTTCCGCTTCATCTGCACCAGCCGCTCCGGCGCTGCGCCCGACGGACGCGGTGTGTTGGCGTCGGCGCGACGCTCGTCCAGCGTCGCGGGTGCGGGCGCGCCGGACGCCCGCTCGTTCGCGGCCTCCGGCTTCCCCCGCTTCTTCGACTCCTTCGACTGCATGCTTCCGCTCGCCCCCGTCCCGGGCTCGGCCTGCGCCATCTGCCGCTCCGGCGCGGGCACGTTCCCGGTCTCCGTCGTCGGAGCGGGCGTCTCGAGTCGCGACGAAGACGCCGTCGCCTGATCCCGATCCTCGACCGGCGGGGCGACGGCTCCGCCACGCGACTCCCGCGCGACACGACTCTCGTCGATCGCGTTCAGACGATCCTCGCGCGAGGTGATCAGCACGATCGCCGCCCCGCCGATGACCGCCGCCATCGCGCCCACCCACGCGAGCTTGCGCGGCGAGCGGAGCCAGTCCATCCAGGGCCGCTCGCGCTCGTCGGTGCCACGCGCCTGGGCGCCACGCAAACCGTCGGCGCGCAGCCGGTCCTCGACCCGATCGGCGAAGGTGGCGAAATACGCCTCGCCCGGATCGTGGGTCAGGACGCGGCCGAGCGACGCGTCGAGCGACTCGAGGTCGGCCAGCGCAGCGCGGCACTCGGCACACCCGGCCAGATGACGCTCGGTCTCCGCGCGTGTGGCCGCGCTGGTGGCGCCATCGAGATGCTCGGACAGCTGCTCGGGCGTGAGATGACTCACGTTCCCTCCCCGGTGCGCGCGGTGAAGCGCATCTTGAGCTCGGCGCGCGCACGCGACAACCGCGACATCACGGTGCCCACCGGCACGCCGAGCTGCGCGGCGATCTGGTCATAGCTCATGTCGTGCACCACCCGCAGCGTCAGGATCACCTGGTGCTCGGGCTTCAATGTGTCGAACGCGGCGGTCAGACGACGGTGCCGCTCGGTCTCCTCGGCGTGGGCGGCGGGATCGTCGTCCACCCCCCATTGATGTCCGGCCTCGACCAGCGGCTCGATCGAGGTCTCGGGCCGGCGCTTGCGGGTCCGGAACAACGAGTAGGCGAGATTGGTCGCGATCCGGGTCAGCCAGGGATGCAGCGGCTCGTCCGAGCGGAACCGGTCGAGCGCCTTGTAGGCGCGCACGAAGGTCTCCTGTGCGAGGTCGTCGGCGTCGGCGGTGCTCCGCGTCAGCGCGTACGCGGTGCGATAGACGCTGCGCTGGTAGCGGTGCACGATCTCGGCGAACGCGGCCGGATCGCCGCGCTGGGCGGCGCGCACCAACTCGCCCTCGTCCGCCGGACCACCGATCGGAGTACGCCGTGCGCGCTGGTTCATTCCGGGCAAAGTCGAAGGAAACGGCGCCGATGTCAAGCGGCTGCGCCGCTTGCGCTTCGGCGAACGGACCGGGTCGCTCAGGCCCCCGCGCCGGCGACCAGCGCGGCGTCACGCTCGAGACGTGCGGCTTCGAGCGCGGCGCGTGGATCGGACGCGGCGGTCACCGCGCGACCGAGCACCAGCAGACTCGAGCCCTGACGCACCGCGGAGGTGATGGTGCTCACCCGCGTCTGGTCGTGGGTGTCGCCGCCGGCGGGGCGGATCCCGGGGGTCACCGCGAAGAAGCGGCGGCCGTGTCGGGCGCGCACCGCCGCCAGATCGGGTGCCGCGCACACGATACCGGCGGCGCCGGCGCCCTCGGCCATCGCGAGCAGCCCGGCGATGACCCCGGCGGCGTCGAACGGTCGAGCGAACCCCGGTGGCAGTCCGTCCGGGTCGAGACTAGTGAGCAGGGTGACCGCCACGATTCGCGTCGCGGCGCCGGCGGTGGAGACGCCGTCGACCGCCGCGCGCACCATCGCGGCGCCACCCATGGCGTGCACGGTGAGCAGCTCGGCGCCGGTGCGTGCCGCCGATGCCGCGGCGCCCTGCACGGTGTTGGGAATGTCGTGGAGCTTGAGGTCCAGGAACACCCGCCGCCCGCGCCGCCGGAGCGCGCGCACCGCCTCCGGTCCGGCGGCGGCGAACAGCTCGAGTCCGATCTTGGCGTATTCGGGTCCCGGGCCGAGCCGCTCGTCGAGCGCCAGCGCGGC
>JBIOKD010000323.1:0-3833 GCA_044451485.1 Candidatus Eiseniibacteriota bacterium | reverse complement strand
GTCTTGGTGCCGATGTAGGTGGAATCGGTGAGATTCCGCGGACGCACCTGTCGGGTCTGCCACAGCTTCTCGCCAAACGGCCCGTCGCCCTTGCCATAGGGACCGTGACAGGCGGTGCAGTGGTGCACGAACAGCACCCGTCCTTCGGCCGGCACGCCGGGCGGGGCCTCCAGGTAGTGGTCCAGCGTGGCCCGCGGGATCGCCGGTGTGGTGCCCGAGAGCGAGCTCACGTACAGGGCGATGTCGTCGATCGTGCTGGGATCGAGCTTCTCCCCCCACGCCGGCATCAGGTTGGAGCGGCCGGTGTGCTCGCCACCGCGGGTGATCACCTGCTTGATCTGGTCGGTCGTGAGCCGGGTCATGGTCTCGGGGTCGTTGAGCCGGGCCACGGTGACGTTGGCGCGGGTCTTGATGCCGGCCGCCATGTCGCCGTCGCCATTGCCGCCGTCCCCGTGGCACATCGCGCAATAGGCGAGGAACCACTGCTGTCCGCGCACGAGCGCGGCGGCGGTCTTGATGGAGTCGGCCAGCGAATCGGAGCGTGCCTTGCTCTCGGCGGCCGGCGTCTGTGGCCGCCGCTGACACGAGAGCGCGGCCATCACCGACAGCACCAGCACGGCGAACGGGATCCAGCGGCTCGCTCTGATCATCCTCACGTCCTTTCGTCGATGCACTCCCCGACCCGCGTGCGCCGGGACGCGCGCGCGGCGGCCCGGCCCGACCGGGAAGTTAGGGCGACTGGGGAACCGGGGCAACTGGGACTTCCGGAGCATGACGAAACCGACCGGGCGGACCGGCCCGCCGGATCGCGCCGCAATCGCCAACCATGGGCACTCGTGACCCGAGGCGCGTGTGGTCGAAAAGAGCGGCCGCACCCCACTTGACCCTCCCGGGTGCATGCCCAAGAATCGCGCTCCCGCCACATCCGCGCCGGAAGGAGACCCGATGACCCCTGAGAAGCTCGCCATCCTCGTCGGTGGCGGACCGGCGCCCGGCATCAACGCGGTGATCGGCGCGGCCACCATCCGGGCGCGGCTCGACGGGATCGAGGTGCTCGGCATCGAGGACGGGTTCGCCGAGCTGATGCACGGCAACGTGGATCATGTCCGCCCGCTCACCATCGACAACGTGAGCCGCATCCACTTCCGCGGCGGGTCCTACATCGGGATCGCGCGCGCCAACCCCACCGTCAAGGCCGAGTACCTCGAGAACACGATCATCTCGCTGCTCCGGATGGGGGTCTCCGACCTGATCACGATCGGCGGCGACGACACCGCCTTCTCGGCGCTCAAGCTCGACGAACATTCGCAGGGGCGGATCCACGTCGTGCACGTGCCGAAGTCGATCGACAACGATCTCGACCTGCCGCCGCACGTCGACACGTTCGGCTTCCAGACCGCGCGGCACTATGGGGTGGAGATCGTCAAGAACCTCCTGGTGGACGCCAAGACCACCTCACGCTGGTACTTCGTGATCGCGATGGGCCGCAAGGCCGGTCACCTGGCACTCGGCATCGGCAAGGCCGCGGGCGCCACGCTGACGCTGATTCCGGAGGAGTTCCAGAAGCGCCCGATCCGGCTCAAGACCCTCACCGACACGCTGGTGGGAGCCATGATCAAGCGTCTCAACGACGGGCGTCGCGACGGTGTCGCGGTGATCGCCGAGGGCGTGGTGCTCGACCTCGACCCCGGCGATCTCGAGCACATCGAGGAGACCGAGCACGACGCGCACGGCCACCTGCGCATCGCCGAGGTGAACATCGGCGAGATCCTCAAGGACGCGGTCGAGCTGCGGCTGCAGCAATTCGATCTCAAGACCACCATCGTGGCCAAGAACGTGGGTTACGAGCTGCGTTGCGCCGACCCGATCGCCTTCGACATGGAATACGCCCGCGACCTCGGCTACTGCGCCGCCAAGTACCTGCTCCAGGGCGGGCATGGCGCGGTGGTCACCATGCAGGCCGGGCGCTTCGTGCCCGTGCCACTCCGCCAGCTGGTGGATCCGGCCACCGGACGGCCTCGTCTGCGTCTGGTGGACGTGACGTCGCACCGCTACGGGATCGCACGCCGTTACATGATCCGGCTGCGGCGGGACGACTTCGAGAACCCGCACGAGACCGCCAAGTTCGCGGCCACCGCCGGCATGTCACTCGAGGATTTCCAACGCGAGTTCGAGTACCTGATCGAGGACGAGCCTCCGCACCTCACGCTGCCGGGTCCCGAGGAGGCGACCCAGCCCGCCTGCTAGGCTCCGGTTGAGAACGGTCGGCGGGCGCCTTGCGACCGGTCAGCGCGCCACCACCTCGTCGGGTTTCTGCCGGCTGCGATGACAGGTCCAGCACGTCACCATCGGCGCCTCGTCCTCGAGCTCCTTCATGTTGGCGAGATAGGTGCGGTTGACGTCGCCGGTCATCTTCCACATCTCGCGCGCCGCCTTCTTGTGGGGCCGCTCGTCGCTGGCGAAATCGTCGCGCACGTGACAGTAGCCACAGCGCACCCCCAGCCCGCGCGAGAACCCGTACACCATCACCTTGGGCAGCGCGCCGGCCGGCATCCCCTTCAGGATCACGATGTTCTTGTAGACGCTCTCGGCGGGCAGACCGGTCTTGTCCCCGAGACGGTGGAGCATCTCCGCGACCATGGTGTCGGCATGCCCGATCGAGGTGTCGAATGGAGCCATCTCGCGCGGCGGGCCACCCGGCCCACCGGGAGGCGGCGGGCCACCGGCGGGCGGCGAGCCACCGGGTGCCGTCTGGGTGGGTGGCTCGGCGGCCACCGCGCCACGTGTCCCGAGCGAGGAGACGAGGGCCGCGGTGGCCAGGACGGCGGTGACGGCGAGCAGCAGCGAGGCGATCAGGGGACGACGCATGGATCCTCCCAGGGTCGGTGGTGGGGTGCGGGGCCCGTCGGTCAGCGTCGGAACAATACGACCACGCCGGCAACCGCCACCAGGGCGCCGACGAGCGTGCGCCAGGTGAGTCGTTCGCCGTGGAAGCGGGACGAGATCAGGATGGCGAGCACCGGGTAGCAGGCGGTGATCGACGCCGCCACCCCCGCCTCGATGTAGCGCAGCGCCGCCAGCGACAGGGTGACGCCGAGGAACGGGCCGAGTGCCGCGCCGGCCGTCATGAGCGCCGCCGCGCGTGGATCGGCCATCGCTCCCAGGGTGCGACCGGCCTCGCCACGCACGAGCGCCCACAGCCACATCGCCGCGGCCGCGGCGCACACACGGATCATGGTCGCCGAGAACGGGTCGAGCCCCGTGCGCAGCGCGAGCTTCGACACCACGTATCCGGTCGCCTGACCGAGCGCCGCCAGCACACCGGCGATCACGCCGGTCCTGACCGAGCCGTGGATCGGATCGTGACTCGTCTGCTGGCGTTCGAACAACACCCACGCCACGCCGCCGACCGTGAGCGCCATGCCGGCAAGGGTGAACGGACCGGGCCGCTCGCCCAGCACCGGCCACGCGACGATCGCGGTGAACAGCGGTGACAGCGAGGCGAGCAGGGCGGCACGACCTGGTCCGAGGATCACCAGCGCCCGGAAATAGTACGAGTCACCGAACACGAAGCCGATCAGTCCGCTGAGCGCCAGCCAGCCCACCTGTGGCCGGGTCGCCCAGAACGGCCATGGTGCGCCACGCAGGACGGTGAGGGTGACGCCGAGCAGCACGCCCGCCATCACGATGCGCAGCCGGTTGAGCGTGATCGGCCCCATGCGGCGACCGGCGGCGGCGAACACGTTGGAACCCGTCGCCCAGCACAGCGCGGTGCCGAGCGCGCACAGCTCGCCCGTGTATCTCACGCGACGGTGTGGGGCGGGTCGGGGACC
>JBIOKD010000322.1:0-3835 GCA_044451485.1 Candidatus Eiseniibacteriota bacterium | reverse complement strand
GGTGGGTGCGCTCCGACACCACGGTGACCCGTCGCGGCGTTCGGGTGGGGATCGTCGGCCTGTGCTATCCACTCACCCCCACGGTGACGCTGCCGGGCAACGTCGCCCACCTGCGCTTCGACGACGACTCGGCCACCGCGGTGCCGATCGTGCGGCGGCTGCGCAAGAGCGGCGCCACCGTGGTGGTGGGTGTCGGGCACATCCCGGGCAGCTCGGACTCGCTGCGTCACCCGACCGGGGACATCGCCCGTCTCGCGCGTGGCGTGCCGGGGGTGGACGTGTGGTTCGGGGGGCACAGCCACAACCAGATCGTGGGCGAGGTGAACGGGGTGCCGACCATGATCTCGGGCGCGCACGGCGAGGTGATCGGGGTGTGCGACCTCGTGGTGGACCCGATCCGGCACTGGGTCATCGAACGCCACTACCGGCTCGAGACCGTGTACGCCGACCAACTCCCACCCGACAGCGCGATGGCGGCGCGGGTGGAGCGCTGGAACCACGACATCGCGCCGCTCGCGGCCGTGCCACTCGGGACCAACGCGGCGCCGATCACCCGCTCGGGTGGCGAGAACCTGATGGGCGAGATGGTCTCGGACGCGATGCGCGCCGGCATCGGCGTCGACATCGCGATGACCAACAGCGGCGGGCTGCGGGCCGATCTCGCGGCCGGCACCATCACCCGCGGCGGGATCTACGAGGTCATGCCATTCGAAAACACGGTGGTGACCCTGACGCTTTCGGGCGTCGAGGTTCGTCGCGTGCTCGAGGACGGTCTGCGACGCGGCCGGGTGACCCAGGTGAGCGGGATCCGCTACCGGTTCGACCTCTCGGCGCCGCCGGGATCGCGGGTGGTGGCACTCACCCGCGATGACGGGAGCCCGCTCGTCGACGACCATGACTACCACGTGGCGGTGAACAACTTCATGGCCGACGGCGGCGACGAGTACGACACCCTCAAGCACGCCCGGGACAAGGTGGACACGCGGCTCACGGTGCGGGATCGCATCGAGGACTACGTGCGCCAGCGCTGCCGCGACGGCAGTCCGCTCAAGGTCGTGGCCGACGGCCGCGTCGCCAGGGTGGAGCACTAGGCCCCGTGTGAGGACGTACGGCAAGCGCGCGACGCCGGGAAAGGCCGCCGCGGGCCGGGGTTCCGTGTCACCGCTCAGGGCGCCGGGCTGGTCCCACCCAGGGTGATCCCGGCCTTGTCGAAGTAGTTCTTCACGCCGGTCGTGAGCTGGCGGGCGAGCTGCTGCTGGAACGCGCGGCTGTTGAGCAGCTTGGCCTCGGCCGGGTTGTTGATGAACGCGGTCTCCACCAGCACCGACGGGAACTCCACCGACTTGAGCACCAGGAAGCCGGCCTGCTTGATCCCACGTGACTCGAGGTTGGACCCGCTCGCCACCTGGTCGAGCAGCTGCTCGGCGAGGAGCTGACTCTGTTGCAGCGCCGACGTGCGCTTGACGTCGTAGAGGATGTTGACCAGCTCGTCCTCGGACTGCGGCGGCACGCCCCCCACCAGGTCGGCGGCGTTCTCGGTGTTGGCGAGGTCGTTCGAGGCCTGGTCGTCGGCGCCACGCAGCGACAGGAAGTAGACCTCGGTGCCGTTCCCGCGCCCACGTCGGCGTGACGAGTTGCAGTGGATGCTGATGAACAGGTCGGCCTTCATCTTCTCGGCCATGTGATATCGGTCACGCAGCGGGATGAAGTAATCGCCGCTGCGGGTGAGCACCCCGCGCACACCGCCGATGTGGTTGAGGTCGTCCACGAGCTCGCGTGCGACCGCCAGGGTGACGTTCTTTTCGAGCACCCCGCGCGTGCCGTGGGCGCCGGTGTCGTCTCCGCCGTGGCCGGGATCGACCGCCACGATCCGGATGCGGTCGTTCCTCTTTCGCGCCGCCACCGCGGTGAGCTGCTGCTGCTGCGCCGCCTCGCCGCCGCGCCTGGTGAGGTCGAGTACCACGCGGTACGGCTTGTCGTCCTGGGCGGCCAGGCTGAACACCTTGAACGCGGTGGTGTCGTGCAGCCAGGCGGTGAACCGGGCACCGTCGCTGCGGGTCTCGACGATCAGCGAGTCGAGCACGCCGTCGGCGACCGGGAGCCGGGTCGGGACTCCCGGCCCGAGGGTCACCGTCTCACCGGGCAGGGTCACGATGACCCGGTCCCCGCTGCCCGAGTCGGGCGCCACGATCGCCACCGAGCGCGAGAACTCGAGCACCACGCGGGTGGCGGTGGGTCCGGAAAACGACCGTGCGCCGCTCACCACCACCGGGGTGTCGGCGGCGGCGCGGCGCGGCGTCTGCCCGGCCGGCACCAGCGCCGCGACCAGTAGCGCGACGCCGATGCGGGTCCGGTGGAGGTTCGTTCCCATCGATGGCGGCCCCTTCCGTGGGGATGACAAGAATGCCCGGCGTCCCTGCGCCCGACGCGATGCCTAGTCGCGGACCTGCAGCGGCACGAACGTGGTTTGCTGTCCGGCCCGCACCAGCAGCACGGCGTAACGGCTCTTGGCCTTGGCGTCCTTGATCATGCGGGTGAAGGCCGCGGCGTTCGGCACCGGCTTGCCGCCCACCTCCTCGATGATCATGTTGGCCGACAGACCCGCCTCGTCGGCGGCGCTGCCGTCCTGCACGTCGGTGACCAGCACGCCGTTCTTCGAGCCCGACTCCTGCTTCTCGTCGGCGTTGAGATCGCGCACCGAGAGCCCGCCCAGTGATTCGGTGCTCTGTGGCTCGGCCGGGGTCTCGCCACGACCCTGGTTCGCGGCCACCTCGGCATCGCGCGCCGCCAGCGTGACGCTCAGATTCACACGCTTGCCGTCCCGCAGCACCACCATCGGCACCGTCCGGCCCACCGGCATGTCGGCCACCTTGAGCCGGAACTTCTGCCAGTCGGTCACGGGCTGGCCGTCGAACTCGACGATGACGTCGTTGCGCTTGAGACCGGCCCGCTCGGCCGGGCGGTTGGGGAGCACGTCGGAGATGAGCGCACCGTCGGTGCTCTTGAGTCCGAAGCCCTCGGCGATCTCCGGGGTGACCTCGGCGAGCCGCACCCCGAGCCACGCGCGCTGCACGCTGCCGTGCGCGATGAGCTGGTCGGCGACGTGTCGGGCCAGGTTGATGGGGATCGCGAAGCCGATGCCCTGGCCGCTCGGATTGATCGCGGTGTTGATGCCGATCGCCTCGCCGCGGATGTTGCAAAGCGGGCCACCCGAGTTGCCGAAGTTGATCGAGGCGTCGGTCTGGATGAAGTCCTGGTACTGTGGCGTGCCGCCGAAGATGTTGAGGTCGGAGCGTCCACGCGCGCTGACGATGCCCACCGTCACCGAGCCCTTGAGCATCCCGAGCGGGTTGCCGATGGCGATCGCCCAGTCACCGACACGCATCGCGTCGGAGTCACCCAATGGCAGCGCCGGGAGCCGGTCCCCGTCGATCTTGATCACCGCGACGTCGGTTTCGGGGTCGGTGCCGACCACCTTGGCCTTGAACGAGCGCTTGTCCTCGAGCGTCACCGTGATCTCGTCGGCGTCGCGCACCACGTGGTTGTTGGTGAGGATGTAGCCCTTGGAGTCGATGATGAAGCCCGACCCCGAGCTCGGCACCCGCTGCTGCTGGCGGTGCGGGTTGTCCCCGAAGAAGCGGAAGATCTCGTCGCTGCCATCGTCGGAGCCGGCACCGGCCTTCTTTCGCACGTCCACGAACACCACCGCCGGGAGCGCCTTGTCCACCACCGAGACGAACGGACTCTCGGGGATCGAGCCGGCGTGGCTGGGGATCGAGTTCTGCACCGCCACCGCCGGCACGCCGCCGTCGCGGCGCTCCGCGCGGCTCGCGCC
>JBIOKD010000321.1:0-3848 GCA_044451485.1 Candidatus Eiseniibacteriota bacterium | reverse complement strand
TCAGCGCCCGCGTCGCGAGGCCTTCCTCGCCCCGGGCTTCGCGGCCACGCGCTTGCGCGCGCCGGTCTTGCGCGCCGCGGTCTTCCGCGCGCCGGTCTTGCGTGCCGGCCGGGTCTTCGCCGGCACCCGCTTCTTCGCGCCACGCTCGCGTGACGAAGCCGCCTGCCTGGCGCGCGCCGGTCGCGGTACTCCGTGATGACGCGTCTCCGTCTCGGTCGCCGGCCACGCACCGGCCGCCGGACCGCCGAGCGGCGCGGGTGATGGAGGGGCCACGAACGGCTCCTCGCCGGTCGCGCCCTGGAACCACTCGCGGATGTACGACGCGATGTCCTGGGTCGAGGACCCTGGACCGAACAGACGACCCACACCCTGCCTCGCGAGCGTGTCCATGTCCTCGGGTGGAATGATGCCGCCACCGGTCAGCAGCTTGTCGCCGATCCCACGCTCGCGCATGAGACCGGACACCTCGGGGAACAGCGTCATGTGCGCCCCCGAGAGCACCGACAGCGCCACCACGTCGACGTCCTCCTGGATCGCGGCCTCCACGATCTGCTCCGGGGACTGGTGGAGACCGGTGTAGATCACCTCCATCCCGGCGTCGCGCAGCGCCGCCGCGACCACCTTGGCGCCGCGGTCGTGACCGTCGAGACCGGGCTTGCCCACCAGCACACGGATCTTGCGTCGCATGGAATCTCCTAGGCTCCGTTTGCGTCGCCCGCGACGAAGTACACCGACGGCGCGAGCCAGCGTCCGATCCCGAGCCGGAACGAGCGGATCCAGAACGCCGCCAGTCTAGGGTATTTGGTGGTGTAGTAGGGAACGCTCACCTCGCGCACCGAGCCGAACGCGCCGGCGAGCAGCGTGGCGAGCTCCCGACCGGTGAATCCCGCGTGCGCGCCGAGCTCGTTCGACCAGCGCCCGCTGACCCGCCGGCCCCAGTCCACCACGTTCCACCACAGCCTCTCCGGCGCCGTGCCACGACCACCGAGATAGCCGACCAGACGGCTCTTGTTCGGGGTGCCGAAAAAGGCCAGACCGCCCGGGCCGAGCACCCGGCGCGATTCGCCCACCGCGCGTCCCGGATCCGGCACGTGCTCGAGCACGTGATAGCAGTAGAGCGCATCGAAGACGCCATCACGAAACGGCATGGCGCGCGCGTCGGCGCGCAGCAGGTGCACACCGGGGTGGCGGTGACGGGCGTCGACCACGAGGTCGAGACCCACCACGATCGCGCCGGTCTCGCGGGCGATCGCGGCCGCCTCCACGCCCTCGCCACATCCCACCACCAGGATGGGTCGCGGTGACCGACCCGGGGGGAGCAGCGTGCAGAAGAAGCGGGCCTCGCCTTCGAAGCTCATCGGGGCGCGTGTCCCGCGGGCTCGTCGTCGTCGGGCAGCTCGGCCGAGAGCTCGTGGAGCGTGCGCTCCAGTTCGGCCTGCGCGGCGTCGAAGTCCTCGTCGCCCACCACGATCGGCTCGCCGTCCGCGTCGCGCGCCGGTCTCACCGCACGGCGCTCGAGCAACGCGTGCGCGGCGTCGGCCGCGTCGCGGGTCTCGAACGCCCACACCACCAGATCGCGATCCCGCCCGAGCGTCTCGAGACGCCACGGATCGAGATCCGGGGAGCCGCGCACCACACGCGCCGCGATCAGGTCACCGGGGGACAGGAACACCGGTGGCTGCGGGTTCGCCTCCTCGCCACCGGATCGCATCGTGCCGGCGTCGTCGCCGGTTGGACGGCGAAAATGCGTCTGTGGGGCGATCACCACGCCGTGACCATGCGGGGCGAAGGCGAGACCATCCGAGGTGAGTGCCAGGTGCTCGGCGTCGGCTTCGTCCGTATCCTCGTCGGCACCCGTGGCCATCACCGGCGCGTCGGATCCGGACATCGGCGGCTCGTCCATCTCGGCGGCGGCTGGTGGCATCGTCACCTGCTCGTCGCCGCCACGCGAGCGCCGAAGCATCATGGCCACCACCCCCACCGCCACCACGCCGATCACCCCGATCCACGGCGAGGTCATGCCGGATCCTCCGGGCGGCGGGAACGCGCCGATGCGCGATCCCGTGTGGCGTCCGCCGTGCGAACGCGAGCTCGGGCGGGGTCCGCCGTGCGAAGCGGGGCGCTCAGAACTCGGTGCCCTCGACGTGGTCGCCGTACACCTCGCGCATCGCGCCGCGGATCTCGCCCTCGGTGGCGTACGTCCGCGCCGCCTCGAGGATGTGGGCCATGACGTTCTTCTCGCCCGGGGCGCTGGCGGCGGCGGTGGTGAGCGCCTTGAGCGCCGCGGTCGTGGCCCTGCCGTCACGGGTGCGACGCAGCTCGGCGAGCGCCAGCTTCTGCTCCTGCTCGATCTCCTCGGAGATGTAGAGGATCGGGATCTCGAGCTTCTCGCCCGGCTCGACGTAATCGTTCACGCCCACGATCACGCGCTGCTTCTTCTCCATCTCCTGCTGGTACTGGTAGGCGGCCCGGGCGATCTCGCGCTGGAAGAACCCCTGCTCGATGCCCGCCACCACGCCACCCATCCCGTCGATCCGCCGGAAATAGTCCTCGGCCTGTGATTCGAGGGTGTCGGTGAGGTGCTCGAGGTAGTACGAGCCGGCGAGGGGGTCGATGGTCTCGGTGACCCCGATCTCGTGGGCGATGATCTGCTGGGTGCGGAGCGCGATCTTCACCGCCTTGTCGCTCGGCAACGCGATGGTCTCGTCCATCGAGTTGGTGTGCAGCGACTGGGTGCCGCCCAGGACCGCCGCCAGCGCCTCGTAGGCGGTGCGCACGATGTTGTTCTCGGGCTGCTTGTCCCACAGCGAGCAGCCCGCGGTCTGGGTGTGGAAGCGCATCAGCCAGGACTCCTTGCGCTTCGCCCGGTACTTCTCACGCATGCGCCGCGCCCAGATGCGCCGCGCCGCGCGCAGCTTGGCGATCTCCTCGAAGAAGTCGAGGTGGCTGTTCCAGAAGAAGCTGAGCCGCGGCGCGAAGGCGTCGACATCGAGACCGCGCGCCAGACACTCCTCGACGTAGGTGAAGCCGTCGGCGAGGGTGAACGCCAGCTCCTGGGCGGCGGTCGAACCGGCCTCGCGGATGTGGTAGCCGGAGATCGAGATGGTGTTCCACTGCGGCACGTGCCGCGTCGCGAACTCGATCAGGTCGACGATGATCCGCAGACTCGGCCGGGGCGGGAAGCACCAGCACTTCTGGGCGATGTATTCCTTGAGAATGTCGTTCTGCAGCGTGCCCCGCAGCCGCGAGAACGGCACCCCGTGTCTCTCGGCGTTGGCGAGATAGAAGCCGAACAGGATCGAGGCCGGACCGTTGATGGTCATCGAGGTCGAGATGCCACCCGGATCGATGCCGTCGAGCAGGATCTCCATGTCGCGAAGACTGTCGACCGCCACGCCACACTTGCCGATCTCCCCGTGCGCCTTCGGGTGATCGCTGTCGTAGCCCATGATGGTCGGGTTGTCGAACGCGATCGAGAGCCCGGTCTGGCCGTGCTCGCGCAGGTAGTGGAAACGCTGGTTGGTTTCGTGCGCGCGTCCGAAGCCGGCGAACTGACGCATGGTGAACATCCGCCCGCGATACATGGTCGGATGCACGCCACGTGTGAACGGGTATTCGCCGGGGACGCCGACGTCGCGCACCGGGTCGCTCTTTAGATCGTCGGCGCCGTAGAGCGGGCGGATCGGGTGGCCCGAGATCGTGTACGGGTAGAGCTCGCGGCGCTCGCGGTCGGCGGGGTAGGTCTCGCGGTAGCGACGGAGCTGTTCGCGCGCGGCGCGCTCGCGTTCGGCCGCGCCCGCCGGCGCCGGGATCCGGCGCGATCGCGGATCGGTGCGGGGAGCCGGGGC
>JBIOKD010000320.1:0-3870 GCA_044451485.1 Candidatus Eiseniibacteriota bacterium | reverse complement strand
GCCTCGGACCTCGCCAACGGGTGCCGTTCCGCTTATGCTGGAGCGACCTGCGGGATTCCGGTGTCCATGGATTGGGCCCGCCAGACGGGCCAGTGAGGAGCCGGCTATGGACGTGACGGGTATCAGGCGCGCAGCCGCACGGGTGGGCATAGCGGCGGCTTGGGTGGTGCTGCCGCTGCTGCCGATGGCCTGTCACGGCCACTACCCGGTGCAGGCCGGCCTCGGCGGAGGAGGCGGCGGGTCGGGCACGCTGGTCCAGCTGGTCTTGAGCCCGCCGGCCGTCATCCTGGGGTTCCGGGGAACGGTGCAGTTCGCCGTGTCCGGGACGTTGAGCGACGGCTCGAGCACCGTGCCGAGCGTGACGTACACGGCCAGCGGGGGCACGGTCAACACCGGCGGGTTCTTCACGGCGGGCGCCACTGCGGCCACGGACACCGTGATCGCGACTCAGCTGGGTGGGGTCACGGGGACGCCGCCGTGCTGCGCGGACACGTCGGTGGTGACCGTGACGGCGAACCCGCCCGCGGTGCTCGCGCTGACGACTCAGCCCGGCGGGGCGGTGTCGGGCGTCGCGTTCACGCAGCAGCCGATCGTGGAGCTGCTGGACCTCTTGGACCGGCCGCTCGCGCAGAGCGGTGTGTCGGTGACCGCGTCCATTCTGAGCGGGACGGGAACGCTCGGCGGCAACCTCACCGTAACCACGGACGGACAGGGCCACGCGGTGTTTTCCGGGCTGTCGATCACCGGCGCGGGGAACTTCACACTCACGTTCAGCTCGCCGGGTCTGACCTCGGTCAACAGCGCGTTGCTGTCGGTGTCGCCGTAAGTGCGATATCTCCATTCCCCTTGGAATCGCCGCGAGTGACGCCGCCCTAACGCATCGGGACTATTCTCGGCGCGCCGAAAAGCACGGCAGATACCCGTCGCTCGAGGTCGCCGATGTCTGGTATGCTGCACCGTCGCGTGCTCCCGCTCGCCGCCGCCATCGCCCTGGTGTTGTCGTGCGAGTCGTCGACCGCGCCCGGGAAGCCGGGCCCCCAGTCAATCGCCTTTGGAGCCGTCGTGGCCGGCTCCGTGGATGCCGGTCAGGCGTCGAGCGCGTACGTCTTCACCGCGATCGCAGGATCTCGATACCAGGTCTTCGTGTCGGTGCTTTCGGGCGCCGTGCTGGTGAGTCTCGATGATTCGGAGCGGGGGCACACCATCGGCCGGGCCCAGGTGGGGAGGGACACGCTTCCGTTGGGGCAGATGCCCGCGCTGCAGTTCATGGCCACCGCCGAGGTGCACGCGACCCTCGTCGTAGGCGGCAATCCCGCCGGCAGCGCGGCGACCTTCCAGCTCGTCGTGTACCGCGCGAGCGACGCTCCGGAACTCGTGCCCGCGGCGTTCACCATCGGCGACACGGTGAGCGGCGAGACGATCCAGCCCGCCACCGACGTGGACGTGTTCGCGGCTCACGTCGAGGCCGGGCAGGACATCGTGATGGTTGCCGAGACGCCGCTTGGCTCCGCTCCCTCCTATCTCCGTGTCATCGTGACCGACAGTGCGGGGTCGATGAAGGGAGCCGCGTTCATCGTGACGGGCGCGGCGGCCGCGAACACGACGGGCCGGATCCACGTGTCTGTCACCGGCACGTACGAGTTCCGGTTGTCCGCGGATCCGGCAATCGGGGCCGGCATGCGGCCCTACCAGGGCGCGTACCGCTTCTGGACCTACCTGGTGAACCGGGCGCCCGAGCATCGGCCGGCGGCGGTGCCGTTCGACACGGTGATCGGCGGCGAGTCCATCGACCGCGCGGGTGACGTGGACGAGTACACGTTCACGATGGGAAGCGACAGCGAGCTGGTCGCGTTCTACCAGGCGTCGAAGCCTTCGCATCTCGAGATCCTGTCGGCCGCCGGAGCGTCGCAGGGGCCGGTGGTGTGGTCGGTCGCCGACACCGGCCTGTTCACCGCGCATGTGGGCCCACTGGCGCTGGCAGCGGGCGGCTCCTACGTCGCCCGCACCGTCGCCGACGGCACGGCGCTGTCGGACACCGGCGCATACCGGTTCTACCTCTACAAGGTGGACCCGCGTCCCGAGAGCGTGCCGGCCGTGATCGTGCCCGGCGACTCGATCGGGGGAGAATCCATCGGCCTCCCGGGCGACGTGGATGAGTTCAGGTTCACCGCGTCGGCCGGCCAGGTGTTCAACGCGTTCCTCCAGGGGCGCGACACGTCCGCCGAGACCGTGTTTCAGCTCGTGGTCCAGGACGCGGACGGGACCTCGCTCGCCACGGTGCACAGCGCCGGCACGGACTCGAGTCTGCTCGGTCAGCTCACGCCGCGCTTCACCATGCGCACGACCGGTACGCACCGCCTGCGGGTCACGGGGGCGGTGGCGGGGCGGGTGCGGGCCGGCCAATACCGTCTGCTCCTTTCCCGCGTCGACCCGAGGCCCGAGTCGCGTCCCGACACGCTCGCGCTGGGCGACAGCATCGTGACCGAGGCGCTCGACGCTCAGGGCGACATCGACGAGTTCCGGGTCCATGTCGCGGACAGCACTGGAGTGAATCTCGTGGTCGGTTTCGCGGGCGCGCTGCCCGAATCGCACCCGGTGCAGGCGCAGCTTCTGGACTCGGCCACGGGTGAGGTGATCGCGACCGCGCTCGCGTACGGGGCCGGGACGTACACCGCCAACGGGCCGGGGACGCTCGGACAATCGGGTGCGGTGCACCTCAAGGCGGGGAAGTACATCGTGCGGGTGGAGGGGACTGGCTGGGACGATCTGCCGCTGGCGCGCGGCCCGTATCGGCTGTGGCTGGATCGTTTCAGCTTCGGGCCGGAGCGGGTCTCCGACACTCTGGTGGTCGGCGAGAACGTGACGACCGAGGCGATCGACGCGCCGGGGGACGTGGATGGATACCGGTTCTACGGCGTTCACGGCCAGCACGTCAACGTGCTCTTCCAGGGCCTGGGTGCAGACGCGCCCCAGGCCGGTTTTCTGGCGGTCATCAACGGACCGCGGGGCGGCCCCGATCCGATCGCCTTGTTGTCCACACCGGTGTCGTCGCCCACAGTCGCGGCCGAGATGGTGCGCT
Source organism: Candidatus Eiseniibacteriota bacterium (assembly GCA_044451485.1). Classification (GTDB taxonomy): domain Bacteria; phylum Eisenbacteria; class RBG-16-71-46; order RBG-16-71-46; family RBG-16-71-46; genus JBIOKD01. The sequence continues at coordinate 791 of JBIOKD010000320.1, read as the reverse complement.
GGGACGTGCCGGCGACCGGTTGGTACACGGTGACCGTCTCCGGGGGATCGTCGCCGCTCACGCAATTCACCGAGGTTGGGCCGTACCGCCTCGCCGTCATGCCCGTGGACACCGCGCTCGAGACGGCGAGTCCCGCGCTGGCGGTCGGCGACTCGGTGACGACGGAGGGCATCGACGTCGCCGGCGACTGGGACCAGTTCAGTCTGAGCGCGACGCCCGGCCAGACCGTGGTGGTGCTGATCGGCGGCGAGCAGCCGTGTTGCGGCTTTCCCGGCGTCCTCGTGTCGGATCCCGCGACGGGCGACAGCCTGGCGGGTGCCTTCGGCGACGGGTTCAAGGTGACCCAGCCCGTGACGGTGCCGGCGAGAGGCCGGCTTGCGATCGGCGTGGCCCAGCCGCCGGTCACCGTGTTCCGGGAGTGCTACGACGAAACGTGTGGGGGGATCTACGGCGTGAGCGGCCCGTACGTCCTTCAGGTGTTGCCATTCAACCGCTTGCCAGAAACGGCGCCCGCCGTCTACGCGTTGGGCGACACCGTCGGCACCGAGGCGATCGGCCGTCCCGGCGACGTGGACGAGTTCACGCTGACGGCGCCGCCCGGCGCGAGGTTGATGCCCTACTTCCGCCTGCTCGCGGAGCCGCAGCCGGCTGGGCGCACGATCGCCATGGAGGTGGTGGATCCCGCCACGGGAACCGTGCTGTCCGGGGCGGGTGCGTACGCGACCGGCGCGACCGCGACGTTCTTCGCGCCAGGGGCGGTCGTGGTGCCGGCGTCGGGCAAGGTGCTGTTG
>JBIOKD010000319.1:0-3873 GCA_044451485.1 Candidatus Eiseniibacteriota bacterium | reverse complement strand
TTCGCGCTCGCCGTGGCGATCGGACGACCGGCGATCGACCTGGCGTGCTCGGTGATGGCGCTGGCGCTCAAGAGCCGCACCCGGGCCGCGGCGTGCACCATGCTGTGCTACCTGTGCTCGGACTCACCCGAGCTGCTGGCGCGCTACCTCGGCGACACGCGCTGGTTCGTGGTGCGCAACGTGGTGTTCGTGCTCGGACAGATCGGCGGCGCGGCGGTGGTTCCGCTGCTCGAGGTGGCGGCCCGTCATCCCGAGCCGCGGGTGCGGCACGCGGTGGTGACGGCGCTCGGCAATTGTCCGGGCGAGGCGCGGGTGCCGTTGCTGCTCGCCCAGCTCGAGTCGCGCGATCCGCAGGTGCTGGCGACCTCCCTGCACATGCTGGGGCGCACCAAGAGCCCGCAGGTCGCGCGGGCCATCCTGAAGCAGATCGAGGATCCGTCGTTCGCGCGGCGCGCCGCCGACAGCCAGCGCTCGCTGTTCAACGCACTCGCCGACTGTGGCGACGACGAGGTCGTGCCCGGTCTCGAGACGCTGCTCCACAAGGGCGGCTGGTTCGCGCAGCCGACGCTCGAGCGCACCGCCGCGGCGCGCACGCTGGCGCGCATCGGCACCGAGTCGGCCCTGGCCGCCCTCGAGATCGGGCTCCGCGCGCACCGCGAGGCGGTGCGCCACGCGTGTCTCGAGGCCCTCAACATGAAGGCGAGCTGACATGGGCCGCCCCGACCACCGACCCGACCCGGCGCGTGACGCGTCCATGACCCGACGGCCGGCTCCAGTCGATCCGATCGCATCACGCGCCGACGATCCGACCTTCCAGGCCGCCGACGAGCGTCATCGCCGGATCGGCACGGAGCTGCTGCTGAAGCTGTCGGCGGCGCTGCGGGTGAGCCGCAACTACGAGCCCGGGAATCGGGTGTTCGTCCACCAGCTCGCGGGGCTGATCGGCGTGGTGCGGCCCCTGCTCGAGCACCAGCAGGAGGTGGTCCTGGTGGCGCTCGACGACGACCTGTATCTGAACGGCGTGCGCATCCCGGTCGAGAGTCACCACCTGCGCTTCCATCGACACGTGTTCGACGAGCTGCGCAAGAGGCGGATCGCCGGTCTGCGTCTGATGCGTGGCATCACCCCGGCCGATCTCGGCCAGCTGTTCCGGCTGTTCCGGGATCCCGACGTGTATCACGGGACCGAGCTGCTGCGCGCGTGTCTCGCCCATGGCGCCGACCATCTCCAGCCGGTGGTGCACGCCTCCACCGACGCGCCCGACGACGACTACGAGTACGCCCCCTCGGATGTACCGGGAGCGCCCGGAGCGGGTGTCGGGCCAGGCAGCGGGGACACCCCGGCCACGGAAGGCGAGGGCTCCGGCCGCGGCGCGGCGGATGCCACCCGGACCACCGACGAGACCGGCCCCGACGACGCCCCCGGCGACGCCGGCACGCCGTTCGCGGTGCCACGCGGCCCCGCGCGCCGGACCTACATGAACGCGGTGCAGGGGGCGCGCGCGCTGTTCAAGGTCGCGTCGAACCCGGGCGGCACCCAGCTGCGTCACGCCAAGCGCGTGGTCCAGCCGCTGGTCGACGCCGCGTTCTCGAACGCCCCGGTGGTGATGGGGCTCCACACGCTCTCGCACCACGACGAATACACCTATGCGCACGCGGTGAACGTGGCCCTGGTGGCGGTGTCCATGGGGCACACGCTCGGACTCGAGCGCCACGAGCTGGCCGAGCTGGGCGTGGCCGCCCTGCTGCACGATGTCGGCCGACAGGCGGTGGCCGGCGAGGTGCGGCACGCGTCCGATCGTCTCGACGAGGCGGACTGGGCCGCGATCCACCGTCATCCGCTGGAGGGGCTCAAGCTGATCGCGCGATCGAGCGCGCTCAATGCCGCGACGCTGCGCTGCATGCGGGTGGCGTTCGAGCATCACATGGCCCCGGGCCTGGGGGGTTACCCGATCCTCGCCGGACCGTGGCACACCAGCGTGCTGTCACGGCTGGTGGCGGTGGCGGACGCCTACGTGAGTCTGCAGTCCCACCGCAGCCGGCGCGGCACGGCGGTGACCCCGTCGGTGGCGCTCGGGATGATGCTCGGCCCGCTCCACGAGCAATTCGATCCGGCCCTGTTGTGGCTGCTGGTGCAATCGCTGGGTCTCCACCCGCCCGGACAGCTCGTCGAGATGGACGACGGTTCGATCGCGGTGGTGCTGTCGCCGAATCTGGACGACCTCTCCCGGCCGCACGTGCGTCTGCTGACCGGTCCGCATGGCACGCGCGCGGCCGATCCCGCCGAGGAGCTGAGGCCGATTCCCGGAGCCCGCTCGATCCGACGCGCGTTGCCACCCGGCGAATATCCCTCCGAGCCGGCAGTGGCGGCGGCGTGAGCGGCGCCGCTCCGGCCGGGTCGGGGCGTCTGCCCGCCCCGGCGCCGCCACGGGACGCGGGTCGCGGAGCCACGACCCCGGTTCGGGTGTGGGAGATCGTGACCGTCCTGGTGGCGATGGCCGGCGCGGTGGCGCTGCGCGCGTGGCACGTGGCCGGCGCGATGCCGGACCACGGCGCCGAGCCCCTCCCGCTCCGACTCGCGGTCGGGATGCGCTCGGTCACCAGCGCTCGATTCGACTGGGATCCCCGGTGGTTCGTCGAGCCCTCGCTCGGTGTCTATCTGCAGCTCGTAGTGCAGCAGGCGGTCTATCTCGGCGGACGGCTGGCGGGAGCCTGGACGAACCCCGCCGACCACCGGCTCGCGTTCCTGCTCGACCCCACCCCCATGATGCTCGGCGCGCGCGCGCTGCTCATCCTCTGCGACGCGCTGTCGGTGCTGGCCGCGTGGCGTCTGGGCGAACGCCTCGCGCGTGGCTCCGGACCGGCGGCGGCGCTGCTGGTGGCCTGCTCCGCGCTCTCCATCGAGGCCACCCGCGCCGCGGCGACCGACCCGCTCACGGTCGTCCTGGTGTTGTGGTCGCTCGAGCGTCTAGTGGCCTGGTACACGTCCGGCGGGCTCCGGCGCTTCGCGGCGGCGGCGGCGCTCGCCGGGCTCGCGACCGGGGCGGGCTACGCGGCGGTGGTCGTGCTGCCGCCGCTCGTGTGGCTGGCGTGGCAGCGCGAGGGGCGGCGCGGCGTCCGGCTCGCCGGTCTCGGCGTCGTCATCGCGGCCGGCGCGTTCCTGCTCAGCACCCCGTTCGCGCTCCTCGATGCCGGTGCGTTCGGACGCGACGTGGGTTCGGGGTGGATGGGTCTCGCCGCCGCCGGATGGGGCGGCGGCCAGCCGCAGGCCCTCGCCGTCACCGCCGCCGATCTGGCGCGCACCCTGGGATGGCCGGCGCTGGCCCTGCTCGCCGCGTCGCCGTGGCTCGCGTGGCGCGACCGCGATCGGCGCGCGTCGTGGATCGCGGTGTGGCTCGCATTGCTCGCCTTCTCGATGGTGGCCGCCCTCGGGGGACCACGGGTGCCCGCCGCACCGCTCCTGGTGGCCGCGCTGAGCGCGCCGCTCGCCGCCGCATGCGCGTGGAGCGCGATGCCGCGGACCCCGGCGCCGGCTCGTCCGGCGCTCGCCACCGCGCTGCTGATCGCGCTGGTCGCGATGCCGCTCACGGGTGGATTCCGCGCCGCCGGTAGCGCCGGCGGCGGCACGCGGAACGCGGCCCGGATCTGGTGCGAGACCCATCTGCGCAACGCAGAGCTGATGATCAGCGACGCGAACGGGCCCGATCTGCTCACCGGGAGCCGGCTGGCGGCGATGCGCGACGCGCCCACCTACCGGCGCGCGTCACCGCAATGGCGTGCGCGCGTGGATCGGCTCCGGTGGCAACGCGTGGTGGTGCTGCCGCCGGTGACGCGGGGATCGGCGGTGAGCACGCTCGCGCTCGCCGGGCTGCCA
>JBIOKD010000318.1:0-3886 GCA_044451485.1 Candidatus Eiseniibacteriota bacterium | reverse complement strand
GGGTTGCTGCCCGAGGTGCCGGCCATGGTCGCGGCGGTGGCGGAGAGCGGGATCTCGACCCCGGCGGACATCACCCGGCTGCGCGCCACCCGCTGTGACGCCGTACTCATGGGCGAGGTGTTCATGACCAGCGCCGACCCGGCCGCCACCCTCGCCACCCTGGCCGCCGCGGCGCGAGGCTGATCGTGCCGCACACCGTGGTCAAGGTGTGCGGTCTCACCCGGCTGGCCGACGCACGCATGGCGCTCGAAGCCGGCGCGGACTGGCTCGGGTTCATCGTTGGGGCCGGTGGACCGCGTGACATCGGCGCCGACGGCATGGCCGCGATCGTCGCCGCGCTGCCGGGGATCACCGCGGTGGCGGTGATGGCCGCGGTCACGCCCGAGCGCGCGTGGGATCTGGCCCGTCGCGCCGGCGCCACACGCGTGCAGCTCCACAAGGTCGACGCCGTGACCTGGCCGGCCGATTTCCCGCTCCCGTGCGCCCTGGTGGCCGGGATCGACGCCGAGGGCCGGCTGCACGGCTCGCTGGCGCCGCCCCCACACCTGGTCCACTTCGACACCGCGCACCCGACACTCACCGGAGGCACCGGGATGACGTTCCCGTGGCGGCGGGCGCGCGAGCTCGTGGACGGGCGTCCGTTCGTGCTGGCGGGCGGGCTCGACGGCGACAACGTGACCGAGGCGATCGCGGCGGTGAGTCCGTTCGGCGTGGACGCGGCCTCGCGGCTCGAGTCCGCCCCGGGTGTCAAGGACGCCGGACGGGTGCGGGCGTTCGTGAATGCGGTGCGCGCCGCCGACGCGGGCGTCGGACGGTGAGCGGGGTCCCGGTGGTGCCCGACGCGGGCGGACACTTCGGTCCGTACGGCGGGCGCTTCGTCCCCGAGACGCTGGTGCACGCGCTCGACGCGTTGACCGCCGAGTACACGCGGGCCCGCGCCGACGCCGACTTCGAGCGTGAGCTGGCCACTCAGTTGGCCGATTTCGCCGGCCGCCCGACCCCGCTGATCGAGACGCGACGTTTCTCCGCGCGCGCCGGCTGCCGGGTGTTCCTCAAGCGCGAGGACCTGCTCCACACCGGCGCGCACAAGATCAACAACACGATCGGCCAGTGTCTGCTCACGCGCCGGATGGGCAAGCCACGGGTGATCGCCGAGACCGGCGCCGGCCAGCACGGTGTAGCGACCGCCGCCGCCGCCGCGCGCTTCGGACTCTCCTGCACCGTGTACATGGGGGCCGAGGACGCCCGCCGGCAGCATCTGAACGTGCAGCGGATGAAGCTGCTCGGCGCCGAGGTGCGCGAGGTGGACGCCGGCAGCCGCACGCTCAAGGACGCCATCAACGAGGCGCTGCGCGACTGGGTCACGAACGTGCGTGACACCCACTACGTGCTCGGCTCGGTGCTCGGGCCTCATCCGTTCCCGATGATGGTGCGCGACTTCCACCGCGTGATTGGAATCGAGACCCGGAGCCAGTTCGAGACGCTCGTGGGCGGCCGACCCGACCTGCTGGTGGCCTGTGTGGGCGGCGGGAGCAACGCGATCGGGCTGTTCCACGCCTTCCTCGACGACCGCGAGGTGCGCAAGGTGGGGGTGGAGGCCGGCGGGCTCGGCGTGGCCACCACGAAGCACGCCGCCCGCTTCGCCGATCCGAGTGTCGGCGTGCTGCACGGCACACGCACCCTGGTGCTGCAGGACGCGCGCGGCATGATCCGAGAGACCCATTCGGTGTCGGCCGGTCTCGACTACCCCGCACTCGGCCCCGAGCACGCCTGGCTCGCCCAGCAGGGGCTCGCCGAGTACTCGAGCGCCACCGACGACGAGGCGCTCGACGCGTTCGAGACGCTGTCGCGCGCCGAGGGCATCCTCCCGGCGCTGGAGAGCGCGCACGCGCTGGCGTGGGTACTGCGCGAGGGCCGCTCGCTCGGTCCGGGAGCGCGTGTGGTCGTCAACCTCTCCGGACGCGGCGACAAGGACGTGGAGGAGGTGCTGCGGGTGCGGGGGAGTGCCCACCAGCCGAGGGGGGACACCTGATGATGACCCGCAGATCACGATCGGTTCGAAGGGGCATCGTCCTGGTCGCGGGCGTGACGGTGGCAATCGCCGCCGGGGCGTGCGGACGGGCTTCGGTCGACACGAAGCCACCGATCGTTCGCATCATCGCGAGCGACAGCGGGTTCGTCGTACCCGCCAGGATCCCGGCCGGGATCACCGAAATGCGTCTCGTCAACGTTGGAACGACGACCCACGAGGGCGTGCTCACGCGCTTTCTCACGCCCGACGGACGCGCGGCCGCGTATGTCGAGAGTGTGAAGGCCGGGATCGATGTGCCCGCGTTCGCCGAGGACTCGGGTGGCCCGGGGCTCGCACTGCCGGGCGATTCGACCGTGATGTGGGTGGAGCTCGTTCCTGGTCATTACGCGGTTGCCTGCTGGTACGCGGGTCACGTGGAGGGCGGCGCCATAGCGGATTTCGATGTCGTCCCCTCGGCCTCACACGCCGTGCCACCGCCCACCGATCTCACGGTGCGGATGGTGGACTACTCCTACGCGTTCGGCGGAAGCTGGTCGCCCGGGGTGCATCGCGTACTGGTCCTGAACGAGGGTACCGAGGCGCACGAATTCGACCCGTACCGTCTGGAGCCCGGCAAGACCCCGGCCGACTTCTTCCATTGGATCGAATCCGGCCGTCCTGGACCGGCGCCCGCGCGGCCCCTGGGTGGCACCGGCACGTTCACGCCGGGGCACCGCGTGTGGCTGCCACTCAAGCTGACACCCGGACGCTACTTCGCCTTCTGCCAGATGCCCGCGAAGGTCGGGGGTCGCGCGCACTACCAGATGGGCATGGTGCGCGAGTTCGAGGTGCGTTGAGCCGTTGGCGCTCGGCCCGGACGCGGCTCGCCCGAGTCGGCGATGGCGACTGGAACCCACCCGATCGGCGGGGGTAGCATCAGCGTATGCGCCGTTCGATCGAGACTCAGGCGCTCGCCGCGCTTCTCCTCGCCGTCGCGATGCTCGACGGCTGCGGCGGCAAGTCGTCCACGGCCCCGGAGCCGCTGGCCGGAATGCCGCCACCCGACTCACCCTCGGGTGTGCTGCGGGCGTTCGAGTGGGCGTGGAACCAGCGTCTTCCGGATGCCTACAAGCCGTTGTTCACCGCCGACTACACCTTCGCGTTCGCGGCCCTCGACACCGCCGCGCATCGCTACGCGACCACACCCTGGTCCCGCTCGGACGAGCAGATCGCCTTCGCGAACCTCGCCTCGTCCGCGGCCGGCATCACGGTGCGGTTCGACAAGACCTTCGCCGTCTTCCCCGACCCACGACCCGGGAAGTCCGACGACCTCCGACGTAAGAACATCCGCACCCAGGTGCTTCTCACCATCTACCTTCATGACGGCAGCCTGATCAACGTGCAGGGCAATGCCAACTTCTTCCTCGTTCGTGGCGACTCGGCCGCGATCCCGCCCGATCTCGGCCTCGGATCCGATTCCGGGCGCTGGTACATCGAGCGATGGGAGGACGAGACCTACGCGGGTGGCATCGGCTCCCGCATCCAACCCGCGATGGTGACGACATGGGGCGACGTGAAGGTCCGCTTCCGTGACCTGTCTCCGCCTGCCCGGAGCTTCGCCAGCCTCCCGGCTCGCCGCGCGCCGCCCGTGACCCCGCGCGGCGCCCGATCCTAACGACGCCGGAGCGGCTCGAGTCCGAGCACGTGATTCAGCCAGCGCACGAGCTGGAGGATGGTCTTGAAGTCGTTGGCCAGGATGGTGGTGAGACGCCCACTCGTCACCTGCGCGTCGGTGAGCGGATGCCCGACCGTGAACGACTCCAGCCGGAGCCAGCGCACCGCGGGATGATCGTCGCCGTAGCCGCGCGGCGCGCG
>JBIOKD010000317.1:0-3897 GCA_044451485.1 Candidatus Eiseniibacteriota bacterium | reverse complement strand
CGCCAGCGCCGCGATCCGCTACGGAGACGAGCGCGTGGGCATGGTGCGTGGTGGCGTGCTGCTCGACACCACCTGGCTCGCGCGTCTCGCGGAGACGAGCGGTGTCGATCTGATCCTCTGTGACGCCGACGGCCGGGCGCTCGCGGGGACGCGCGGTGTCGGCGACTTCGCGCCCGGGCGGGTGGGCGATCGATCCGCCCGCGTGTCGATCGGCGGACGCTCGTATCTCGCGGCGAGCGCGCCGATCGCGCTCGGCACGTCTCCCTACCCGCGTCTGGTCGGGCTCTTCCCCACCGCGATCGCCGACGAGACCGTCGCCGCGCTGGGTCTCACGGCACTCCTGCTCGGACTCCTCGGTGTGGTGCTGGCGATCGGACTCGGGATGTTGTGGTCGCTCCAGGTGTCACGACCAGTCGAGCGTCTGGCGCGCTTCTCGGAGCGCATCTCCCGCGGCGAATGGGACGAGCCGCTCGCGCTCGAGAGCGTGCGCGAGCTGCAGACGCTGGTGACGGCGCTCGAGCGCATGCGCGCCGACCTGGGTGGCTATCGCGAGCGTCTGCGCACCACCGAGCGTCAGGCCGCCTACGGACAGATGGCGCGTCAGGTGGCGCACGAGATCAAGAATCCGCTCACCCCGATCGCGGTGGCGGCGGCCGATCTCCGCCGCTCGTACGAACAGCGACGTCCGGAGTTTCCCGAGATCCTCGACCAGGCGGTGCGCACCATCGAGGAGGAGGTGCATCGTCTGACCGGTCTGCTGCGGGAGTTCTCGGAACTAGGCCGCTTCCCCGACCCGCGGCCCGAGCGCTGCGACGTGGCCGGTCTCCTCGCCGACCTTGGCGCCCTCTACACGCACGAGATCGCCGCCGGGCGGCTCGCGATCGCGCCGCCGCCCGCCGGGACGGCGATCGACGCCGATCGCGGTCAGATCCGGCAGGCGCTCATCAATCTGGTGCAGAACGGACTCGAGGCGGTCGGCGACGGCGGCCGCGTGACGCTGGGCGCCCACGCGGCCGGGGACGTGGTCGAGATCGTGGTGAGCGACGACGGCCCCGGTCTGACCCCCAACCAGCGCCAGCTTCTGTTCGTGCCGGGCTTCACCACCAAGACCCACGGCAGCGGTCTGGGGCTCGCGCTCGTCGAGCACATCGTCGGCGGGCATCACGGCGCCATCGCGGTCGTCTCCGAGCCCGGTCACGGCGCCACATTCCGGATCCGTCTGCCACTCGCGCGAGGAGTCTAAGTATGCCGTCCATCCTGATCGTCGACGACGAAGCCGGCATTCGCGGCACCTTGAAGGCCGCTCTCGGCCGCGAGGGCTACCAGGTGGACGACGTCGCCACCATCGCGGCGGCGCGCGAGGCGCTGCGCGAGGCCTACGACGTGGTGTTGCTCGACGTGTGGTTTCCGAAGGAGGGCGGTCTCGAGCTGCTGGCCGAGATCCGGGGCAGCGCCCCCGACACCATCGTGATCATGATGTCGGGTCACGCCACCATCGACGCGGCGGTGCGTGCCACGCGGCTCGGGGCCTACGACGTGCTCGAGAAGCCGCTGGTGCTGGAGCGGCTGCTCGTGCTGCTCCACAACGCCACCACCACCCGCTCGCTGGCGGCCGAGAACCGCCGTCTGCGCGAGCCGTGGTCGCGCCCGCTGGTCGGGCGCTCCCCCGCGTTGCGGCTGCTGCTCGACCAGATCGCGCTCGCCGGCCCCGCGCCGGCGCGGGTGCTGATCCGCGGCGAGCACGGCAGCGGCAAGGAGCTGGTGGCGCGCGCCCTGCACGCGGCGAGCCCGCGACGCGAGCGTCCGTTCGTCGCGGTCAACTGCTCGGCGATCCCCGAGGAGCTGTTCGAGTCCGAGCTGTTCGGTCACGAGCGCGGCGCGTTCACCGGCGCCACCCAGGCCCGTCGCGGCCGGTTCGAGGAGGCGGACGGCGGCACCCTGCTGCTCGACGAGGTCGCCGACCTGAGCACGCGTGCCCAGACCAAGCTGCTGCGGGTGCTGCAGGAGGGCGAGCTGACACGCGTGGGCGGAAGTCGCGCCATCCGTGTCGACGTGCGGGTGATCGCGGCCACCAATCGCGACCTGCAGACCCTGGTGACCTCGAACACGTTCCGGGAGGATCTCTACTTCCGGCTGGCGGTGATCCCGATCACGGTGCCACCGCTGCGCGAGCGACGGGAGGACATCCCTCTGCTGGTCGAGCACTTCGCGCCGCAGATCGCGCGCGAGATCGGCGGGACGGTCCGGCCCTTCGCCCCGGCGGCGCTCGAGGCGCTCGGCCGTTACGACTTCCCCGGCAACGTGCGCGAGCTGCGGAACCTGGTGGAGCGCTTGATCATCATGCATCCGGGCGCCACCATCGGCGCGGAGCAGGTCGCCGCGGTGCTGCCCCGGCCAGCCGTGGCGACACCGGGGACCGCCCACCTCGCCGACGCGGTGCGCGACTTCGAGCGCCGGCAGATCGAGGCGGCGCTGGCGGCCGAGAGTGGCAACATGACCCGCGCCGCGGCGCGTCTGGGTCTCGAACGCAGTCACTTGTACAAGAAGATGAAACAGCTCGGATTCCGCGAGGAGGAGTGATCATGCCGGCTTACGTGGTGGTGGACATCGAGGTCGAGGACGTCGCGCGCTACACGGACTATCGGGGCCAGGCGCCGGCGAGCATCGCCGCGCACGGCGGCCGCTACCTCGCCCGTGGCGGCCGCACCGAGGTGTTCGAGGGCACGTGGAAGCCGAGCCGGCTGGTGATCCTCGAGTTTCCGACGCTCGAGCAGGCGCGCACCTGGCTCGAATCGCCCGAGTACGCCGAGGCTCGCGCGCTCCGTCACGCCACCGCCCGCACCAACATGGTGGCGATCGAGGGGATCTAGGATCCCGCCGGGTGCGTGGCCACCCGCTCGGCGAGCAAACGGCGAGTGTAGGGGATCAGGCCACCGGCGTCGATGATCGCCTGACGCGCCCTCGGAAGCGGGACGATCGGGAACGATTTCCCCGATCGCACGTGGACGAGCGCCCCCTCACGCATCTCCAGCTCGTCGCCCTCCTCGGCCTCGAGCGTGGGACAGATCACCATGTCGAGCCCCAGGTTGATGGCATTCTGCAGGAAGATGCGTGCGAAGCCCCTGGCGATCACCGTGAGCTCGTACCCCTTCAGACACGACGCAGCCTGCTCGCGTGACGAGCCACAGCCGAAATTGCTCCCGGCCAGGACGATCGAGCCGGCGGGGATCTCCTTCGCCTCGAGCTGCCGGTGGAACGTGGGGTGGTCGGCGAACGCGTACCGCGGTGTCTCGGCCGGTAGCACCGTGGCCATGAAGCGGCCGGGATAGATGATGTCGGTCGAGACGTCGTCGCCGAGCTTGAGCACGACCTTGCCGCGTTTCATATGAGCACCTCTCTCGGATCGGCGACCACACCGGCGAGCGCGCTCGCGGCGGCGACCGCCGGCGAGCAAAGGAACACCTCGGCGTTGGGATTGCCCATCCGCCCCTTGAAATTGCGATTGGTGGTGGCGAGTGCGGTCTCACCGTCGGCGAGCGCCCCCTGGTGCACGCCGAGACACGGACCACATCCCGGGTTGCAGACCACCGCGCCGGCATCGACAAGGTCCTGGATCACACCCGCGCGCAGCGCCTCGGAATAGATCCGCCATGACGCGGGAAACACCAGCATGCGTGTGCCCTGGGCGACGTGCCGCCCCTTGAGGATGCCGGCGGCCACCTGCAGGTCGTCGAGACGTCCGTTGGTGCAGGACCCGATCACCACCTGATGCACCCGCGTGCCGGCGACCTCGCCGATCGGCTTCACGTGGTCGACCGTGTGCGGACACGCGATCCTCGGCTCGAGCCGCCGGGCGTCGATGAGCAGCGTGCGCTCGTAGCGCGCGTCGGGATCGGG
>JBIOKD010000316.1:0-3929 GCA_044451485.1 Candidatus Eiseniibacteriota bacterium | reverse complement strand
GAGGATGTCCCCCACGCGGAAGCTGCCACTCACGTCGAGCGGGCCCGGGTTCTTGACCTTGCCGGTGAGGTACACGCGGAACGTGCGTGGCTGGAGCAATCGCAGCTCCATGTTGACGCCCCGGAACTGGTCGCTCATGACCCGGACGACCTCGATTTCGACAGCGGCCAGAGTGTGACCCGACACGGGCAGGGTCCCGACACCGGGCAGCAGGAGATGACCCTCGGGACTCACGTCGAGCTCGAGTGTCTTGGACACCTTGCCCCACATGATGAGCTGGAGGACGTCGCCCGGGCCGACCCGGTAGGTCGCGGGATCGATCGGACCCGACAACGTGAAGCGACCCGTGAACCGGGACTTCACGCCCTCGGACACCTCGTCGGTGAGACCGGGACCACCCATGCCGGGCTGCCGCTCGAGTGGTGGCGACGACACGTTCGGCGGCATCAGCTGGGATGGCGCGAGCGATCCACCAGTGGCGGCGTCATTACCACCGGCCACCGGCGAGCGTTCATTCGATCCCTGCGCGCGAAGGGGGCGCGGGGCGAGGACGAGCACGCACGCGAACGCCAACGCGAGGACACCGATGACGGCCTTCGGAACCCTCACGCCTTGACCTCCTTGAGCGTCCTGCGCTTGCCGTACATGCGTTCGTAGTAGGCGCGGAACTCGCCCGAGCGGATCGGACGCCACCACGACTCGTGCGCCTGGTACCACGTCACGGTCCGCGCGATGCCCTCGGCGAACGGGATCGCCGGCCGCCAACCGGTGACCCGGGTGAGCTTGCCCGAATCCACCGCGTAACGCCGGTCGTGCCCGGGGCGGTCCTCGACGTGACGGACCAGCGATCGTGGCTTGTCGAGCAGCCCGAGCAGCGTGTCGGTGATGGTGAGCACGTCGAGCTCGTGACCCGCACCGATGTTGAACGTCTCCCCCTCGATCCCCGGATGGACCAGCAGGGCGAGCAGCGCGTCGCAGTGGTCGTCGACGTGGAGCCAGTCGCGCCGGTTGAGCCCGGTGCCATACACGGGAAGCGGGAGATCGTCGATCGCGTTGGTCACGAACAATGGGACCAGCTTCTCCGGATACTGCCGCGGCCCGTAGTTGTTCGAGCAGCGTGTCACCACCACCGGAAGTCCGTAGGTGCAGCCGTACGCGTACGCGAGCCGGTCGCCGCCGGCCTTGCTGGCGGCGTACGGCGAGCGCGGGTGGAGCGGCCAGTCCTCGGTGGCGTGGCCCTCCAGGACCTCGCCGTACACCTCGTCGGTCGACACCTGCACGAAGCGCTTCAGCCCGACCCGCCGGGCCTCCTCGGCCAGCACGAACACCCCGTACACGTCGGTCTGGATGAACTCCCCGGGGGCCTCGATCGAGCGGTCGACGTGCGACTCGGCGGCGAAGTTGATCACGAAGTCGCAGCACACCATCGCCCCCGCCACGGCGCCCGGGTCGCGGATGTCGCCATGCACGAAGGTGAGCCGGTCGGCGGGCAGACCGTCGAGGTTCTCACGCCGGCCGGCGTAGGTGAGCGCGTCCAGGACCACCGCGTGGCAGGACGGCTGCTTCGCCAGCAGCCGGTGCACGAAGTTGGAGCCGATGAAGCCGGCGCCACCCGTCACCAGCACGCGGGCCCCGTCGAGGGTGAGTGATGGGGTCATGACGGACGGGTCAGCTTCTCCGGCGCGGCCGGGTGACGCGACCCTCGCGATGCGGGCGGCCGTCCACGATCCGGCCACGACCCACGCCGATGTGGATGATCCCGGCGCGCTCGACCTCGCCGGGATCGTAGAGGTTGCGCAGGTCGCACAACACGGGCCGCTTCATGACGCGCTTGAGACGTCGCAGATCCATGCCGCGGAACTCGTTCCACTCGGTGATGATGGCCAGCGCGTGCGCGCCACGCGCGCAGTCGTAGGCATCGGCGCCGAGCACGACGTCCTTCATCACCGGCAGACGCTCGGCGTTCTCCATCGCCACCGGGTCGAAGGCCCTCACTTTGAACCCGCGCTTCTTGAGACCGGCGATGATGGTGAGCGCCGGGGCCGCCCGCAGATCGTCGGTGTTGGGCTTGAACGACAGCCCGAGCACCCCGACCGTCTTGCCACGTGGCGAGCCGGTGGCCGCGGCGATCTTGGCCACCATGCGCTGCATCTGACGCTCGTTGGACGCGATCGTGGCGTCGACGATGTCGCTCGCCACCGCCGCCTGACGCGCGAACGCCGACAGCGCGTGGGTGTCCTTGGGAAAGCACGAGCCGCCGTAGCCGGGGCCGGCGTGCAGGAACTTGGAGCCGATGCGGCGGTCCATGCCCAGACCCTTCGCCACCATCTGCACGTCGGCGCCGAGCGCCTCGCAGAGATTGGCCATCTCGTTGATGAACGAGATCTTGGTGGCGAGGAAGCAGTTCGACGCGTACTTGATGAGCTCCGCGGTCTCGAGCGTGGTCACGACCATCGGGGTCTCGATCAGGAACAGCGGGTCGTGGATCTTGCGCAGGACCTCGGCCGCCTTCTCGCTCTCGGCGCCGATCACCACACGGTCGGGTCGCATGAAGGTCTCGATCGCCGAGCCCTCGCGCAGGAACTCGGGGTTGGACGCGACGTCGAATCGGGCGCCGCGCCGGGCGTGCCGGCGCATGAACTCGGCCAGGTGCCGGGCGGTGCCGACCGGGGCGGTGCTCTTCTGCACCACCAGCATGTAGCCACCGAGGTGACGCGCCACCGTGCGCGCCACCGCGTAGATGGCGCTGGTGTCGGCCGAGCCGTCGGGCCGGGGCGGGGTGCCCACGGTGATGAAGGTGACCTCGGACCCCTGGAGCGCGGCCGGCAGGTCGCTGCCGAAGCGAAGACGCCCCTCCTGCACGTTGCGGGCGACGATCTCCGGCAGCCCCGGCTCGAAGAACGGGAGCTCGAGACGCCGCATGCGCTCGACCTTGGCCGCGTCGCTGTCCACGCAAGTCACCACGTTGCCGAAGTCGGCGAGGCACGCGCCGGTGACGAGGCCGACGTAGCCGGCGCCGACGACCGTGATGTTGTACAAGGCCGGGTTCCTTTCGCTGGGCGCCAGGGCCCCGATGGGGCCGGTCCGGGCGTCGTGGGGGAGCTCGGTCGGAGCGGAAGACGGACGAGGGAGGGTAGGGGCTCGGCCGGGGGCCGGTCAATGCGGTCCGGAGCGCGTGGCGCGCGCACGACCCGGGACTCGGGGCCCCGCGTCATGTCGGGCGGCGTTGCGGCGCCCGCGCGGTCCTGATACAAACGGGGGCCGTGACCACGTCGAGACGACGCGTCCCCGTCCCCGAGGAGCCGACCATGCAGGCCCGTGACGTCCGCGAATCGTGGCTCAAGAGCCTCGACTACATCGTGCAGCCGCCGGGCAAGGTCACGATCGACGGCGTGCTGGTACGGGATCTGACGGTACACCTGGACGGGCGCGGCGAGGTGACCGAGCTCTGGAGCAGCGCGTGGTCGAAGGACGGCGTCCTGCCGACCGCGCACGCCTATCAAAGCGCGACCGATTTCGGGGTGGTCAAGTGCTGGCACCTGCACGACGTGCACACCGACCAATTCACGGTCACGCGGGGAAAGCTGCAGGTCACGCTGGTGGATCTGCGCGAGGAATCGCCGAGCTTTCGCCACGTCAACGCCCTGTTCCTCGGCTCGCTGCGCCCGCGGCTGGTCCGCATCCCACCCCGCATCATGCACGGTTGGAAGGCGCTCACCGAGCCCGAGGTGCTGGTGGTGAACTTCCAGACCCACGTCTACGACCCGGCCGACGAGTTCAAGTTCCGGTGGGATGTCGTGCTGGCGGACGTCTGGGAGCCGCGCAACGGGTGAACCGGACCCTCGTCCGTCTCGTCCTCCGTCACGCGGCCGGGGCGGAGCGCCTTGCCGACGGCGAAGGCGAGGTGGCACGATGACCGACAAGCTCCG
>JBIOKD010000315.1:0-3935 GCA_044451485.1 Candidatus Eiseniibacteriota bacterium | reverse complement strand
CCCGGCCCGGCACCCGGCCACTCCCGCACCAGGGGCGCCGCCAGCGCGTGTGCCTCGCTGGGTTCGGTGGCCAGCGCAACGAACGGCGCGGCGTGGCGCCGCCCATCGCGTGTGATCGCGCACATCCGCTCGCCATCGGCGGTGAGCGCGACCACGCGTGTCGAGGTCCGCACGTCGAGCCCCTCGGCCAGTCGGCGTGGCAGCTCGTTGACGCCCGCGCGTCGTGCCATGCGGCGATGACCGGGCCGATAGGCATCGGGTTGACACGCGAGACGCACGCCGCGCACGCGCCGCGGCCAGCCCAGCACCTTCCCGGCGCCGGGCAGCGCGTTCAGCTCGAGACCGAACTCGCGGGACACGGCGTGGAGCAACGGCAGCCCGAAATCCACGGGCTGTCCCTCGATGGTGCGGGTGGCGCAGCGGCCACCGACGCCACGCGAGCGCTCGAGCACCACCACCGGCACCCCGCGGCGCGACAGCTCGCGCGCGCACGCCAACCCCGCGACACCGGCCCCGACCACCACCACCATGGGCTCGCTCATGCGCATCGACATTACACCGGCCGCATGCTAACACTCCATCATGGCGGGCCCCGGAACGACACCCGACACGGCGGCGCGCGAGCG
Organism: Candidatus Eiseniibacteriota bacterium; assembly: GCA_044451485.1. Taxonomy (GTDB): domain Bacteria; phylum Eisenbacteria; class RBG-16-71-46; order RBG-16-71-46; family RBG-16-71-46; genus JBIOKD01. Next base: position 3,309 of record JBIOKD010000315.1, on the reverse strand, counting down.
CGCCCGTGCGGTGGACGCGTGGTGTCTGTACGACGTGGCCAACTCGGCGTTCGCCACCAGCGTGGTGGCCGCGATCCTGCCCGTGTACTTCGCGGCGGTCGCCGCGCGCACCATGCCCGCCAACCTCGCCACCGCCAAGTGGGGCTACGCGAGCGCGCTGGCCATGCTCGGCTCCGGGATCATGGGACCGCTGCTGGGCGCGTGGGCCGACCGCCACCGGATGCGCAAGAAGCTGCTCGGCGCCTGCGTGGTGATCGGGACCGTCTCCACCGCGGGTCTCGCGTTGGTGCCGTCGGGGCACTGGTTCCCGCTGCTGGCGTTGTTCGCCCTGGCGTTCCTCACCTTCGCCGTCGGCAACGCGCTCTACGACTCGCTGCTGCCCGCGGTCGCCGAGCCCGCCGACATGCATCGCGTGTCGGCGCGCGGGTTCGCATGGGGATACTGGGGCGGCGGGGTGCTGCTGGCCGTCAACCTGGCGTGGATCCTGTGGCCCCGGCGGTTCGGGCTCCATGACGTCGACGCGGCGACGCGGCTCTCGTTCGCGAGCGTGGCGGTGTGGTGGCTCGGATTCTCGATCCCGCTGCTGCGCCGCGTGCAAGAACCCGCCGGCGAAGCCGGTCCCGACGACCGCCCCGCCAACCCGCTCGCCGAGGTGTGGCACACGCTGCGCGGGCTTCGCGCGCGTCCCGAGCTGCTGCGCTTCCTGATCGCGTTCTGGCTCTACAGCGACGGGATCGGCACCATCGTCAAGATGGCTACCGTGTACGGGAGCGAGGTCGGGATCGGACGCAACGACCTGATCGGCTCGCTGCTGATGGTGCAGTTCGTGGCGGCGCCCGCAAGTCTCGCGTTCGGACGGCTGGCCCGCACGCTCGGCCCGCAACGCTCGGTGGCGATCGGACTCGCCGGCTACGTGGGCATCACCGTGCTGGGGTTCTACATGACCCGTCCGCTCCACTTCTGGATGCTCGCCGCGCTGGTGGCGCTGTTCCAGGGCGGCACCCAGGCACTGTCGCGCTCGATGTTCGCCTCACTGGTGCCGCGACGGCGGATGAGCGAGCTATTCGGCTTCTACTCGGTGAGCGAGAAGCTCTCGGGTGTGATCGGACCGTTGTTGTTCGCGGTCGTCGCCCAGGTGAGCGGCAAGGGCCGGTTCGCGGTGCTCACGTTGATGCCGTTCTTCATCGGCGGCGCCTGGCTGCTGCTCACCGTCGATCTCGACGGAGGCCGGCGGCGCGCGCAGGCGGACGACGCAACTACCGATACAGGCTCTTGACCGCTCCCTACGTGCTCGTACGCGAGGCGGTCGGGGACGACACGCTGCTCACTCGATCGGCGTGCACCACGGTGCTCGAGAACTCCGAGCCGGACAGGAATGTCGCCACTGTGAAGTAGTGAACGACGTCGGTGCCCATGGTCATCGTGAAGTTGAACACGACGGTTCCCGTGTAGCCGGTTGGATAGCTGGTGGCGAGCCAGAACAGCCCCACCGGGTAGACGTTTCGCACGGTCTCGCCAGCCTGCACCTTCGCGAGAAGCGGGCTACCGGAGAGCAGGGTCCCGACCGCCTCGTTGGGCAGGATCGGCGTGACGAGGCCCGCATTGAGGATGTTCGCCTGGACGTCGACCGTGGGATCGGAAGACGTGGCGGTGAAGGTCGCTCCGGAGAGATCGGCGGCTCCGATGTTCCCCGGTCCAGTGTCGACGATGAGCGCGATGTTGTTTCCGAGGGTGAATCCGCCAGTGTTCGCGGAGACGACCACGATCGAATCCGCGAGGATCAGGTCGTAGGTCGCGGCGTGGGCCGCGGCAGGAGCGAGGAGGAGCGCGGCGAGGGACATCCATTTCAGTGCACGGTGCGGCATCGAACTTCTCCTTCTCCGGCGAGTGCTCAGGCCTCGCAGAACGACACCTCGATGCTGCTCGTCCCACTCCCGGGGAGCAAGCCCGAAATCGCCACGCTTGCCGAGCGCGTTCACCCGCGCCGTCCCAAGCGCCCGGGGCCCTACTGGACGAGCTTGCGCTTCGCCAGCTCCGGCACCACCTTGCCGGCCAGCTCCCGGCTCAGGTCCTGGGCGGAGCCGGGATTCACGCTCTCGCTCCGCCCGATCCACACCAGACGCCCGCCGTGTCCGTCGGCGATCCACATGTCGGTCTGGAACTTCACGACCCGGTCGGTCTCGACGTAACCGGGGGTGTGGATCTCCTCGAAGTACGTCTGGTAGTAGCCGTACGGATTCGTCGAGGCGACGGGGACATTGGCGGTCGTCGGCGGCACGATGCGCTCCACGTTCTCGCTCGAGATCCGGTGGGTGACGAGCACCGCGTCATAGCCCTTTTCGCGCACCGTCTGCTTGACCGTCTGCGTGTCGGGCAGGCCGCCGGGGAACACCGCATACGAGGGTGTGGCGGTGGCACCTCGCTTGACGAGCGCCGCCACGAAGGTGTCCTCGGCCAGGCGACGATGCGCGGGATCCTTGGCCATGCTGATGACGAGCAGGTTCTTCGAGGGAGCACCGGCATAGGCGGGGTCACGCCACGTATCGGTCATGTCCGTCGAGGCGCACCCGCCGGCCAGGGCCACCGCGCCGGCGAGCGACCACACGACGATGGCGAGGCGTGTCGAACGGATCGCATTCATGGCTCTCTCCCGCGCATGACCTGGTGGAGTTGCTCGGCCTCGAGGCACGGAGGGTGGCAGAACTTCCCCGGCGGTGCCAGGACCGCCGGCGCACCCCGCTGTCGTGAACCCATCGCTCAGCGACGTCGGCGCGCCGGCGTCTTGGCCGGAGTCTTCGAAGCGCGGCGCTTCGGCCCCGCCGCACCGGCGATCGCGGCTTCGATCCCCGCCACGTCGTCGTCGTCGAGACCCACCTCCAGCGCGCGCAGATTCTCCTCGAGCTGGGCCACCGAGGTGGCTCCGATGATCGCGCTCGATACCTCGGTGTGCCGCAGCACCCACGCCAGCGCGACCGGGGCCGGCCCGGGCAGGCCACGTCTGGCCACCCATGCGGCGAGACGCTCCGCGGCGGCGACGTGTTCCGGGGTGAGCGCGTTCTCGCTGGTGAGGAAGTGCGCGAACTTGCCGGTGGCGCGACTCCCCTCGGGTCGCGCGCCACCCGCGTACTTGTTGGTGAGCACGCCCTGCGCGAGCGGTGAGTACACGACGAGTCCGATTCCGGCCCGGCGGCAGAACGCGAGGTGCCCGTCCTCGACGTGACGGTCGACCAGGTTCCAGCGTGGCTGGCTCGACACCATGACGTCCCAGCCGTGGCGGGTCTGCAGCTCGACGACACGTCGATCGAGTGG
>JBIOKD010000314.1:0-3958 GCA_044451485.1 Candidatus Eiseniibacteriota bacterium | reverse complement strand
GCCGGCGCCGTTCGCCGGTCGGCTTCCACCATTCACCGATTCGGCCGCGAATGCGCTTGTTTCCGACCGTAACTTCCCATGTGACGCCGGCGGGGCGCCGGCCCGGGAGGTGAGCGATGTCGTACGAGATGCGCAGGACGATCCGACGCAGCCTGTGGGGCGTGCTCTTCATCCTGGTCGGACTCGGCTTCCTGCTCGACCAGATGCGGGTGATCCATCTCCGGCATTGGACCCTGCTGTGGTGGAGGTGGTGGCCCGCGACGCTGATCCTGATCGGGCTCGGCAACATGCTGGTGCCGCTCACCCCCAAGCACATCAGCAGCGGATTGTTCATGATGCTGCTCGGCGCCTGGTTCTTCGTTTGTCAGAGCGAATGGCACGGGTTCACCTATCGCACCGGCTGGCCACTCCTGATCGTGGCGATGGGCGTCAACGTGGTGATTGGAGCGGTGCTCGAGCACGTCTGGCCGCGGCGGCGCGTCGAGAGCGCCGGCACACGGGAGGAACAGGGTCATGCATGAGCGCGGCACGCGGGTGCGGCGGGTCCTCGTGGCCGCGCTGATGCTGTGCGCGGCGTGGCTGGTGGTGCAGAATACGGTGTTGCTGGCGCTGTTGGTGTGGCTGGGGCCGCACGGAGCGCTGTCGGCGCTGATCTCGGTCCTCCGGATCGGATCGGTGGCCGCCGCCGTCTCGGTGGTGGTGCTCGCCGCGATGGCGACCGGCGCGCTCATCACCGTCGCTGCGACGCGCCGACGCGGCTGGGACGGCGCGATCGGGCGGGAGGTCCGTCATGGATGAACAGACTCCGATCGGCGGCGCGACCGGTGGTCGGGGGCCGGGTGGCCAGGGGCCCGGCGGCCCACGCGTGATGGGTGGCGTGGTGATGGGGAACTCGCTGAGCGCGCGGGTGATCTTCGGCATCATCCTGATCAGCCTTGGCACGCTGTGGACGCTCGACAGCTTCGGGGTGCTCGACGCCAGTGCGGTGCTGCGCTGGTGGCCGCTCGTGCTGGTGGTGCTCGGGGTGCAGCGTCTGACCGGCATCGGGCATCGCAGGAGCCCGGTCTGGGGCGGCATCCTCACCGTGGGCGGGATGCTGATGCTCAGCGACAACGCGGGCTGGCTGCACGTCACGAGCGGCGCGATCTGGTCGCTGGCCCTGATCGGATTCGGCATCATGATGCTGCGTCCCTCGGCGCTCGGACAGATGGTGTACGTCGGGGGCGTGCGCGCCGGACGACGGCGCCGATCCCGTCTGGACGACAGGAACATCCACATCGGTGTCGGTGAGGTCGGACCAGTCGAGGATCCGTCCTCGCGTCTCCAGGTCTTCTCGATGTGGAGCCACATCATCCGCCGGGTGACGTCACAGCAGTTCCAGCACGCCGAGGTCTCGGCGGTCATGGGTGGCGTGCGTCTCGATCTGCGTCCGGCCAAGCCGGTCGAGGGCGGGGCCACGGTCGACCTGTCGGTCGTGTGGGGCGGGATCGAGATCATCGTGCCCCCGACCTTGCTGGTCGTGAACGAGGCCAGCGTGTTGATCGGCGGCATCAGCGACCAGACCCGGCAGACGGTCAACGATTCGAGGGACATCCTGATCCTGCGCGGGGCGGTGGTCATGGGCGGCGTCGAGCTCAAGAACGACTGACATGCATCCGATCACCGCGAACCCGTGGCGTCTGGGCGCGTACCAGGCGATATGGCTGGTGATCGGGGCGGGGTTGGCGGGCGTGCTCCGGTTGCTGCTGCCGGTGACCTACGCCGACGCGCTGCAATTCACGCTGCCGCTGGCGGTGGTGTATGGGATGGTGTGTTTGTCGGCGTGGTGGGTGTGTCAGGCGCTGCCGCTCGGCGAGACCGAGCTCGTCCGTCTGGTCACCTCGCTGGCCATGGCGATCGGTCTGTCGTCGCTGGCGTGGGGGGCGCTGGCCGCGGTGTGGGCTGCGTTGCTGCGGCGCTGGGGCGTGATGCCCGAGAACCGGGTGGTGTCGTTCGAGGCGATCGGCATCGTGCTTGCCGCCGGTGTCCCGCTCTACGTCCTGTCGCTGGCGCTCCACTACCTGCTGCTCACGTTCGAAGTGGCACGCGCGGCCGAGCGCCGCGCGTTCGAGTCGCAGGTCACCGCCCGCGAGGCCGAGCTGCGGGCGTTGCGCGCTCAGCTCAACCCGCATTTCCTGTTCAACAGCCTCAACTCGATCAACGCGCTGGTGGGCAGCCAGCCCGAGGCAGCGCGCCGGATGTGCGAGAACCTCGGCGACTTCATGCGCAAGACGCTGGCGCTGGGCGCGCGCGAGGCCGTCACGCTGGACGACGAGCTGGCACTGGTCGACCGCTATCTCGACATCGAGCGGGTACGTTTTGGCGAGCGCTGCAAGGTGACCCGTGACATCGCGTCCGACACCCGCGCCTGCCGGGTGCCGCCGCTGCTGCTGCAGCCGCTGGTCGAGAACGCGATCAAGCACGGTGTCGCGGCCCGGGTCGAGGGTGGCACCGTGCACCTGGCCGCGCGCCGGACCGGTGGTACGCTCCATCTGGTGGTCGAAAACGACGTGGACGAGGACATCGCGACGCGGCCGGGGGAGGGCGTCGGGCTCGAGAACGTGCGCCGGCGTCTGCGCGCCCTGGCCGGGCGCGACGCGCGACTCGAAACCGAGCGTCGTGACGGTCTCTTCCGGGTGACGCTGGCGCTCCCCGCACGCGATGACGCCGACGAGGCCGCGGGCGCGGGGCACGACGCGGGTGGTCCCCCGTCCATGACCGTGCCGGGTGTGAGCAGCGGAGGAGGCGGCTCGTGAGCGAACGCATGTTGCGCGCGGTGGTGGTCGACGACGAGGCTCCGGCGCGGGCGCTGATGCGCGAGTACCTATCGGCGCACCCCGACATCAGCGTTGTGGGCGAGTGCGCCAACGGCTTCGAGGCGGTGAAGACCATCGCCGACGCGGCGCCGGACGTGGTCTTCCTCGACGTGCAGATGCCCAAGCTCGACGGTTTCGAGGTACTCGAGCTGATCGATCCGGGACCCGCGGTGGTGTTCTGCACCGCCTACGACGAGTACGCGCTCCGCGCCTTCGAGGTCCACGCGGTCGACTACCTGCTCAAGCCGTTCGGACGCGAGCGGCTGGCCGAGGCGCTGGCCCGGCTGCGCGCGCGTCTGCACGACGCCGAGTTGGCATCCGCGCCGGCGGTGACGCCGCGTCCGGCGGTGATCGCGGCCGCGGCGCGCCGGCCCGGCCAGTGGCTCGAACGTGTGCTGGTCAAGGATGGCAGCCGGGTTCAGGTGATCCCGGTCGAGAAGCTGGACTACGTCGAGGCCCAGGACGACTACGTGGCCGTGCATTCCGAGGGCAAGAGCTGGCTCAAGACCCAGACCCTGGGGGAGCTGTCCGATCAGCTCGATCCGCGGCGCTTCGTTCGCATCCATCGCGGCTTCGTGCTGAACCTCGAGCGGCTGGCGCGGCTCGAGCTGTACGCCAAGGACAGCCGGGTCGCGATCCTGAGCGACGGCAAGGAGCTGCCGGTGAGTCGCGCCGGTTATCAGCGATTGAAGGAGCTGATGTAGGCCGCGGCTCAGCGTCGCACCCACACCAACGCGTACGAGATGAAGATCACGGTGTCGGGCAGCACGTGGATGAGCCAGGGGCATGTCAGCCCGCGCGTCTCGAGCATCGCCCGCCCCATCCTGGATGCGGTCGGAACCGGGGCCGAGATCGGATGTCGGTCGAGCGACCATCGGACGATATCGGATCGCCCGCGTGGTGCGCGTGGCGCTGGCGTCCCCGGGAACACCGCGGCGCCCATCCGGGCGACGCGGCTCCCGCGCGCCGCGACGTCCAACCCATCGCGCCCATCACGGAACGTCGCCTGGAGCATCCCACCCGACGAGGATGGATTCAATCGGGCCGCGGGTCCGGCTCGGCGTGGGTGGCATCTCGCCGGCCGGTCGGGGAGCCGCGGGTGG
>JBIOKD010000313.1:0-3977 GCA_044451485.1 Candidatus Eiseniibacteriota bacterium | reverse complement strand
TGGCTGTCGGGGGCGGCGACCGCGCTCGCGCCCGCCGGCGTGTCGGCGGCTCGCGCGGGACGCGCGAGCAACGCGATCGCGACGACCGCGAGCGCGAGCGCGGCATGGGCGGCACGGGCGGTGCGGTCGCGGCTCATGGCCGGTGACTATAGTGGCGCCGCCGCCGGTCTGCATCCCGGCCCCCGCCGACGTCCCAGCGGACCGACATTGCGTCCCCCACCCCGGGGAATTATGCTGCGCCCTCGCAGCAGGGCCCCCGCGACGGGGACCCCATCGGTCAAGAGAGGAGCACACCCATCATGAGCGGCGTGAACAAGGTCATCCTGGTCGGCAATCTCGGCGCCAATCCCGAACTGCGCTACACGCAGGGGCAACAGGCGGTGGCGAATCTGCGTCTCGCCACCACCGAGCGCTGGACCGACAAGAGCGGTCAGAAGCAGGAGGCCACCGAGTGGCATCGGGTGGTCGTGTGGGGCAAGCAGGCCGAGATCTGCGGCCAGTACCTCACCAAGGGCCGCCAGGTCTACATCGAGGGACGCATCCGCACCCGCCAGTGGCAGGACCAGTCCGGTCAGAAGCGCTACACCACCGAGATCGTCGCGCAGAACGTGCAGATGCTCGGGGGTCGGGGCGAGGGTTCGCCGCGGGCCGCCGGCACCGAGGACATGGGTGCCACGGTACCGCCCGACGACACCATCGCGAACGACTTCGGAGGCGGACCGGACGACGACATTCCGTTTTGAAGTCGGGCCGCCGCGGGCCCAGGGAGGGGCCGGTGCCGTCCTCGTGATGGCGCGTCCGTGGACGGAACCGCGTGGGAGGACCCAGACGGGGCGGCGCCGAAAGGCGTCGCCCCGGTTGCATCGCGGCGCCCGCGGGCCGCATCCTAAGCGGCGGACGACGGGTGGGCCGGGCGCGCGAGGCGCCATGGCCATGCCCGCGACGAAGGGGGCGATTGGCTTCGACGGGGGTCGAGAGCCAGGAAGCGCAGGCCGGGGACCCGTGACCTCGTCAAAAAAGCGGGAACATTCATCTGCCAACGAGCAGATGGCTCTCGCTGCCTAACTAGCAGCGACGGTCGTCCGGACCCCGCCCGTGGGGGCTGGAACGAGCGTCAGAAAATCGCGGGCTGGTCCAAAGCCCTCGCTCGTGGGCCGCGGATGAGAACCAATCGAGCTGGCGCCCCGAGGATCCTGCCGACCGGAGCCGAGGGGGGCGAGACTTCAAACGATCGGACACGCCTGTAGGACTCCCTGGTAACCGGCTTTCGGACGCGGGTTCGATTCCCGCCGCCTCCACCACACATTTCCGGGACATTCGCCCGCCGCGAGCACCCGTGGCTCCATGGACGCGGCCGGCTTCGTGCGCCGGCCGCAACGCGGGCGACATGCTCCCGGACACGCCCCCGACCGGCGTCCCGGTCGCTCCACACGCCGCCACCCGCATCGCGCTCACCGGTCTTGTCGCTTGCGCAGCGGGCCCGAGGTGTCTACTCTCCCGCGTTCCCGTGAACGGTCCCACCGGCATCCGGGCCCGTCTCGAGGCCATCCGGAGCCGCATCCAGCGCGCCTGCGAGCGCGCCGGGCGGCGTGCCGATTCGGTGGTGCTGGTGGGTGCCGGCAAGACCGTGCCGGTGGAAACGCTGCGGGAAGCGGTGGCGCTGGGACTCACCGATCTCGGCGAGAACCGCGTGCAGGAAGCGGTCACCAAGGTGGCCGCACTCGGCCGCGCGGGGATCACCTGGCACATGATCGGACATCTCCAGCGCAACAAGACAGGCAAGGCGGTCGAGCTGTTCGACCGGGTGCACGGCGTCGACGACCACGAGCTGGCCGCGGCGCTGTCCACCCGGGCGTGTGCTGCCGGGCGTGTGCTGCCGGTGCTCGTCGAGGTCAACGTGAGCGGCGAGACGAGCAAGCACGGGGTCGCGCCCGACCGGCTCGAGGAGCTGGTCGCGCGGGTGCGCGGGCTCCCGGGTCTGGCGTTGGACGGACTCATGACCATCGGGCATCCGGTGGAGCGCGCCGACGAGGCGCGCGCGGATTTCGTGCGGTTGCGCACGTTGCGGGACCGCGTCGAGCACGCGACCGGCGCGGCGCTGCCCCATCTGTCGATGGGCATGAGCGCGGATTTCGAGGTGGCGATCGAGGAAGGCGCCACCTTCGTACGGGTGGGCACCGCCCTGTTCGGGGCGCGGGTCTCGGACGGAGCCTAGGAGGGATCCGGTGTTCGTGCTCGGCAACCTGTTCCAGGCGCTGGCCACGGTGCTCGACATCGTGCTCAACGGCCTTCTGGTGGTCATCTTCGTGAATGCGCTCCTGTCCTGGGTGAGACCCGATCCGAACAATCCGCTGGTGCGGCTGCTGGGACGGATCTCGGACCTGGTGTGCGACCCGGTGCGGCGTCTGTTCCCGACCCACCTGTCGGGGATCGACTTCGCGCCGTTCATCGCGATGCTCGCCATCGTGCTGCTCCAGCAGTTCGTGGTGCGCTCGCTCAACGACATCGCGGTGCGGATGAGGTGAGGGGATGGACCGGCGCGTTCCGGGTGACGGGCACGCGCGTCTGGTGGTGCGCGTGCAGCCGGGAGCGCGTGGGGATGGTCTCGTCGGCCGTCTGGCCGACGGGACGCTGAAGCTGCGCGTGACGGCGCCACCCGAGGGCGGGCGCGCCAATCGCGCGGTCGAGACACTGCTGGCGGCGGTCCTCGGGGTGCGCCTCGCGCAGGTGCGGGTGACGCGTGGCGCCGGGTCGCGCGCCAAGACGATCGAGATCGACGGACTCGACGACGCGGCGGTGGCCGCGCGGATCGAGACCGCGTTGCGAAAGGGCGGAGCGTCGGATGGTGAGTGAGCTGATGACACGCATCGACGAGGCCGCGGAGCGGGTGCTCGCCCGTACCGCGCTCAGACCGGAGGTCGGGATCATCCTCGGCACCGGTCTCGGCGACTTCGCCGACGCGCTCCAGCCGGACCTGGTGCTCCCGTTCAAGGACATCCCGCACTTCCCGGTGTCCACCGTCGAGAGTCACGCGAGCGAGCTCCACATCGGCACGCTCGCCGGACGGCCGCTGGCGATCATGAAGGGCCGGGTGCACTACTACGAGGGTTACTCGATGCAGCAGGTGGCGTTCCCGGTCAGGGTGCTCAAGGCGATCGGGTGCGGCACGCTGATCATCACCAACGCGGTGGGGGGCATGAATCCCGCCATGCCACCGGGCACCATCGTGGTGACCACCGACCACATCAACCTGATGGGGGACAGCCCGCTCATCGGCCCTAACGACGACGCACTCGGGGAGCGCTTCCCGGACATGAGCCAGCCCTACTCGCGCGTGCTGATCGCGCTCGCCGAGACCGCCGCACGCGAGCTGGGGATCGGGCTTGAGCGCGGGGTGTTCGTCGCCATGCCGGGGCCACAGCTCGAGACTGCCGCCGAGTACCGCTTCCTGCGTCAGATCGGCGCCGACGTCGTGGGCATGTCGCTGGTTCCCGAATGCATCGCCGCGGTGCACGGCCGGCAGCGCGTGCTCGCGTTCAACGTGGTGACCGACGCCTGTCTCCCCGATCACCTGGAGCCCGCCAGCATCCCGGCGATACTCAAGGTGGCCGGGGAGACCGCGCCACGGCTCATCCGGCTGGTCAGCGAGGTGTTGCGGCGTCTGGACGAGGTCGCCGCGTGAGCCCGGAGGCACGACGCACCGGGTGAGGAATTCGCAGGGTCGCAACGCAGCAACGTCGCATCGAAGTGCCTCCGGACCGCCCCCGGCGGACCGGCAGGGCATTGCGCGGATACGGGAGGGGACCATGGCCACACCACGCAAGACCGGCGCGAGCCGGCCGAAAGCGAAGACGGCGAAGCCGGCCAGGAGCGCGGCTCCCAAGCGCGCGAGCGCCAAGCCGGCCGCATCCAGGGCGGGGACGGCGAAGGGCGCGGCGAAGGGAGCGGCGAAAGCCGCGAAGCCGGTGGTCGCGAAG
>JBIOKD010000312.1:0-3979 GCA_044451485.1 Candidatus Eiseniibacteriota bacterium | reverse complement strand
TGCCTATGAGGAGTTCCGTCGCCGGGTCGGGGTGAAGGGCTCGGCGCTGGCGTTCAAGCGGGCGTTGAAGGAGCGGTGGGGGGTGGACCTGCTGATGCCCTCCGAGATGCTCTAGCGGTCGGTCTTGCCGGAGATGCCCGAACGCTGCGTTGTTGCGACGCTCGGCGGTGACCATCCGGCGGCGCGACACGGCGACGGGTCGCTACGCGGTGACCGTCCTTCGCGGCACGCTCCGCCTCGCATCCTGCTCGGCTCCACTGCAGCCGCGTTCGCGCCCGGCATCCCTGCCGCTGACGCGCGAACGCGATCCACCGCGATCGGGCATCTCCGGCAAGACCAAGACGCTCCGCGTCGCGAGCGCCGCGGAGCTACGATCCGTTCGCCGGTTCCGGGCCCGGGTCACCACGCCACAACGTCAGCGCCCCGACCGCGGCCACGATCGCGGCCGCGGTGAGCAGCGCGACCTCGGTGCCCTCGGCGCGGGTCACGGTGCCGGCCACCGCCACTGCGAGCATGAACACCAGCCGCATGACGAAGTCGCGGGCGCTGAAGATGCGCCCACGCTTGGTGAGATCGGTGCCGAGCTGAAGCAGCGTCTCGCTGAGCACGAACACGGGCGCGATGCAGAAGCCGAGCGCGAAGGCGGAGATCGCGTACACCGCGAACCGGCTCGACACCGCGAAGGCGACCACGAACCCGGCCGCCAGCACCAGACCGCTTCCGAGCAGCAGGTGACGCGGGATCCGTCGCGCCTTGCGATCCACCCACCAGGTGCCGAGGCCGGCACCCAGACCCAGCGCGCACATGAGCACACCCACGCGCTCCATGCCCGGGATGAGGGCCGCGCGTTGGATGTGCTGGTTGCCGGCCACGTGCAGGAAGCCGCCGCCGATCCAAACCGCGGACAGCGTCAGCATGCCGAGTCGCACCGCCGGCGTGCGCTGGACCAGCTTCCAGCCCTCGCCGACCTCCCCGAGATAGCCCTGCGCGGTCATCTCCGACCCGACGGGGTGGGGGGGACGCGGGCGATAGCGCACGATCCACAGGGTGAGCACCGACACCAGGTAGGTGGCGGCGTCGATGTAGAGCGCGCGCGCCCATCCCCAGTGGTCGACGACCCAGCCGCCGACCAGCGCGCCCACCGCGGTGGCGGCAATGCCGGCGCCCGACAACAGCGCGTTGGCGGCGAGGAGCTGCTCCTCGGGCACGATCTCGGGGGTGATGGCGCTCTTGGCGGGCAGGAAGAACACGTTGCAGGTGAACAGGAGGAACACCAGGACGAACACCGGGAAGGTGTTGTGGGTGGCCATGTACACGGCCGGGATGAGCGCCACCAGCACGGCCCGCAGCGTGTCGGAGGCGATCAGCACGCGGCGCAGGTTCACGCGGTCGATCCAGGCGCCCGCGAACGGCGAGAACAACAGCACCGGCGCCAGCATCACGTTGGCGAGCAGGGAGAGCAGCAGCGAGGCGCGTGGGTCGCGGAACGAGTCGGTGTGGGTGGCGAGCAGTCCGAGCAGCGCCAGGTAGTTGAACCGGTCGCCGAGGATCGAGACGAGCTGGCCCCACCACAGCGCGGAGAAGCTGCGCTGTGTCATCAGGGGACCGGTGGGTGGTTTGCGCGGCACGGCGGATCCGCGGGTCTCGTCGGTCGTGACGGGCGGCGCAACCGGGACACTCATGCGGCGCAGCCTAAACCCGGGCGTCGCGGGGGGGAAGCGGCGATGCGACCCGTTGGCCGGAAATCCACTGCTCCCACGCCGCGTGGGGTCACGCGTGGGGCCGGACGCGGACGACCCGCTGCCGTCTATCGATGGCGGACCGCGGCGCGCTCGAGAGCCAGGCGGTAGACCTGCTCGATGCGGTCGGTCACCCGCGGCCACGAGAACTCGAGCGCGCGCTGTCTTCCCTGCGCCGCGAGCGCCGAGCGTCGCGTGGGATCGTCCACCAGACCCGCGATCGCGCGCGCCAGCGCCGGCACATCGCCGGGCGGCGAGACCACGCCGTCGACACCGGGGTTCACCACCGAGCGGTAACCGGGAATGTCGGACGCCACCACCGCACGCGCGCTCGCCATCGCCTCGACGAGCACGATCCCAAAGCTCTCCTGACCCGACGCCGGTGACACGAACACGTCCCCGGTCGCATACCAGCGCGGTAGATCCTCGCTCGGGACGTGACCCAGGAAGTGCACCTGCCCGCGCACCGCCGGCGCGACCGCGGTCTCGAGCTGTGGACGCAGATAGGAGTCGCCGACGATCAGCAGACGCACCGGTGTGCGGGCGAGCCGCACCACCTCGGGAAAGGCGGCGATGAGATGCGCGACCCCCTTGCGCGGATCGAGACGTCCCACGAACAGCAGGTTCACGGTCCCCGGATCCCGCCATTCGGGGAACGGCGGCACCGACGGGTGGAAGCGCTCCACGTCGACCCCGTTCGGGATGACGTGGTACTCGCCCGGGAACAGCAGGTTCGAGAAATCGCGGGCGGTGTTGGACACGGCGATCCGCGCGTCGAGCTTGACGATCTCGCGGCGCACCAGATGGGTCGCCATCCGCATCCACGGATCGGGATTGCCGGTCATGTGAAAGGTGCCGACCTTGGCGCACGGTGCGGTCTTGACCGCCAGCACCGGCAGCGTCGGCACGCTCGGGGCGTGGGTATGCACGAGATCGAACCGGTGCTTGCGGAACAGTCTCTTGAGCTGGCTCTCGAGCCGGAACCCGACCGCGAGATCGACGAAGGCGCCGTTGAACGGGATGAGGTAGTTGTGACCGATGCGCTCCACCCCGTCCTCGTGGTGCGGCTCGCCACGGCGGAAGTGGCTGGTGATGATCACCACCTCGTGTCCACGACGACGCAGCTCCAGCATCGTGTGATGGACGTGCTCGGTGACACCGCCGTAGCGCGGATAGTAGGACTGGGTGACGATGCCGATCTTCACGCTTCGAGACGCCGGGCGCCGACCGCGGCGTCGGCGGCTTCCGTGCCCGTCGCGTCCCACAACGGACGGAAGATGCACCACTGGTCGAGGTGCTCGCGGATGTGGCGCTCCGAGATCGCGGCCACCCGGGCGTTGATCGCCGCGATCGAGGGGAAGGCGGCCGGATCCAGCGGTGGCTCGATCCGGATGCGGAAGCGGCCCGGGGCCACGCGCTCGCAGTAGCTGCAGCAGATGGGTGAGCCGGTGCGGCTGGCCAGCACACCGGGCCCCGCCGGCCACGGCGTCTCGCGGCCGAACAGCTCCACCGGTGTGCCGTGACGGTAGACATCCCCGTCCACCATGAGCGCGATCGGATCGTTGTGCTCGAGCGCGCGCCACAGCTTGCGGAACCCGTCCTCCGGGGCCACGGTCACGATGGCCAGCTCGCGTTTGGTGTCACGCACCGCGCCGGTGAGCCAGCGACCGAGCTGCACTCCCGCCACCGCGTGGAGCCGGTGACCCCACAGACCCACCAGCACCGCTCCCAGCTCCCAGTTGCCGATGTGGGTACAGGTGACGATGCAGCCGTGACCGCGTGCCAGACAACCCTCGATGTGTTCACGTCCCTCCACCTCGACCGCCGCCAGCAGCTCCTCGCGAGACAGGTGGGGGAGACGGAAGAACTCGAACATCATGCGGTTGTAGCTGCGCATCATCCGCCGCACCACCCGCGTCCGTTCGCGGCGCGTGACCCCGGGCAGGATCACCGCCAGGTTGGCCAGCGCCGCGTGACGGCGGGCCGGGAAGGCGCGGTAGTGGATCTCGGTGAGGAGGTCGGCGAGTGCGTAGCCGATGGGAGCCGGCAGCCCGGCCATCAGCGCCGTCATCCAGTCGTACAGCAGCCGTGCCATCCGCACCCACCCCCGTTCCGTGCCGAGACGGCGTCCCGGGGCGCGTCCCCGACTCGGCTCTCGGGGCCACGAGTGGCGGCGGGCCGGCACCTTGCGGGCGGGACGCGAGCCCCGACCTTCGTCATCGTTCCCTGCTTCCCGCCCG
>JBIOKD010000311.1:0-4004 GCA_044451485.1 Candidatus Eiseniibacteriota bacterium | reverse complement strand
GGATCGCGCTGCCCGCCGATCCGGTGACCGGGCGCTTCCGCGAGGAGGTCTGGAAGCGCTGGCTCGAGCACGATCCGCTGCGCATGCTCGAGCGGCACGCGGACACGCTGCGCGCCTTGAAACTCCTCTACCTCGATTGCGGGTCGCGCGACGAGTTCCACCTGCACATCGGGCTCGGGCTCTTCGTGCGGCGGCTCACCGAGCTGGGGATCGCGCACGAGCACCAGACGTTCGACGACGGGCACATGAACGTGCAGTACCGCTACGACGTGAGCCTGCCCAGGATGGCCGCGGCGCTGGGGGCGGTGTAGCGGGCCTCGCGGTTCGGCGCGCTCAGAAGGAGCTCGGGTGACGCGTTCGGCCGAGCGTCGACCGACGATAACGGAACGCGCCGCCCGGCCCGAGTCCGGACGGCGCGTCGCGAACGACCAGGCTCTCGCGGTCATCCGGCGCCCCATACGCCGGCCCCCGGTCGGTTCGCCACCCAAGTGAAACGGGGCGCGCCGCCGCGCGCCCCGCGAATGAGCCACCCGGTCATCGACGGGCCCCGGATCCGCAGTCCACTCCCCTGCCTAACTGGCCTTTCGGCGCAGCCCCCTGTGAACGAAGGAGCGACCGCGGATCGAGAGCCCGCCACTACACCCGGTCGACGTGCACTCGCGCCGGATCGACTGGGCAACCGGCATGCCACGCGGTGACGCGGGGCGCCGATGCAGCGTGGCGCCGCGATCCATGCGGGTGCGCGGGGCATCGAGGCGGGCGAGCGCGGGTGGCGCGCGATGCGGACACGCATACCGGTCCGCATCCGCTGCGGAACGTCCGCGGGCTCTCGACTCGGAGTCGCGCCGTCGGCCGCGCCCGCGTGACCTGCCCCGGATCGGGCACCTGGTCTAGACTCGGGCGCTCCGATGCCCGATCCCACCACGACCCCATCACCGCTCCGTCTCGACGGACTGGTCCGCCGCTATGGCGACGTCACCGCAGTGGACGGGGTGTCCCTGTCGGTCGAGCCCGGCGAGATCGTGGGCTTCCTGGGCCCCAACGGTGCCGGCAAGACCACCACGCTCCGGGTGACCGCCGGGCTCCTGCGGCCCGACGCCGGGAGCGTGGTGGTCGCCGGGCATCCACTCGGCGGTGAGCCCCTGGCGGCACGACGCGCCATGGGGTACGTGCCCGATCGCCCGTTCCTCTACGAGCGTCTCACCGCGTACGAGTTCCTCGCCTTCGTCGCGGCGCTCTACGACGTGCCGGGCCCGCTGGCACGCGAGCGCGGCGAGTCGCTCTTGCAGCGTTTGGGTCTGCTCGCCGAGGCGCGCGACCTGATCGAGACCTACTCGCTGGGCATGCGTCAGAAGACCGCGATCGCCGCCGCCCTGGTGCACGACCCGCCACTGCTCCTGCTCGACGAGCCGCTGGTGGGTCTCGATCCCCAGGGCGCCCGGGTGCTCAAGGACCTGCTGCGCGAACGGGCGGGTCGCGGTCTCGGGGTGCTGGTCTCGACCCACCTCCTCGACGTCGCCGAACGGCTGTGCGACCGGGTGGTGATCCTGCGTCGCGGGCGGGTGGTGGCCACCGGCACGCTCGAGACGCTGCGTGGGGCCCGTCTCGACGCCACCCTCGAGGACGTGTTCCTGGAGCTGACCGCCGAGGGCGGTCCGGCGTGATCGTCGGCGCGGTCCTTCGCGGCCGGCTGTTGCTGGCGCGGGCCTCGTTCCGTCGCTCACGGGACGGCCGGCGTCACGGGGCGTGGCGCGATCTCGTGGTGGTGGGGCTCTTCTCCCTGGTGTCGGGGATCGCGCTCGCGGCGCTTTTCGAGCGTCTGGCGCTCACCCACGTGTCCGCCGCCGATGCCGCCGCGGTGCTCGGGCTGGCGCTCACCGCGGCGTTCGTCGGGCTCTCGGTGTTCGACCTGCAGCAGGCGGTGAGCGCGCTGGTGCTCG
The DNA here is from genome assembly GCA_044451485.1 of Candidatus Eiseniibacteriota bacterium. GTDB lineage: Bacteria > Eisenbacteria > RBG-16-71-46 > RBG-16-71-46 > RBG-16-71-46 > JBIOKD01. The sequence goes on along the minus strand of JBIOKD010000311.1, from coordinate 2,064 downwards.
ACTCCGATCTGGCACTGCTGCGCGCCGCACCGCTCGGACCACGCGCGCTGGCTGCGCTCAAGCTGCTCGACGCGCTCCCCTCGACCGCGATCCTGACCCTGGTGCTGGTGGTGCCGGCGCTGGCGGCGTTCGCTCGCGCCTATCCACTGCCGGCATCGGCGTGGTTGCCGATCCCAATCGCGGTGCTGGCGCTGTGGCTGATCCCACTCGGGATCGGGATGAGCGTGGCGCTGCCGATCGTGCGCCGGGTGCCACCACGACTGGCGCGAGAGACCCTCGCGGTGTTCGCCACCAGCAGCCTGTTGCTGCTCTGGGTGACCCAGGCGTTCGTGATGCCACACGCCATCGAGCGCGCCACCGATTTCGCGTCGCCGCTGGTGGGTCTGGCGCGGGAGTGGGACGCGCGTGGCGGCTTCATGCCGCCGTTCTGGCTGTCGCACGCGCTGGGCGTGGCGGCCACCCACGCCGTGGCCGCACCCGGAGCCGAAGCCACGTCGCCCGCGGCGTCGCTCGTGGCCTGGTGGGCGAGCGCGCGTCTGGCGATGGTCGCGCTGCTCGCGATGGCGCTCTATCTGGCGGTGGCCGGGAGTCAGCTCGAGGCGGTGCTCGACGCGCTGGCGCACGGCACCGCCCGCTCCGGCGCGCGACGCGGCGCGGCCGTGCGAGCGCGTCTCGAGCCGGCCGGCGGTCTGGTGCGGGCGCTGCTCGCGCGTGACGCGCGGTTGATCCGCCGCGACTGGGCGGTGCTGCTCGACGTGCTGGTGGCGTGTCTCTTGTGGGTGCTGGTGCCGCTCGCGACGCTGCCGCTCGATCGTGGACTCGCGCCCCTGGCGGGTCCGATGCTGGTGACGCTGGCGGTGGGGCTCGGCTACGAGGTGGCGGGTCGCTCGGTACCCTACGAGCGCCGCTCGCTGGCCTGGGTGAAGCTCGCACCGGTGGAGCCGGCTCGCTGGCTCTTCGCCAAGCTCGCCGGCGCGGCGCTCTTCTCGCTTCCCATCCTGTTGTTCGCGACACTCGCGATCGCGATGGCGCTGCGTCCCTCGGGCGCGGTGTTGGCGGCGGCGCTCGTGGTCACCGTCTCGGCGCTCGCCACCTCGCTGTCGCTCGGGATCTGGACCGGGCTCCGTTACGGCGATCCGGACTGGGTGAACCCACGCGCGATGCTGGTGACCCGCGGTCGTCTGCTGGCGGGACTGGGTCTCCTGGCGCAGGCCACGGCATGGGTGGCGCTGGCGTGGGTGGCGGCACCACCGGTGGGCCCGACCCATCCCGGCCGGGCGCTCGTGGCACCGGTCGTGGCGTTGGCGGTGACCTGGCTCGGGGTCGCGATGTCGATGGCCGAGCTGCGGCGCTACGAGCCGCCGTCATGAGCGGCGGCGTTCGAATCAGCCGAATGCGTGGGTGGCGTCGCGCGCGACGACACGCGAGGGAGTGCCATGTCGATCGATGAGCGCAGTCCCCGACGCCGCGTGATGGCGGCCATCCCCGACCTGCTGCTGGCCACCCGTGTGGCCGAAACCGCGCGCGTGGCGGGCATCGAGCTCGTGGTGGTGCCGCTCGCCGAGCTGGCCGAGCGCGCCCGTGAGCACCCGCCCGATCTGGTGGTGGTGGACCTGGCCGCGGCCGGCGACCCGGCCGGCACCATCGCGGCACTGCGCGCCGAACCGGGGCTCGCGACACTTCCGGTCGTGGGTTTCTATCCCCACGTTCATGACGCGCTCCGGCGTGCGGCGATGGCGGCCGGCGCGACGCACGTAGTGCCGCGCTCGGCATTCAGCACCAAGCTCGCAGAAGTGCTGGCGGGATCGTTCCCACAAGCTCCGTAATAGGCTGGGACCCGCCAAGTCCACCTCCTCGATCTGCAATTTGGCCTGCGCTCGCCCCCTCTGGTCCACACCCCTGGCAGGGGCGTCGGACGCTACGTGGCTGGGAATTACAGCTTTGGGTGGCCGAGCCAGCCGAAGGCCACGTCGGCACGTGCTATGCGTGCGCTCCGCCACTGCCTCCGACCCGTCGGCATGCTCATGCCAGCTCGGAGGCCGCCATGTGGCGTCGCATCGGGTC
>JBIOKD010000310.1:0-4007 GCA_044451485.1 Candidatus Eiseniibacteriota bacterium | reverse complement strand
TCGGAATCACGGGAGTGTTCCACCACGGTCACGCGGGTCGCGAGCCCGTCGCGCTTTGGGCGCCCATGCGCGATGCCTATACTCCCGGCGGTCGTCCAGGAGGGGAACGCCGTCGCGGTGACCACCCTGCCGCCCGGTGGCGTTCCCCGATCCTCGGGAGGAATCGCCCATGCCCACCTCGGAACCCAGGACGCCCGATCTGGCACGCACCGTGATGGCGGTGCTGTTCATCCTCGGGCTGATCGCCGGCTGTCTGTGGATCCTGCGTCCGTTCCTGACCGCGATCATCTGCGCCACGACGATCGCGATCGCCACGTGGCCGATGCTGGAGGGACTCGCCCGCCGATGGGGAGGAAGACGAGGCCTCGCGATCACGGCCATGATGGCGGCCCTGCTGATCGCCTTCCTGGCCCCGGTCTACTTCGGCACGGTCGCGGCGGTGCAGAGCGTCGGCGCGCTGATGACCTGGGTGCACGATCTGCCGAACCGGACCATGCCGGCCCTGCCGGAGTGGCTCGCCCGTCTGCCGATCGCCGGGGCGCGGATCCAGAGCGCCTGGGCCGATCTGACCGCCGGCGGCGGCGAGGGAGTCCGGGCACGACTCTCCGAGCACACGGACGAGATCCTGGGCTGGCTGGTCGTTCACGTCGGCAACCTCGCCGGCATGCTGGTACAGGTGCTGGTGACGTTGGGCATCACCGGGCTCCTCTACGTGCGGGGCAACAACGTGTCGGCGGCCCTGCTGCGCTTCGCCCGGTGTCTGGCGGGGAATCATGGCGAACAGGCCGCCCGACTGGCCGCGTCGGCGACGCGTGGGGTGGCGCTCGGCGTGGTGCTCACCCCGCTCATCCAGTCGATCCTGGCCGGCATCGGCATGGCGACGGCCGGTATTCCACATTTCGGATTGATCGCCGTCGGCGTGCTGGTGTCGTGTCTCGCGCAGGCCGGACCGCTTCCAGTGCTCGCGCTCCCGGTGATCTGGCTCTTCACGCGCGGCGCGACCCTTCCCGCGAGCGGGCTCCTCGCATGGGCGCTGGTGGTGCACGTCACCGGGCCGGTCGTCCGGCCGCTGCTCATCAAGCGGGGCGTCGACCTGTCGTTGGCGCTCATCCTCTCGGGGGTCATCGGCGGCGTGGTCGCGTTCGGAATGGTGGGGCTCTTCATCGGCCCGGTGATGCTCGCGGTCGCCACCACGCTGCTCCAGCGCTGGATGGACGAGAGCGACGGGAGCACCGCGGCGACCGATCCACGCCCGGCCGGCTGACGCTCGCAGGGTTCGGCCGCCGCAGAGCTGGTGTGGGAACCCCGGGCGGGGCCCATCGAGTGCAGAGGTGGTCGCCGTTCTGGCGGAAGGAGATCCATGCTCTACGTGGTGCTCAAGCTCGTTCACGTCGGTGCGGTGATGATCTTCCTCGGGAACATCTCCACCGGCATCTTCTGGAAGCGGAACGCCGATCGCACCCGCGATCCCCGGATCATCGCCCATGCCATGGAAGGCATCATCCGCAGCGACCGCCTGTTCACGATCCCGGGCGTGATCGTCGTCGTGCTGGCGGGAGTGGCGACCGCGATTCGCGGCCACGACCCGATCCTCCGGACGGGATGGATCTTCTGGGCGCTGGTCCTCTTCACCGTGTCGGGTGCCGCCTTCGGGCAGGTCGCGCCTCTCCAGCGCAAGCTGCTCGCCGCTGCGCGCGACGGTGTGGCCGACCCGGGCGCGCGCGACTGGTGGGAGCGCTACGAGGCGCTCTCGAGACGCTGGGACTTCTGGGGCGCGATCGCACTCGTGACCCCGCTCCTGGCCATGGCGCTCATGGTGCTCAAGCCTGCGTTCCCCGGCATACGCTGATTTCGACCGCGGCGGGCGCGGGTGAGATGCCACTTGCCCCCGTGGTGTCCGTCGGCCAGAATGCCGCTCGTAGGGCCGCGCGCCGCCTCGATCCCGTGATCATTCCCTGTCGCGTCGCCACCCGGTGACCCCAAACGCGCCGCATCGCCCGACTCCGGCGATCATCAGATCCCTGAACGAACGTCCGCTCTCCGCCGAGTCCATGGTGTGCGGGGCGTTGCCGTTCGAGACACGTACAGCGAGGAGGAACCATGACAGACGGCCAGACGGATGAACGCGTTCTCGGGAGGATCAAGACGCTGGTCGAGGAGGAGCACGCGCTCCGCGCGCGTGACGATCGGGATGGCCCGGCACAGGCGCGACTCGAAACGCTCCAGGTCGAGCTCGATCAGTGTTGGGACCTGCTTCGCCAGCGGCGCGCGTTGCGCGAGTTCGGACAGGATCCGAACCAGGCGCAGGTCCGGCCGCCGGGAGTCGTCGAGAACTACAAGCAGTGACGAGTGCGGTGGGGAGCGGACCGCGTCAGCGCGCTGGCAGGGCGATCAGCTGGCCGTCGAACCCGGCCGCGACCAGACGGTCGCCGTCGAGCGCCAGTGATCCCGCGAATCCGCCGAGTGAATTCTCGGCCGGGGGCGTGGCGGCGTAGCGCCAGACCACCTTTCCGGTGGCCCGATCGAGCGCCACGATCCCGCCTTCGTGGGCGATCACCGTACCCGGGAAGTTCTGCGCCGCGGTGGCGGCGTAGACACGTCGCTCGGTGACGACCGGTGTGCCCCACGTCATCCCACGCACGTCCGCGGACCAGCGCACGCGGCCGCTTGTGGCATCGAATGCGGTGATCCGACGGAAGTCCGACGATCCCACCCAGATCGAGCTCCCCACGACGGCCGGCGTGGACTCGACCCAGGAGAACCAGTACGAGTAGGTCCACACGCGGGTGGTGTCGGCGATGTCGAAGGCGTAGAGCTGGTAGTCGCGGCTCCCGGCGATCAGCCGCCCCGCCACGAGGAGCGGCGTCGTGACGATGGGCCCCCCGCTGTGCACACGCACCAGGGTCCGGCGCGCGGCGCGATCGAACAGCACGATCGAGCCGTCCATGCCGCCGAACGACAGCGTGTCGCCACCCACATGGCCGATTGCCGAGAAGATCGGTGTCCCGGCCTCGAAGCGCCATCGCTTCGCACCGGTCGCTGCGTCGAATGCGTAGAGCCCGCCGTCGCTCGATCCGGCGTAGACGACGTCCCCGAGCACGAGTGGTGTGCTCACCCGGCGGTTGAACGTGGCATTCTCGGGCGCAGGGCCGCCGGCGAGCGTGGAATCGTGGAGGGCCGCCCGCCAGCGGAGCGCGCCGCTGGCGCGATCGAGACACACCAGCTGGAGACTCCGGTCCACGAGATACACGGATGCGTCGGTGGTGGTCGCGCCGGCGTCGATCGGATGCGGGCCCGACCACTTCCACACTCGCGCGCCATCCGCCGCACGCACCGCGTGGAACTCGCCGTTCGATGCGCCCACATAGACGATGCCGTCGCGCACGACGGGCGTCGCCCGCGTTGGCGCGCCGAGCGCATAGCTCCACAGCGGCGACGGCCCGGCGGGCCAGACCGGCGCGGCAGGCTCGTCCACGAACCGGCCGCCGTGACGGAGCGACATCGGGAGTCGGCCCCGACCGAAGGTGCCGCTCAGACGCCCGCCGTCGATCGTCCACCGCATGTCGAGCGGGTCGAAGCGAAACGCGCCGTCGACCGAGTCCACCGGCACGCCGAAGCGGTACGCGTGACAGTGCATGACCGGCATGTCGAAGGTCATCAACAGCCGTCCGGAGCTGTCGCGCTCGAACGCCAGGGTCAGGGCGGTGGATCCCTGCGGGGCGGTGACGGTGCCCGACCACATGCCCACGATCGACGGGTTCGCCTCGCGCGCATGCGCGGGACACGTGAGCGACAGCACGGCAAGCAGCGCCGCGCGCGATCCGCGGGAAAGGCACGCCGCGTCTCGGCGCACGGCACTCCGGACCCGGGCGATATCCGTCGTCGCAGGCATGGTGGCGACACTACTTCGACCCGGGCGCTCCGGCGCGTGGCGAGACCATGGCTTCGCACCAGCGTGGCAGAAGGGCGGACCGAAGCCGTGCCCGCCAGCGCGTCCTCATCCGGAC
>JBIOKD010000309.1:0-4020 GCA_044451485.1 Candidatus Eiseniibacteriota bacterium | reverse complement strand
CGGCTACCTCCCCACCATGCAAACGCCGCTCAAGGCCGGCCGGCAGTTCAACGATGCCGACCGCAGGGCGGCGCCCGCGGTCTGCATCGTGGATGAAGAGATGGTGCGGCGGTACTGGCCGAACAGCGACCCGATCGGCAAACGTATCACCTTCAACAACCTCACCGACACCTCGATCCAGTGGATCCAAGTGGTCGGCGTCGTCGGCCACATGGCGCACGAAGGCCTCGACGCGCAGAAGCGGATCCAGGTCTACTTCCCGCTGGCGCAGAACGGATTGCCGTTCCTGGGCTACACCGTGCGCACCGCGGGCGACCCGTTGGCGGCGCTCGGCTCGGTCCGCGCGGCCATCCGCGCAGTCGACCCCGATCTGCCCATCGCGAACCCCAGCACGATGGAGCGCCTGATCGAGCAGTCCACCGGGTCGCGGCGCTTCGCCATGCTGCTGCTCGGAGGATTCGCCGTCCTGGCGATGACCCTCGCCTCGATCGGCCTCTATGGCGTGATGAGCTACACCGTCACCCAGCGCTCCCGCGAGCTCGGCGTGCGTCTGGCGCTGGGCGCCGACCAGCGTGAGGTGCTCGGGCTGGTACTGCTCCAGGGCCTGCGGCTCGCGCTCACCGGTGTGGGCATCGGCCTGGTGGCCGCCTTCGCCGTCACCCGGGTGATGAAGAACATGCTGTTCGACTTGAGCGCGACCGATCCACTCACGTTCCTGACCATCGCGGTGCTGCTCGTGGCCGTGGCGCTCGTGGCCAGCTATCTGCCGGCGCTGCGCGCCACGCGGCTCGATCCGATCGTGGCGTTGAGAAGCGAATAGGAGCACCAATGGACACGCTGATACAAGATCTCCGCTACGCCGCCCGGCAGCTTTTCACGCACCCGGGCTTCACCGCGGCGGCCGTGTGCACCATCGCCCTCGGCCTCGGCGCCAACACGGCGATCTTCAGCGTGGTCAACGCCGTGCTGCTGCGACCGTTGACCTTCCCCCAGCCCGACCAGCTCGTGCTGGTCTGGGAGCGCAACCGCGCGGGCGCCCAGCTGACCAACGTGGTCAACCCCGCCAACTACCTCGACTGGCACGACCGGGCTACGAGCTTCACCGATCTCGCGGCCTTTACCTGGTCGGCCACCACCTTCACCGGGGACGCTCCCGAAATCGTCCAGGGGAGGTCGGTCACCCCGAGCTTCTTCCACGTCCTGGGCACGACCCCCGCCCTCGGGCGGGTCTTCACCGCCGCCGAAGCACAGCTCGGCGGCCCGCCGGTGCTCGTATTGAGCGACGGCCTGTGGCGCCGGCGGTTCGGCGGGGATTCGACCGTGGTCGGGCGGGCGGTGGCGGTGGCCGGCGGCAGCGCGACAGTGGTCGGGGTGATGCCGCGGACGTTCCAGCCCATGCCGTGGGGCGCCGAGGAGTACTGGGAACCGTTCCGGCTCGATCCGAACGATCGGACGCGGCACGGCCGGAACGCGATGGTGATCGGTCGGCTCCGTCCAGGCGTCACCCGCGAGCGGGCGCAGGCCGAGATGGATGTGATCACCAGCGGCCTCGAGCGGGAGCATCCCGAGTTCGACACCGGGTGGAGCGCCAACGTCGTCTCGTTGACGGACCAGCTGGTGGGATCGGCGCGGCGCGCGCTCTTGATCGTGCTCGCCGCCGTGGCGCTGGTGCTGCTCATCGCCTGCGCCAACGTGGGCAATCTGATGCTGGTCCGGGCCGACGGCCGGCGCCGGGAGCTGGCGGTACGCACCGCGCTCGGGGCCACCCGCTGGCGTTTGGTGCGGCAGTGGCTGGCCGAGAGCGTGCTCCTCGCCGTCCTGGGCGGCGCCGTCGGGCTCCTGCTCGCCAAGTGGGGGGTGGATCTGCTGGTGTCGTCAGGGCCCGCCGACATTCCGCGGCTCACGGAGGTCGCGCTCGACGGCCGGGTGATCGCGGTGACCGCGGGGATTACGCTCGCGGTGGGCATCGTCGCCGGCCTTCCGGCGGCCCTGGGGGTCGCTTCGTCGGGCCTCGCCAGTGGGCTTCGGGGAGCGGGCGGCCGTACCACGGCGACGGTCGCGGCCGGGCGGTTTCGGAGCAGTCTGGTGGTGGCACAGCTATCGCTCGCGCTCATCTTGCTGGCCGGGGCCGGCCTGTTGGTGCGCTCGCTCCATCGCCTCGCGGCGGTGAACCCCGGCTTCGATCCCGCGGATCTCCTCACGCTCTCGGTCGAGCTCCCCGCGGCGACGTATCCGGACGGCCCCCACCGCTCGGCGTTCTTCTCGCAGCTCGTGGCGCGCGTGAGCGCGCTCCCGGGCGTCTCCGCCGCGGGCGCGATCAGCTTCTTGCCCATGACCAACGGCGGTGCGGCGACCCGCTTCACCATCGTCGGCCGGCCGGCACCCGAGCCCGGGCACTGGACCAGCGCCGACATCCGCATCGTCGATCCCGGCTACCTGGCGGCGATGCGCATTCCGCCGCTGCGTGGCCGCGGCATGACCGCCGCCGACCGTGCCGATGCCCCAGCCGTCGTGGTCATCAACGAGTCGATGGCCCGGAAGTTCTGGCCCAACCAAGACCCGATCGGGGCCCACCTCCAGGTGAACTGGGCCCGCCCGGACGTGCATCCCGAGGTGATCGGCGTGGTAGGCGACGTGCATGGGAGCACCCTGGACGGCGAGCTGCGGCCGATGATCTACTATCCCCAAGCTCAGGAACCGTCCGGCTCGATGACGCTGGTCGCCCGTCACACCGGCGACGCCGCGGGACTCACGATCGCCGTACGCAGCGCGGTGCGCGCGCTGGACCGCGATCTGCCGGTGACCGACGTGGCGACCATGTCCACCCGGCTGGTCCGCTCGATGTCCGATCGCCGCTACCCCATGCTGCTGCTCGCCGTGTTCGCGGCGCTCGCCGTCCTGCTCGCGGCGGTGGGCATCTACGGCGTCCTGTCCTACGCCGTCAACCAGCGGCTGCGGGAGATCGGCGTCCGCATGGCTCTGGGTGCGCGCCGAGCCGATGTGATGCAGCTGATCATCGGCGGGGGGATGCGGTTGACCCTCGCGGGGGTGGTGATCGGCTCCGCCGGCGCCGTCCTCGCGGCCCGCACGCTGGGCGGACTGTTGTACGGCGTCACGCCCACCGATCCGCTGACATTCGCCGCGGTGGCCGGGTTGCTCTCCCTGGTTGCGCTGGTCGCGATCTATTTCCCCGCGCGACGCGCCACGCGGGTGGACCCGATGACCGTGCTGCGGGCTGAATGACGGAGTCCGGGGTCCGGTATCGGGTTTCCGGGTCGGCACTGTCGGACACCGGAACCCGGGCACCGGACACCGGGAATTAGGAGATCGGCCATGGACACACTGATCCAAGACCTGCGATACACGCTCCGGCAGCTCGCCCAGCGCCCCGGGTTCGCCGCCGTCGCGGTGGTGACGCTCGCCCTCGGAATCGGCGCCACCACCGCGATATTCAGCGTCGTCAACGCGGTGCTGCTGCGGCAGATGCCGTACCCCTCCGCCGACCGGCTCACCGTGCTCTGGGGGGCGCGCGGCGCGCAGCGTCCCCTGCTCATCCCGATCGCCGATTTCAACGACGTGCGGGCCCGCAACCACAGCTTCGTCGATCTGGGCATCGTGCGGGTGCAGAGCGTCAATCTCACCGGGGGCGAGGCGCCCGACCGTCTCATCGGCAGCTTCGTGACCGCCAGCTCGCTCGAGCTGCTCGGGGCGCGCACCGCCGCCGGCCGGTTGTTCACCGAATCGGAGACGGCCATCGGCACCGGCCAGCAGGTCGCCGTGCTGTCGCACGGCGTCTGGCAGGGACGCTTCGGCGCCGACCCCGGCATCGTCGGGCGCACTGTGATCCTGAACGGCCGCCCGCACGTCGTGATCGGCGTGATGGCCGGCGATTTCCATGACGCGTTCGCCCCGACGGACGTGTGGCTGCCGATCACCTCGGCGCCGAATCCCGCCTGGTTCGCGCGGGGCAACGCGAACGTGTGGGGGATCGGGCTCCTGAAGCCCGGGGTCTCGCTGGCG
>JBIOKD010000308.1:0-4022 GCA_044451485.1 Candidatus Eiseniibacteriota bacterium | reverse complement strand
GCCACGGGTCAGGAGGGCATAATCGGACAACAGCGTGCGCCGCCGGCGTTCGAATTCGACGAGCGCCTTGTCCTCGCCAGCGATCATCCGTGACACGTGACACGCGAGCAGCTCGGCGCACTCGAGTGCGTGGGTCATGCCACCGCCGGTGATCGGATCGAGCGACCCGGCCGCATCTCCGAGGAGCACCATGCCGGGCGCGAAGCCACGCCGGGCGCCGGCGGTCAACGGCGATACCCCGCGCAGTGGAGTGAGACGCTCGGCGCCGCGGAGACGCTCGGCCAGGAACGGCTGCGCCTGGCACCAGCGTTCGAAAGACGGCTCCGCCGGCGCACCCGGCGCGCGGATGTCCGCCAGCGCCGCGACCAGCAGCTCGCCGCGGGGCAGCGGCGTCACGTACAGCTCGTGACCCGCGCCGATCAGGATGTCCACCCAGGGCGCCAACTCGACACCCGGGGCCAGCCGATAGTGCACGCGCATGCCGACACGCCGATGTCGCGTGGCCCGATCCAGACCGAGCGCGCGTCGGAGCGGGGAATGCACGCCGTCGGCCGCCACGCTGAGCGGCGCCCGCCGCGGGGTGCCGTCGACCACGAGACCGACGACCCGGCCACGCTCGACGATCGGACGCTCGACGTGTGCCCGGGTCCGAGCCACGACACCCGGGGTCGTGGCCGCCGCTTCGAACAGCACGCGGTCGAGCACCACGCGGCGCTGGGCCCGACCGGTCGACGGCGTCCGCATCCCGCCCGGGAAGGAACCGGCCGCGATGGTACCGTGGAAGTGATAGCGCACCCCCGACAATGGCGTCCCACCCACGGCGTCGGCGAGACCGAGACGATCGAGCACCGCCACACCGGCGGGCATGAGCCCCTCGCCGCACGGCTTCTCGCGGGGAAAGTCGCCACGCTCGAACAGCTCGACCACGAGCCCGGCCCGGCCGAGGAGGATCGCCAGCGCCGACCCGGCGACTCCACCCCCCGCGATCAGCACGTCGGTCACAATGCCCCGCCGCGACGGCACACGCGCATCACCGGCTCACTCCCAGCGAAGCAGGAGCATGTTCGCGCTGAAGCCCGGTCCGAAGGCGGCGACGAGCCCATGGGCTCCGGGCGGCGGCGTGTGCCGCGCCAGCCACTCGTGCAGGACGAACAACACCGAAACGCTCGACTGGTTGCCGTATTCGCGCAGCACGTGCCACGAACACTCGGTGTCCGACGCGTCGAGTCCGAGCTCCTCCTCGATGAACGTCAGCAGCTTCTGCCCTCCCGGGTGCACGATGAAGGCATCGAGCTGCTCGCGGCGCACCCCGGCGCGGCCCAGGAAGCCGTCGACCAGACCGCGCACCTCCTTCCGGATCAGGTCCGGGACGTCGCGCGACAGGACGATGTGGAAGCCGCTCGACTGGAGATCGAATCCCATCGCATCGAGCGAGCTCGGGAACAGGAAGCTCTCGGTCCGGGCGATGCGCGGACCGGCGGCTCCGCCGTCACCGGTCACGATCGCGGCCGCGGCGCCGTCGCCAAACAGGATCGAGGAGATCAGGTTGGCCTGCGAGGTGTCGTACCGCTGGAAGGTGAGACTCGGCAGCTCCACCGCGACCACGAGCACGGTGGCGTCGGGGTAGGCGCGCAGGTGGTCGGCGGCGTACCCGAGCGCCGCGGCCCCGGCGGCACAACCCAGCTCGGTGATCGGCAGCCGGCGCACGTCGGAGCGGAAACCGAGACGATTGGCGAGGTGGGCATCGAGCGACGGGATCATCACCCCGGTGCACGAGACGGTGATGAACAGATCCACCTGTGTCGCGCGCATCCCGGCCCGCGCCAGACAATCCTCCGCCACCGTGGCGCCCAGACGCACCGCGTGCTCGGCGTACTCGCGGTTGACCTCGTCGAGGGTGCGTGGCGTGATGATGGTCTCGATCGGATGGATGCAGTAGCGCTGTTTCACCTGCGAGTGGTCCACGATCGCCAGCATCGCCTCCAACCGGGCGTCGTTGAGCGAGAAGACACGCTGCAGGTATCGCTTCACCTCCTCACGGCCGATGCGAAAGGGCGGCACCGCGGTGGAGGTGGCGGCGATGGTGACGGCCGGCATGGACCCGTTCCCCGCGGTCGCATCTTCGGTCTGCGGGTACGATCCCGGGCGTGTCGCGATCTTCATCGTGGAGCCTCGCCATGCCGGTCGCGAGCGGTCGAGCTCGCGAAAGGTCCGAACAACGGGAGCACATCTCGAAAGGGGTCCGCGCGACCGGCCAGCGCAGTGGCGCGCGGCCGATTGTAGCAATTGGGGACACCGGACGAGCAACGAAACTCGGTGGTCGACCCCCGAGACACTTGGCCCATGTTCGCCCGGGGCGAACTCGGCCGGCCGGCGACGCGACGACACGATTGTGGCCCGCTCGCGGGATCGCCTACAATCGGGCGGCCGTGAGGAATCCATGGAAGACCTCGTGACCAAACAGGTGATCGCCGCGCTGGCCAAGGTGAAGCCCGGCTCCAAGGACGGCATCACCGCGCAGAGCACGCTCGAGTCCCTCCACCTGGACTCCCTCGACACGATCACCCTGTTGTTCGAGCTCGAGGACCGGCTCGGCGTGTCGATCCCCGACGAGGACGCACGCAGCGTGCGGACGGTGGGCGACATCGTCGAGCGCATCCGCCGGCTGAAGGACGTCGCGACCGCCGGCTCGTGATCCGATCCGGTGCGGTCGGGATCCGCGCCTCGTGGGAGGACCGCCGGTGACGCGTCGCGTCGCGGTGACCGGTCTGGGTTGTATCAGCGCGCTGGGACCCACCACGCGTGAGTTCTGGCCGGGGCTCACCGAAGCGCGCTCGGGGATCCGGCCGCTCCAGTGCGTGGAGCCGGGCACGGTGCGATTTCCGCATGGCGCCGAGGTGCGCGACTTCGACCCGGCGACCCACTTCGAGCCACGACAGCTCGACCTGCTCGACCGGTTCGCGCAGTTCGCGCTGGTGTCGGCGCGCGAGGCGGTGCGTGACTCGGGTCTCGCATGGACACCGGCACTGCGCGAGCGCACCGCGACCCTCTGTGGCTGCGCGATTGGTGGTCAGGGCTCGCAGGACGACCAGTTCGTCGAGCTCTACCGCCGGAATCGCGAGCGCGTCCATCCGCTCACCATCCCGCGGGTGATGTCGAGTGCCGGCGCCAGCCACATCGCGATGGAGTTCGGCTTCACCGGCCCGGCCTTCAGCGTCTCCTCCGCCTGTGCGTCGGCCAGTCACGCCATCGCGCAGGCCCTGACGATGCTGCGGTGCGGTCAAGCCGACCTGGCGCTGGCGGGCGGCAGCGAAGCGCCGTTCGGCTACGCGAGTCTCAAGGCCTGGGACGCGTTGCGCGTCATCGCACCCGACACCTGCCGGCCGTTCTCGCGAGACCGCAAGGGGATGATCCTCGGTGAAGGAGGCGCCATGCTCGTGCTCGAGCCGATGGACGCCGCGCGCGCGCGCGGCGCGCGCATCTACGCCGAACTGGCGGGTTCCGGTCTCTCGTCCGACGCGCACCACATCACCCAGCCCAGTGTCGACGGCCCGACCCGCGCGATGCGGGCCGCGCTCGTGGATGCGGGTCTCGCCCCCGAGACCATCGGTTACATCAACGCCCATGGGACCGGCACGTTGGGCAACGATCCCACCGAGACACGGGCGATCCATCAGGTGTTCGGCGCCCACGCGTCGGCCGTCGCGGTGAGCTCGACCAAGTCGATGCATGGGCATGCGCTCGGCGCGGCCGGTGCGTTGGAGGCGGTGGCCACCGTGCTGGCGCTCCACTACGGCGTGCTTCCCCCGACCGCCAACTTCATCGCGCCCGACCCGGAGTGCGACCTGGACGTGATCCCCCACCACGCCCGGGAGGTCCGGGTGGAAGCGGCGCTCTCGAACTCGTTCGCCTTCGGCGGGCTCAACGCCGTGCTGGCGTTTCGCGCCGTGGCCGGCTGACGCTTCGCCGCGCGATCGTTCCGGCCGTCAACCGTCGCGTCGACGCGCCACGAAGCCATGACT
>JBIOKD010000307.1:0-4044 GCA_044451485.1 Candidatus Eiseniibacteriota bacterium | reverse complement strand
GTCGCTGCCGATCGTGCCGCCGGTGCCGTTCACACCCGAGCAGGCCGGGCGCCTCTGCGCGCTGGCGGCGGTGGCACTGCTCGCCAACTTCTCCGGGGGGCTGCTCTCCCAAAACGTAGACGCCGTCACCAGCGCGTTCGGCCGCTCGGACCAGGCTCTGGGCGTCGCTCTCGCGGTGGCCCGGGCAGGAGTGCTCGTATCCCTTGTCGCCATCGCCCTTGCCGATCGCCTCGGTCGCCGCCGGCTCATCCTGGTGACTCTTGTCGGCGCGTGCGCCGCGAATCTTGTCGCCGCCGCCGCCCCCACGTTCGAGGTGTTCACGGGTGCGCAGCTCTTCACCCGCGCGCTGGTGAACAGCGCATTGATCGTGGCCGGGATTGCCGCGGTGGAAGACGCACCCGAGGGCGCCCGTGCGTTTGCCACCGGAATGTTCGCGCTCGCGCTCGGCGCGGGGATCGGACTGACGGTGGTGTTGCTCCCCTTGGCCGACCTCGGCGACTACGGCTGGCGGATCTCGTTCGCGCTCAGCGCCGCCGCGGTGATCATGGTCCCGGTCATCGCTCGCCACTTGAAGGAGACCACCCGTTACGAAGGGATTGTCGATCGGCCCGTCAGTGAGCGCGGCCGGGTTCGGGAAGTCCTGGACCGCGCGTACCGTGCTCGCTTCGTGCTCCTGGGCTTGGCCGCGTTCTTGACCAACCTGTTCAGCGCGCCGTCGTCCCAGCTGACCAACCGCTACCTCACCCACGCCCACCAGTTCTCGAACTCTGATGTCGCCCTGTTCCGGGTCGTGACCGCAGGGATACCCGGCATCATCGGTGTGCTGCTGGCGAGCCGCCTGGCCGAGAGTCGCGGGCGCCGACCCGTGACGATCGTCGGACTCCTGGTCGCAACGTCCTTCCAGGGCGCCTTCTTTCTTGCCGGCAGCGACTGGGTGCTCTGGCTCGCGCCCGTCATCGCGATTGTCGCCGCCGCGTGTGCCGCGCTCGCGCTGGGCACACTCGATGCCGAACTCTTCCCCACCGAAGTGCGCGGGACTTCGAACGGCTTCATTCTCGTGTCGGCGGTCGCGGGTTCTGCCACCGGCCTCGTGCTGGCCACCCAGCTCAAGGACGTCGTCGGCGGCCTGGGCCCTGCGATCGCGCTCTGTGGGATCGCCTCGCTCGTCGCGGCGATCTTCGTGGTGCCCCGTCTGCCCGAGACGGCAGAACGCCGTCTCGACGACGTCAGCCCGTCCGAGCTCTAACGCGCGCTTACGGGATCGAGCCGGTACAGGTGGCCGCGTAGGCGAAGAACGTCGTCACCGCTTTGCCGTACGCCTTGAAGTCGGACGACGAATAGAAGTTCGCCAGGTCCTTGGCGTTGCTCGGCTTGATGGTGGCGATCTTTCCGAGCACCGAAGCGATCTTGTTGCCGGCCGACTTCACCTTGGACGGTGCGAGCTTCGCGGCGGCCTTGAACTGCTTGTAAGTCCGGGCGGCTTCCTTCTGCGTCGGCGAACCGCCGCCGCTGTTGCCGCTGCCGATCTTGGAGATCGCGGTGCAGAACTTCGGGCTGGGGGTCGACGACGACGCTCCCGCGGGAGCAGCCAGCACCACGAACGCCGACAACGCCAGCACCGCAACCATGAAAATCCGGACCCGAGACATGTAGAACCTTTCGGTCTGCGCCAACCCCTGACCGGTGATGCTACTCAGCCGCCGGCACCGTACCGTGACACACCTCGCGACCCGACGTGTCGACCAGCGCGATACGACTGCCCTCACTGAGGGCCGGTGGGCTCCGACCCGTCCACGAACCCCGTCCCGCATCGACGGCCATCGTGCCGATCACCACCGGCGTGGCACCGACCGGATGCACCTGGATCCCGTACTCGCCCGCGGGTATCCCGTAATTGACGGCTACGGCCACGCCGTGCCGGGAGCTCACGTAGGCCCACCCGGCAGCGACATCGCCGGCCCCACCGTGCATCGCGACCGCGACCGGTGCCTGCGCCGAATTGGTCGTCGGTGCCGCTGCGGTCGTGCTGTCGCCGGACTCGACGACCCGCACCACCGTGACGCTCAGGATCGCGACCGCGGCCGCGGCCGCCGCCACCCACCCGAACCACCGCCGACGGTCGCGCCGGCGATCGGCATGAATGCCCGACAAGACACGCGACTCGAAACCCGCCGGCGGCTCGACTTCGGGTGCAAGCAGCGCGAGCGCGTCGGCCGCCTCGGTCAGCTCCAGCACGTACGCCTGACAGCGCGCGCAGCCTTTGATGTGCGCGATCGTCTCGGCCCGCTCGGCGCCTCCGAGCACCCCCAGCGCGAGCTCGGGCGCCAGCTCCCGCACCTGAGCACAAGTGAGCACGCTCATTCAGCCGACTCCTCGACCAGCGCGGCACGGAGACGGATCAGCGCAGTACGGATGCGGGTCTTGGCCGTGCCGAGCGGGATGTCCTCCATCTCGCCCACCTCGCGCGCGGTGTAGCCCAGAAGCCCCGACAGCACGATGGCGCGACGCTGCTCGTCGGGCAGTCCCGCCAAAGCCACGCGGAGGCGGGTGGTGTCGTCGGAGAGCTGCGCCAACTCGTGCGGCTCGCGCTCCTCCGAGACCCGATCGAGGCCGACCAGCGCGACCGGATCGAACGCCACGGGGCGTCGCACTCGCACCGCGTCGATCGCCAGATTGCGGGTGATCGTGAGCAGCCATCCGACCACGCTCCCGCGTCGAGGGTCGTAGGCCCCCGCGTGGCGCCAGGCGCGGACGAACGCCTCCTGGGCGACATCCTCCGCAGCACGGTCGTCGAAGACGATCGTGCGTGCCAGGCCGTAGACGCGACGCTGGAAGCGCCGGACGAACGCCGACGCCGCCTCCTGGTCGCCGGCGGCGACGCCGGCTACTAGTGCGTCGTCCGAAACTGACCACATGAGGTACTACGGATCAAGCCCGTCGGGAGATTGGGGAGATGGCGGATTACGGAAGAACAACGTTACCGGGAGCGGTCAGCGGCGAAATCCGTGCCCGAAGAACCCGCCCTTGGGGCGCGCGTGGGCGTGGTAGTGGTCGGGAATGTTGCGCATGTTGTCGTCGACGTAGTGCTCGACGGTCAGGCAATCTCCCGCCACCCGGGCGAGTTCGCGATGCATGTGCACCATGTGGTCGGTGGGCGGCTCGGTGCCGTGAAAACGCCAGACGACCATCGGCACATAACAGATCTCGCATTCGGCGATCCAGCACACGTCGTCTTCGTGGAACCACGGTGTGATGCGCGCCGCCTCACAGAGGTCACAGTCGTCGGACTTCGCGAGTTCCACGGGTTCAGGCACGTGCGCCACCGTACCCACTCATGCGAGGGAATCAGGCCCGATCGAGCGCGGTGCGAAACTCGCCGACGAGCTCCCCGACCGCATCAGGGCCCCCTCCCCGGAGGACCCGGGTCATCAGCGCGCTGGCGACGATCACACCGTCGGCGTATCCCGCCGCCTCGACCGCCTGTTCGGGGGTGGAGATGCCCACTCCGAGGAGGACGGGCTTGTCGGTGGCCGCCTTCAAGCGCCTTCCCATCTCCGCGGCCTGACTCGCGAGATTCGTCCGTTCGCCCGTTACCCCCAGCAGCGACACGCCGTAGACGAAGCCGCGCGACCGCTCACAAATCGCCGCGAGGCGGTCATCGGGAGTGGTGGGCGCGGCCAGCAGCACCGTCTCGACGTCGTGGGCATCGGCGGCGTCGGCCCAACCGTCGAGCTCGTCGACGGGCAGGTCGGGCAGGAGGGCGCCGGCGATCCCCGCGGCGGACAACGCAGCCGCGAACCGCCGGAAGCCCATGTGCGCGACCGGATTGGTGTAGGTCATGACGACGAGGGGGACGTCGACGTCGAGGGTCGCGGCGTCGCGGATGATGCCGGCCGGGGTCGCTCCCAGATCCAGAGCCCGGCGGGACGCCTCTTGGATCGTGAGGCCGTCCATCACCGGGTCGGAGAACGGGATCCCGATCTCGATCGCGTCGGCGCCGGCCAGGGCCTCGGCCCGCACGACGTCGAGCCAGTCTGCGCCGAG
>JBIOKD010000306.1:0-4066 GCA_044451485.1 Candidatus Eiseniibacteriota bacterium | reverse complement strand
CTAGCCGCGCCAGTGGTCGGTGATCGGCATCCGCCAATCCTTGCCGAACGCACGCGGGCTGACCTTGACGCCGGGCGGCATCTGGCGGCGCTTCCACTCCGAGACCGCGACCATGCCCACCACCTTGCGTACCAGTGCTTCGTCGAATCCGAGCCGCACGATCTCGGCGATCGGCCGGTCCTCCTCGACGTAGGCGCGCAGGATCGGGTCGAGCACGTCGTAGGGCGGCAACGCGTCCTGGTCGGTCTGGTGGGGGCGCAGCTCGGCACTCGGGGGGCGCGTCATCGTGAACGACGGGACCACCGACGCCCCGCCGAGACGGTCGCGATACTGCGCGAGCTGGTACACCTCGGTCTTGTACACGTCCTTGAGCACCGCGAATCCACCCGCGGTGTCGCCATAGAGCGTGTTGTATCCGACCGCGATCTCGCTTTTGTTGCCGGTGACCAGCACCAGCCACCCGAGCTTGTTCGAGAGCGCCATCAGCAGCGTGCCCCGGATGCGGGCCTGCAAGTTCTCCTCGGTGGTGTCGGGCGGATGCGCCGCGAAGGACTCCGACAGCGCGTGCTCATGGGCGCGCAGGACATCGCGGATCGGGAGCGTGATCAGACGGATGCCGAGCGCCTTCGCCAGCGTCTCGGCGTCGACCCGGGACTCGGCGGTGGTGATCTCCGAGGGCATCGAGACCCCGATCACGTGCTGGGGTCCCACCGCATCGGCGGCGACGCACGCCACGAGCGCCGAGTCGACACCACCCGACAGACCGAGCGTCACCTCGCGGAAGCGGTTCTTGTGGACGTAGTCGCGGGTGCCCAGCACCAGCGCGTCGTACACTTCCGCGATCGGCTGGCGCGCCGGCAGCGGCACCCGGCGCTCGAGTGGCGGACGGGCCATGGCGGGTACCGGCGCCAGCGCGACCCGTGGCGTTTCCGCCATCCCGGTCTCCTGCACCAGCGCCCGCTCCTTGCGTAGACGCGGGTCGTGCAGACGGCGGTTGAAGACCCCACCCAGGTCGAGATCCACGACCAGGAAGTCCTCGGCGAACATCTCGCCCTCGGCGAGGACCTCGCCCTGCTCGTCGATCACCAGGCTGGCGCCGTCGAACACCAGCTCGTCCTGACCCCCGACCAGATTCGTGTAGCACAACGCCGCCAGGTTGTCGGCGGCGCGGGTGCACAGCATGCGCCGGCGAGCCGACGACTTGCCGGCGTGATAGGGCGACGCCGAAAGGTTCACGATCATCTCGGCGCCGCCGCCGATGATCTGGTCCTCGACCGGGCCACCCGGGTACCAGATGTCCTCGCACACGCTGACACCGATCGCGATGCCGTCGCGCACCAGCACCGGGCTCCTGCGTTCGGGCATGAAGTAGCGGTTCTCGTCGAACACCCCGTAGTTGGGCAGGTAGCGCTTGCGACAGCTCGTGACCCAGGTGCCGTCGTGGAGCACCGCGGCGGCGTTGTACAGGTCCACGTCGCGCTCGAGGGTCCCGACCAGGACGGTGAGCCCGCGGGTGAGCGGGGCCAGGGCGCGGGTGGTTTCGATGGCGCGCTCGATGAAGGCCGGCTTGAGCAGGAGATCCTCGGGGAGATAGCCGGGGATCACCATCTCCGGCAGCACCAGCAGGTCGGCGCCGGCGGCACGCGCGCGCTCGATGTCGCGCGCGACTTTCGCGGCATTGGCTTCGAGATCGCCGACGGTGGAGTTGATCTGGGAGACCGCCAGACGCAGGGTGCGCATGGACCGCCGATTGTCCGGTTTCGGCCGCGGCCACGCAAGACGCGTGGTCCACGGCCGCGATTTCCGCTTCCGCTCACTTCGGCGACAAACGAAAACGCCCGGTCGTGGACCGGGCGATCCCGTTCACGACGGACGAGCACGTCCGCCGTCTCCAGAGGGAAACCGTGATGTCGGACGCTTGTTGCCCGACCACTGCTCCCAACCGCCGCGGCGTCAGGGGTCTCTCGGACCCACATCTTTACTGGACGCCCGTCGGTTTCTGGCTTCAACGGCGCCGGATCACGGCCCGGCGACCACATAAGGTTATCGCAACGCCCGTGCCCCGGCTCCATACAATTCGAGAGCACCGTTCAATTCGTTGTCGCACAATGGCTTGTAGAGTCACATCGGCGCGACCGGCGTGCCCCGGATAGACGCCGGTCGGTGAAATCGTTGCCATTCGACGACACCATCGCGCCAGGACCGGGCGACTCGCCTCACACCCCGCGTCGCGTGCCGGCCGCCAGCCCGACCGCGATCAGCGCGACCAAGGCCAGCACGAAGTAGGTGTCGCGGGTGGCGCTCGCGAACGCCACCCGTCCCTCGGGGCTCAGCGTCACCGCCGCGAGCCGCTGGCCGCTGTGCATGGCGAATCGCGAGGCCACGACGGCGGCGGTCACCGCCGAGCCCGAGGCGATACCCAGATTGCGCATCGTCGCCTGGAGCCCGGACGCGACACCGAGCCGAGCCGGCGGGGCCGACGACAGGATCGCGGTGGAATTCGAGACCGCGAACATCCCCTGTCCGATGCCGACCAGGGCCAGCCCGCCGATCAGACCCATCGGGCGCGGCGTCGCGCCGAGCGTCGCCAGCACCGCGAGACCGGCGGCGGTGAGCGCCATGCCGGTCATGGTCAGCGGCCGGGTGCCGAGACGATCCACCCATCGTCCGGCAGCGGGCGCCATGAACAGCGCCACCACCGGGAGCACCGCGAGCCAGCGTCCGCTCTCCGCGGCGGTGAAGCCCCACACCTCCTCGAGGAACAGCGGCATGTGGAATCCGACCGCGATCGACAGCGCCTGTCCGATGAGCGTGAGCGTGAGCCCGATCGCGAACGGCCGGGTGCGCAGATCGCGTGGCAGCAACGGGTCCACGGCACGGGCCTGCAGCGCCACGAACCACGCGCCCAGCAACGCGGCGGTGGCGAACGCGCCCCACACCGAGGGGGCGCCCCAGCCCTGGTCCGGACCGCGCGAGAGCGCCAGCAGCACCGCGATGAGCGCGGCGCTCCACAACAGCGCGGCGGTGGGATCGATCCGCAGGCGCCCGCCCGGGGGGTCCTCGGGAACCCGGACACGCAGCATCCAGAAGGCCGCGAGACCGAGCGGCAGGTTGGCGGCGAAGATCCACCGCCACGACAGGTGCGCCACCACCAGCCCACCGAACGGCGGGCCCAGCGCCAGACCGACCCCCACCACGGCGCCGAAGGCGCCCAGGGCCCGGCCACGCTCCGACGGCGCGAAGCTGGCGATCAGGAGGGCGGAGGCGTTGGCGGTCATCATCGCGGCACCGAGCCCCTGGATCGCGCGCGCCGCGACCAGTAGATGGGCGGTGGACGCCGCCGCGCACAACGCCGAGGCGGCGACGAACACGAGCAGCCCGATCCCGTACACGCGACGCCGTCCCACCGCGTCCGAGATGCGCCCGAGTGTCAGCAGCAGCCCGGTGATGGTGAGCACGTACGCCAGCACCACCCACTCGATGGTGGTGAGCGACACCCCGAA
Organism: Candidatus Eiseniibacteriota bacterium; assembly: GCA_044451485.1. Taxonomy (GTDB): domain Bacteria; phylum Eisenbacteria; class RBG-16-71-46; order RBG-16-71-46; family RBG-16-71-46; genus JBIOKD01. The sequence goes on along the minus strand of JBIOKD010000306.1, from coordinate 563 downwards.
GACGCGCGACAGCGTGGGGAGCGCGATGTTCACGACGCTGATGTCGAGCGTGGCCATCACGGTGCCCAAGGCGAGGGCCGGGAACACGCGCCACCGCGGCAGGGCGGCGTCGCCACCCGGGGCGGGCACGGCCTTGGACGCCGGAATCACGGACCCGGTGGGACGTGCCGTGTCGGGGGAGGCCATCCGGTCAGGGCTGGCGTAGCCACCTCAGGATCTCGGGCAGATTCGGGGTCTTGCCGTACAGCAGCATGCCGATGCGGAACACCCGCGCCGCGGCCTGCAGGGTGAACCAGGCCGAGCCGGCGAGCAGGACCAGGGACAACGCCACCTGCCAGGGCGGCACCTGCGAGTTCGGCACCGCGAGACGCAGCAACATGGTGGTGGCCGCGGTGGGTGGGAACATCGACAACCCGACGGCAACGGGGCCGCCGGGCCGGGACAGAATCGCCCACAACGCGATCATCGGCGCGAAATTCGCGAACGTGAACCACACCGAGAACTGCTGCGCCTCACGCATGTTGCTGGTGACTCCACCGATCCCGATCATCAGGCTGCCGTAG
>JBIOKD010000305.1:0-4071 GCA_044451485.1 Candidatus Eiseniibacteriota bacterium | reverse complement strand
CGTACAGCACGGTGAACGGCGGTCGTGTCCGCGAGACCGACCTGTTCGAGGGGCTCCGGGACGACCAGGCGGGCTCCCCGGTGTGAGCCGAGGGGATGCGCCGACCGCGGTCGTGCCTCACATCGAACAGGGGGGGCCCGGGGGTGCCGAACTTCCTTGCCCCTCGCCTTGTCGGAACGCACAATCGCGCGTCTCGTGACCGCGCCGCGCCGCCGTGGGCCCGGCCCTCGCTCCGCCACCCGAGAGACCGCCATGCACGCGACCCGTGAGATCCACCACGCCGATGGGCGTGTCGAGCTCGCCGACCTGTCGCGGATCGCCTCGAGCCCCCTGGCCAACGCCGACCTGGCCCCGGTGGCGCTCGCCGAGCGCCGCTGGACCACGTACAACTACGCCGCGCTGTGGATCAGCATGGCGCACTGCATCCCGACCTACATGCTGGCGTCGGGTCTCATGGCGGCGGGGCTCAATTGGTGGCAGGCGCTGACCACCATCCTGCTCGGCAACACCATCGTGCTCGTGCCGATCCTGCTCAACTCGCACCCCGGCACCAAGTACGGCATCCCGTTCCCGGTGTTCGCCCGCGCCAGCTACGGCACGCTCGGCTCCAACGTGCCGGCGCTGATGCGGGCGCTGGTCGCGTGTGGCTGGTTCGGTATCCAGTCCTGGATCGGCGGCGAGGCGCTCGACACCTTCTTCGCCGCGATCGTGCCGGGCTGGCACGGGTTGCTCGGCGCGGGCTTCGCCGGACACGCGGGGACGGCGTGGCTGTCGTTCGCCCTGTTCTGGGGCATGAACGTGTTCATCATCTATCGTGGCATCGATCTGTTGCGCCAGGTCGAGAACTGGGCCGCGCCGTTCGTGCTGGTGATGACCGCGGCGCTGCTGGTATGGGCGGTGCGCGCGGCGCACGGATTCGGCCCGCTGCTGGCCCAGCCCGGGAAGTTCCGGACCTTCACCGAATCGCTGCCGGTGTTCGTGCCCTCGCTCACCGCGATGATCGGCTACTGGGCGACGCTGTCGCTCAACATGCCCGACTTCACCCGCTTCGGACGCAGCCAGCGCGAGCAGATCGTGGGACAGGTGGTGGCGCTGCCCACCACCATGGCGGTGTTCGCGGCGATGGGGGTGATGATCACCAGCGCGACCGTGATCCTCTACGGCCACGCGATCTGGGACCCGGTGCAGCTGGTGGCGCAGTTCAAGGCACCGGTGGTGGTGGCGGTCTCGATGTTCACCGCGGTGGTGGCGACCCTCGCGGTCAACATCGCGGCCAACGTGGTGTCGCCCGCCAACGACTTCGCCAACGCGTTCCCACGCGCCATCCGCTTTCGCACCGGCGGTCTCATCACCGGGATCCTCGGCGTGCTCATGCAGCCCTGGCGTCTGCTGGCCGACCCTTCCGGATACATCTTCGCGTGGCTGCTCGGCTACTCGGGTGGGCTCGGCTCGATCGCCGGGGTGCTCATCGCCGACTACTGGGTGGTGCGCCGCCGCACGCTGGCACTCGAGGATCTGTATCTGACCGACGGCGTCTATCGCTACACCGGCGGCTGGAACCTGAAGGCCATCGCGGCCACCGTGGTGGGTTGCGCGCTGGCCTGGGGCGGTCTGTGGGTCCCGGCGCTCAAGCCGCTCTACGACTACGCCTGGTTCGTGGGATTCCTGGCCTCCGGTCTCGTCTACCTCGCCCTCATGACCCGCCGGCGATAGCCGCGCGCCGCGCGGGGCCGCACCGGTGGGGCGCCGCGCCCTGCCCGACGTCTCCGGGTCCCCTCCCGTTCGAACCCCGACGGGTGTATCCTTCGACCCGATCCACCGTTCCACCCCGCGCGCCCCGATTCGGCACGCGAACGGCGTTCGAACTCAGACGCCGGGAGACGCGGTGCCCGTGAGCCCCGACTTTGCCGGCTGCAGCAGGAAAGGGCTCTCCCATGACGACATCCCGCGAGCCGGCCACCCTTGCCGGCTCCGATGCCGGCCGAGCGGCGCGCACCGTCCAGGACTTCATCGGCGGCCGCTGGACCGATTCCACCGCCACCAGCTTCGGCGAGGTCCGCAACCCGGTCGATGACACGCTGCTCGCTCGCGTCCCGATGGGCGGTACCGCCGACGTGGCCCGGGCGGTCGAGGCGGCCACCCGCGCCTACCCGGCGTGGCGCGCCACCCCGCCGGTCCACCGGATCCGGCCGCTGTTCGTGCTGCGCCAGCTGTTCGAGCGCCACTTCGACGACCTGGCCCGGGTGGTGACACTCGAGCACGGCAAGACCCTCGACGAGTCACGCAGCAGCATCCGGCGCGCGATCGACAACATCGAGGTGGCGTGCGCCATCCCGACCACCATGCAGGGCCGCGCGCTCGAAGACATCGCCGCGGGCATCGATTGCTTCACCTACCGGCAACCCATCGGGGTGTTTGCCGCGATCACGCCGTTCAATTTCCCGGCGATGGTCCCGATGTGGTTCCTGCCCCACGCGATCGCCTGTGGCAACACCTTCATCGTGAAGCCCAGCGAGCGGGTGCCGTTGTCGCAGGTGCGCATCTTCGAGCTGCTCCACGAGGCCGGCTTCCCGGACGGCGTGGTGAATCTCGTCAACGGCGCCAAGGACGTCGTGGACGCGATCCTCGACCATCCCGGCATCGCCGGGGTGTCGTTCGTGGGCAGTTCGCCGGTGGCCCATCACGTCTACCGTCGCGCGGCTGCGGCCGGCAAGCGGGTCCAGGCGCTCGGTGGCGCCAAGAACTTCGTGCTGGTGATGCCCGACGCCGACATGACGCGCGCGGCGCAGGTGAGCACCGAGTCGTGCTTCGGCTGCGCCGGCGAGCGCTGTCTCGCGAACAGTGTGGTGCTCGGCGTGGGCGCGGCCTACGACGAGATCAGCCGCCGGCTGGTGGACGAGGCGAAGCGGATCAAGGTGGGCGACGGTCTGGAGAGCGGCGTCACCATGGGCCCGGTGATCAGCCGGGCGCACCGCGAGAAGGTGCTCGGCTACATCGAGAAGGGGCTCGCGGAGGGCGCCACCCTGGCCCTCGACGGACGCGCCTATCGCGATCCCAGGCACCCCGAGGGCTACTTCCTCGGACCGACGGTGTTCACCGACGTGAAGCCCGAGATGGTGATCGCGCGCGAGGAGATCTTCGGACCGGTGTTGTGCGTCATGAAGGCCGACACCTTCGACCAGGCGGTGGAGATCGTGAAGCGCCACGAGCTGGGCAACGCGAGCAGCATCTTCACCACCAGTGGCAAGTGGGCGCGCGAGTACCGCTGGCGGGTGGAGCCGAGCATGCTCGGGATCAACATCGGGGTGGCGGCGCCGATGGCCTTCTTCCCGTTCGGCGGGGCGAAGGGGAGCTTCTACGGCGACCTCAAGGCGCACGGCCAGGACGCGGTCGAGTTCTACACCGACAAGAAGGTGTCCATCACGCGCTGGTTCTGAGCGGTGCCCCAGACTTCGGTCGAAAACGCACGATCCACGAGTCCCATAGGAGATCCGCATGCCGCGCAAGCTGATCGGCGGTCTGATCCAGTGCAGCAATCCGCTCAACGACGAGACGCAACCGGTCGAGAAGATCAAGCGGGCGATGTTCGACAAGCACGTCCCGCTCATCGAGGAGGCCGGGAAGAAGGGTGTCCAGATCCTGTGTCTGCAGGAGATCTTCAACGGCCCCTACTTCTGCCCCGGTCAGGACAAGCGCTGGTACGAGGCCGCCGAGCCGGTGCCCGGGCCCACCACCGAAGCCATCGCGAAGATTGCGGCCCGGCACCACATGGCGGTGGTGGTGCCGGTGTACGAGAAGGAGATGGCGGGTGTGCTCTACAACACCGCCGCGGTCTATGACGCCGACGGGAGCTATCTCGGCAAGTACCGGAAGAACCATATCCCGCACACGAGCGGGTTCTGGGAGAAGTACTTCTTCAAGCCCGGCAATCTCGGCTATCCGGTCTTCGAGACCCGCTACGCCAAGGTTGGCGTGTACATCTGCTACGACCGGCACTTCCCCGAGGGCGCGCGCGCCCTGGGGCTCAACGGCGCCGAGATCGTGTTCAACCCGAGCGCCACGGTGGCGGGT
>JBIOKD010000304.1:0-4072 GCA_044451485.1 Candidatus Eiseniibacteriota bacterium | reverse complement strand
GTGGTACGCGCCGCGATGGCCACGGCCACGGGTGACACTCGCGCGGCGCTCAGGACCGGGGGGCTGGCGGCGCGCCTCGCCCGGCGGGACGCCGGGTCCCTGGTGCGGGTGGCGGCGATCTCGTGGATGGGCCGGGTCGCCTGCGGCTCCGCGGACGCCGCTCGCGACGTGCTGACCCGTCTCGAAGTACGTCCGGCGGCGGCGACACCCTGCCCGCGGGCGTGCGCGAGGACGGTGCGTGTGTTCCGCGTCGCGGTCGGGCATACCACCATCCGCGAGGTGCGTCTCGTCACGATCCCAGCCGGACCTCCCTGCGCCGAGACGCCCCCCACGCCGCCGGCTCCGGCGAGCGACACCGGGGACGGCTCCTGACGCTTGCCGCGGTCGCGTTGCGAGCGCGACCGCGGGACCGGGCGAGCGTCCGCGTGCCGGGTCGGCCCGATGGGCCGGCCCGGTGACGCTTCCCAGTGGCGGCTCGGAGACGTTACGGGCTAGAGTCGCGCGACCGTCCACCGCCGCGTGACCCGAGGAAGACGCCATGAGTGCCGAACCGGTCCGGACCCCGGCAGCCGATTCCCCGCGCTTCGTCCCCTACATCGCCGCGGCGACCACGCTGCCGGAATTCACCTGGCGGGCGGTGCTGCTGGGCACGTTTCTGGGGATGATCTTCGGCGCCTCGTCGCTCTACCTCGTGCTCAAGGTGGGGCTCACGGTGAGTGCCTCGATCCCGGTGGCGGTGATCTCGATCACGTTGTTCCGGCTGCTGTCGCGCCTCGGGGTCAAGGACGCCACCATCCTCGAGAGCAACATCGTGCAGACGGCCGGCTCGGCCGGCGAGTCGATCGCGTTCGGACTCGGCGTCACCATGCCGGCGATCATGATCCTGGGATTCAACCTCGAGCTCACCCGCGTGGCGCTGGTGGCGGTGCTCGGCGGGCTGCTCGGGATCCTGATGATGATCCCGCTGCGCCGGGCGTTGATCGTGCAGCAGCACGGCAAGCTCAAGTACCCGGAGGGCACCGCCTGCGCCGAGGTCCTCAAGGCGGGCGCCTCGGAGGAATCGCGCCAGGCGTCCTCGGACGAGGCCAAGGCCGAGGCGGCGGCCGGGCTCGGACAGGCGCTGAATGCGCGCACCATCTTCACCGGTTTTGGCATCGGGCTCGCCTACAAGACCGTGATGGAGGCACTCAAGGGCTGGCGCGATGTGCCCGAGAAGGTGTTCGGCCCCCCCTTCAAGGCCGGTTCGATCTCGGCCGAGATCTCCCCCGAGCTGCTCGGCGTCGGTTACATCATCGGTCCCAAGATCTCGTTCACCATGGCGGCCGGTGGCGTGCTCGCCTACCTCGTGCTGATCCCGCTGATCAAGTTCTTCGGCGAATCGATCGTGGGGCCGCTGGCTCCCGGAACGATTCCCATCGCGCAGATGGGTCCCAACCAGATCCGCGGCGCCTACGTGCTCTACATCGGCGCCGGCGCGGTGGCGGCCGGCGGCATCATCAGCCTGGCGCGCTCGATGCCCACCATCTGGCACGGGCTGCGCGAGGGTCTGCGGGACGTCGGCGTGCCGAAAGGGGTCAAGACCGATCCGCACCGCACCGAGCACGACCTGCCGATGAACGTGGTGTTCGGCGGCATCCTCGCGCTGGTGGTGGCGATCATGCTGGCCAAGCCGCTGCACATGAACCTGCTGGGCGCGATCCTGATCGTGGTGTTCGGCTTCCTCTTCGTGACCGTGAGCTCGCGGCTCACCGGAGAGATCGGCTCGTCGTCCAATCCGATCTCGGGCATGACGGTGGCGACGCTGCTGCTCACCTGTCTCATCTTCCTGCTGGTCGGTTGGACCGGCGGCGCCTACTACGTCACCGCGCTTTCGGTCGGCGGGATCGTGTGCATTGCCGCCTCCAACGGCGGGACCACTTCGCAGGATCTCAAGACCGGCTTCCTGGTGGGTGGCACGCCGCGCTTCCAGCAGATGGCGATCGTGCTCGGAGCGCTCGCCTCGGCGCTGGTGCTGGGTCCGATCCTGCTCAAGCTGAATGACGCCGCCACCATCTACATGCCGGTCTCGAAGGTCGCGCCGCAGGGGCTCGTCACCGACGTGACCCGTCTGCCCACCGCCACCGAGCACCTCCGCGGCGCGCAGGCGGGTGACGACGCCCGCGCCTACCGCTCATGGCACAAGACCGACGACGTCGGTGGCCCGGCCGGCAAGTACCTGGTGGATGACACCGGCCACGCGGTGTGGCTGGTGGACCCGGGCATCAACGGCACCTTCGATCACCGTCCCGACGGCACCCCGGTGCGCAAGTTCGACGCGCCCAAGGCGACGCTGATGAGCTACATCATCCGCGGCATCCTCGACCGTCACCTGCCGTGGGCGCTGGTGCTGTTCGGGGTGATGATCGCGGTGGTGCTCGAGATGGTCGGGATCCCGTCGCTGGCGTTCGCGGTCGGCGTGTATCTGCCGCTGTCGAGCTCGACCCCGATCATGCTCGGGGGCGCGGTGCGCTGGCTGGTGGACCGCGGGCGGCGCCGGAAGATGACGGCGCTCGACATGAGCGAGGAGCAGATGGCCGCCGAGGGCGACAAGAGCCCCGGCGTGCTGATGGCGTCCGGTTACATCGCCGGTGGCGCCATCGCCGGCATCGTGATCGCCTTCACCTCGGGCGTGTTCGAGAAGTTCGACGCCGCCGCGACGCACTGGGCCACGGTCCACAATCCGTTCTTCGACGGACCGTACGCCGATGCTCTGGCGATGATCCCGTTCACGTTGCTCACGCTGCTGCTGCTCGCCGTGGGCAGCGAGCGTCTGCTCGGCGGCGGCGCGCGCGGCACGTAGCGCGCCGCGGCCACGGAGCGGCGCGCCGCCGCGGGCTCAGCTCCCCGGACGATCGTGGGCGGCGACCGCCTTGTCGAGCGGCCGGCTGATCAGGAACATGACCAGCCCGGCGCCCACTCCCATCACGGCCAGCACGACGAAGAACGAACCGCGTGACATCTTCTCGTAAAAGGTGCCGATGTAGCCGGACAGGTAGTTGCCGGCGAAGTTGGCCAGGAACCACACCCCCATCAGCATCGACACCATCCGAACCGGTGCGATCTTGGTCACGAACGAGAGCCCGATCGGTGAGAGGTAGAGCTCGCCGATCGTGATCACCAGCGTGCTCCCCACCAGCCACATGACGCTGCGCTTGGCGTCGAGGGCCATGCCCTGGCTGGCGGCGATCATGATCAGGAAGGAGAGTCCGAGCAGGAAGCAACCCATGGCCATCTTGACCACGCTGGACGGCTCCTGACGCCGTTGTGCCTGCCACGCCCAGAACCCCGACAGCAGCGGCGCGAACACGAAGATCATGAACGGGTTGAAGGCCTGGTACCAGGTCGAGGGGACCATGAAGCCCATCAGGTTCCAGTTGGTGTTCCGGTCCGCCCACAACTGCATGGTGTTGCCCTGCTGCTCGTAGACCGCCCAGAACACCACGTTGAGGGCGCACAGCACGAACAGGGTGATGACACGCGGACGCTCGTCGCGCGGCAGCCGGGAGAGCCAGGCGATCAGCACCGCGGCCACCACCGCCGCGAGGGCGATGCGCAGACCCGCCGGCATCAGGAACAGCGACATGAAGGCGGCGACGAACGCGATCATGCCGGCGATGTAGCCGGCGATGCCGGCGGTGGCGCGCGCCGGTGTGAGCGGCGGACGATCGTCGCTCGCCTCCTCGATCACGAGGTAACGACGGCCGAACAGATAGAGACACAGTCCGAGCACCATCCCCACGCCGGCGGCGGCAAAGCCCCAGTGCCAGCCCACCTTCTGACCGAGCGTGCCACAGACCAGGGGCGAAAAGAACGCGCCGAGATTGATACCCATGTAGAAGATGGTGAACGCGCCGTCGCGACGCGGATCGCCCGGCGGGTAGAGCCGCCCGACCTGCGTGGAGATGTTGGGCTTGAAGGCGCCGTTGCCGAGGATCAGGAACACCAGGGCGGGAAAGAACAGGCTCTGCACCGCCATCAGGAAGTGCCCGATGGCCATCAGGATCCCGCCCAGCACCACGGCCTTGCGCTGGCC
>JBIOKD010000303.1:0-4073 GCA_044451485.1 Candidatus Eiseniibacteriota bacterium | reverse complement strand
AGCGTGACCTGGAGCGCCTCGGGTCGCAGACGGGCGCCGGCGCACGAACCGCAGCGTCGGGCGCTCTGGTAGCGCTTGACGATGAAGCGGTTGCCGGCCTTGTAGCTCTTCTTCTGCAGGCGCTCGAGGAACGGAATCACGCCGCGGAAGCCCTCGGCGCCACCGAGCAGCGCGTCGCGATGGGCGGCCGATAGTTGCTTCCAGGGCTTGTCGAGCGGGATGCCCTCGGCGCGCGCGAACTTCTCGATCCGCGGCCAGGCGACACTCCGCCACGACCGCGCCCACGGATCGATGGCGCCCTGTCGCAGCGTCTTGTCGGGGTCGGGCACGATCAGCGACGGGTCGAAGGTGAGCACGTCCCCGAACCCGCGACAGGTGGGGCAGACGCCGAGCGGGCTGTTGAACGAGAACAGCGCCGGCTCCGGCCGCATCGCGGGGGTGCCACAGTTCGAGCACTCCCAGCGCTCGCTCCGCCGCTCCGGCTCGCGATCCCCCACGATCAGCTCGAGACGCCCCTCGCCTCGCCGGAAGGCCTGCTCGCACGAGTCGGCGAGCCGGGTGGTCTCGCCAGGCTCCCAGGTGAAGCGGTCGATCACGAGCCGGATCACGCGCAGGCCGCGGGGCAGCTTGGGCGGTGGATCGAGCGGCACCACCTCGCCCCCGATCCAGAGCCGCGTGTAGCCCGCCTTGAGCAGGTTCGCGGCGGTCTCCTCCCACGCGATCCGCTCCGGACGCGCGACCGCGGCCAGCACCAGCAGACGCTCTCCCTCCGGCCAGGCGGCGCTCTCGCGCACGATCGAGCTCGGGCTGTCGGCGGTCACCACCCGGCCGCATTTCGCACAATGCACGACACCGAGACGGGCGAACAGGAGCCGCAGGTGGTCGTGGATCTCGGTGGTGGTGCCGACCGTCGACCGGGCGCTCCGCGCGCTGGCGGTTTGCTGGATCGCGACCGCCGGGGTGAGCCCGTGGATCGAGTCCACGTCGGGGCGTGGCAGCCGGTCCAGGAACTGCTTGGCGTAGGTCGACACCGACTCGACGTAGCGTCGCTGTCCCTCGGCGTACAGGGTGTCGAACGCGAGCGACGACTTGCCGGAACCGGACACCCCGGTGACCACGGTCATCCGGCCCCGTGGCAGATCGAGGTCGAGGTTCTTGAGGTTGTGCTGGCGGGCGCCGCGAATGCGGATGGCGTCCGGGGGCGTGGGGGCGTCGGTCAAGCGGAGCCTCGTGCGGATCGCGTGGCCGCGCGGAGGCCGGCCCGCGGCGGACGCGGGCGGCGCCGGCGTGATCCGGCGGGGAGCGACTATAGCACGCGTCCAACAAGCGAACGGCCCGGGCATCCATGCCCGGGCCGCTGCCATGGACTAAGAGGCCCGATGGCCTGCCCTAGCGCGGGGCCCCCAGTCCCAGGGCGCGAGCGGCGATCATCCGCCGATCGCGTTGCACCAGAGCGCGGGTGTCCCCGATGTTCTTCGGGAACTCGAGCCCGCGGTCGAGCAGCTTCCAATCCACCCGCTTGGCCGGGAACGCCTCGCGGAGTGCCGCGAGCGTCTCCTCGACGTCGAATGGATTACAGGAGAACACGTCCACGTTCATGAACTTGCGGGCCGGGAAGGTGTGGACGCTGATGTGGCTCTCGGCGATCAAGACGAAGCCGGAGAGCCCCTGCGAGCCGTCGCGAACGCCGTGACGAAACACGTACGGCGGCATGATCTTGGTCATGTGGATGCGGTCGGGGAGCTCGTCGAGGAGGCGATAGAGCCCCTGGAGGTCCTCCAACCGCGCCGATGGGCACCCGTACCCATCATAGATGAGATGTGGGCCGAAACCGGTCATGCAAGGTCTCCTTCAGGCGTCCCGCACTCGCCGGAAGAGATCCTTGGGTCTCGGTGGCGTCGAGCGCCACACCTCCCGCGGGATCCTTCGGATCCGGGTCGAAACTGGAGTCCGCTTTCGAGGATTGTGGGTCGAAAGGGCGTGAGAGCAGTCGGGGACCGGTCGGCGAGCAAGCGTCGACCGATCCCCCGAGGACGTGCCAGGTCCGGAACGGATTACTTCTTCTTCTTCGCGGCCTTCTTCTTGGTGCCCTTCTTCTTCGCAGCCTTCTTCTTGGCAGCCATCCCGAATCACCTCCTTGTAGATTCTTAGAGCGGCGAAAGCTGTCGTCGTTCTCGCCGGGACCAAGCATCGGGGGCGCTCACAGCGCCCGGTGCGGCTCATGCGCATCGCACCCGAGTGCGCTGCGTGGCCTCGGCTCTACGTTGATGCACCCGCCGTGCCAATTCGCCCGGCGCCGTGCAAGTTAGACGGTAACCTCCTGTCACCATTACGCGAACCGATGATCGAGGCTACCCTCGTCGCGGTCCGTCTGGTCACGCGCGAGGCCGCGCGCGAGGGCTCGCTGTCAAGTAAGTGGGGACCGGCGGCGACGCGAGGCGACGCGACGACGCGCGGCACGCGATCCACTCAGTGTTCACGCACGTCGCGTGGGCATCGCGTCGCGGAGGCGCATGGTGTCCATTTTTTTGTGGGGTGTCAGGAGACTTGACGACCGACGCCTTCCTCGATGCGAAGACGTCGCACCTTCTCGATCAGACCCTGACGCGAGATGCCGAGGATGCGCGCGGCGCGACTCTTGTTGCCGGCGGTGAGACGGAGCACCTCGCTGATGTGGTCGGCCTCCATCTGCGCCAGCGTCGGAAGCCCGACGCCCTCCTCCTCGCCCGCCACGCGTCGCCCGGCCAGCTCCGGCGGGAGGTGCTCGACCTCGAGACGCTCGCCTTCCTCGAGCAGGGCGACACGCTCGAGGAGATTGCGCAGCTCGCGCACGTTTCCGGGCCAGCGATAGGCCAGGAAGAGCTGCTCGGCGGCCGGCGAGATGCCGGCGAAGCGCTTGTTGAACTGACGCGAGAACTCGCGCAGGAAGTGGCGGGCGAGCAGCAGGATGTCGTCCCCCCGATCGCGGAGCGGCGGGAGCTCGATCGCCACCACCTTGAGTCGGAAGTAGAGATCGGAGCGGAACCGGCCGGAACGCACCTCCTCCTCGAGGTCCTTGTTGGTGGCGGCCACGATCCGGATGTCCACGCTGACGTCCTGGGCGCCGCCGACCCGCTTGAAGTTGCGGTGGTCGATGAAGCGCAGCAGCTTGGCCTGGGTGGGGAGGGACATGTCGGCGACTTCGTCCAGGAACAGGGTGCCGCCGTCGCACAGCTCCACCAGCCCCTTCTTGGTGTCCACCGCGTCGGTGAAGGCGCCCTTCTCGTGGCCGAACAACTCGTTCTCCAGGAGGTTCTCCTGGAACGACGAGCAGTTGACCTCCATGAGTGGGTGCTGGGCCCGGTCGCTGCGGTAGTGGATCGCCCGGGCGACCAGCTCCTTGCCGGTGCCGCTCTCGCCGCTGATGAGCACCGAGGTGGCCTGGCTCCGCACCACCTTGTCGATCAGCTCCCGCACCCGCGTGATCGGGTCGGACTCGCCGATGATCTCCTCGCCCGAGTACTGCTTCCACGCCTGCCGGCGGTAGACGTCCAGCTCGCTCGCTTGCCGGAACGTGCGCCCGGCCGCCTCCACCGCCATGACGATGTCCTCCATCTCGTAGGGCTTGCGGAGGAAGTCGTTGGCGCCCAGCTTCATGGCGTCGACCGCGGTCTGGACGTCGCCGAAGGCGGTGATCACGATCACCTGGAGCAGCGGGTCGAGCTGACGCACCCGCCTGAGCACCGAGAGACCGTCGGTGTCGGGCAGACGCATGTCGAGGATCATCACCTGGGGCCGGACTTCGGTGACCTTCTCGAGCCCCTCCGCACCGTTGCTGGCCACCTCGACCGGACAGCCGCGCGCGCGCAGGACCTTGGCCAGCGACTTGCGGATCAGCAGCTCGTCGTCCACCACCAACACCGTGGTCCGCATCGTCATTCCTCCGGCCGTCCTGGCGGCTCCGCCGGGACCGGGAACGAGACCCGGAACGTGGCACCCCCCGCCGGGTTGTTCTTGGCGGTGATGGCGCCCCCCACCTCGCGGACGATCTGGACCGATATCGGCAACCCCAGACCGGTGCCCATCGAGCGGGT
>JBIOKD010000302.1:0-4129 GCA_044451485.1 Candidatus Eiseniibacteriota bacterium | reverse complement strand
GGCTGCAGGAGTCGCTCCGGCGCCTGCTCGCTGGTCGTACCAGTTTGGTGATCGCGCACCGGCTGAGCACCATCCAGGACGTGGACCGCATCGTGGTGCTGCATCACGGGCAGGTGCGCGAGACCGGCACCCACGCCGAGCTGCTCGCCCGCCACGGCATCTACGAGCGCCTCTACCAGCTCCAGCTCCTGGGTGGGGCGCGCCGGGCGGCAGTCGAGGCCGCGGCCGACGGCGGATGGGACGAGTTCTCGGCGGCGCGAAGCCGCGTTGACACCCGGGGGGACGTTACCTAGCCTTGTGGGGGTCCGGCCCATCCCTGAGCCCCGAGGTTCCCCCATGCACGTCGGCCGAAAGATCCGCGACCTGCGTCTGCGGCGCGGCTTGACCGTCCATCAGCTGGCCACCGCCAGCGGCCTGTCGAAAGGCTTCATCAGCCAGCTGGAGAACGGGATCACCTCCCCGTCCCTGGCGAGCCTGACCGGGCTGGCGACGGTCCTCGGCACCTCGATCGCCTACCTGGTGGCCTCGGACTCGGAGGCCATGTGCGTGGTGCGCCGCACCGAGCGCCGGCGCATCGAGGTGGGCGGGAACGCCTCCCGGGTCGAATCGCTCACCCCCGGCACCGTCCGCAACCTCGACGTGGTCATGGCCGAGCTGCCTCCCGGGCTCACCGCCGGCGACAAGCAGCACTATCACCAGGGCGAGGAGTTCCTGTTGTGTGTCGAGGGCCGGATCCGGGTGACCTGCGCCGGGCAGGTGGCCGAGCTGGACGAAGGCGACGCCGCCCACTTCGATGGCCGCGCCCCGCACGCGGTCGAGAACGTCGGCGAGCGCACCGCGCGGATCATCATCGTGGTGACCCCCGCGGCGTTCGAGCCGATGGTGCGGGTCAAGAGCGGCCAGCCGCCGGTCAAGCGCCGGCGCGCGCGCGCGGCCGTGGCGCCGGCCGCAGGAGCCGGCCGGGCTCCGCGCAACGGCCGCGGACCGGTCCGGGGTACCACGTGAGCGCTGCGTGAGTCCGCTGCGCGCTGCGTGGCGCGAGTATGTCGAAGCCACGCGCGCGTTCTCGCGGCCGGCGCGCGCGTTCCTGGGCGCCACCTTCCTGAGTTTCGCGGGGATGGGCGTCAGCCAGGTGCTGTTCAACCTGTACCTGACCGAGGCCGGCTTCCGCGAGGGATTCGTCGGGCGGGTGCTCACCGTGACCGGCGCCGGCGTGGTGCTGGCCGCGCTGCCGGCCGGGTGGCTGGCCGATCGCTGGGGCCGGCGGCGCACGCTGGTGCTCGGCGTGGTGCTCGAGGGCACGGCGTTCCTGCTGCGCGCGCTCATGGTGCGACCCGGTGCGCTGTACGCGCTCAGCTTCGCGGCCGGGGTGGGCCAGTCGCTCTACGCGATCGCCGCGGCGCCGTTCCTGAGCGAGCACTCGACGACGCGCGAGCGCACCCATCTGTTCAGCGCGTTCTTCGCGATCGAGCTGGTGGCGGCGGTGGCCGGCAGTTTGATCGGTGGCTGGCTGCCACGTCTGCTCCACGACCTGCCAGGCTCCCCCGTGAGCGGACTCTTCGGTGCCTACCGGGTGACGCTCGTGGTCGGCGGCGCGATCGAGGCGGCGTCCATGCTGCCGCTGCTGGTGATCGGGCGCGCGCACGAGGCCCCGCATCGGCACGAGCGTGGCGCGGCGCGTGACCCCCAGTCGCACCTGATCCCCAAGATCGGGCTCACCGGCTTCCTGATCGGCGCCGGCGCCGGGCTGGTGATCCCGTTCATGAATCTCTACTTCAAGGACCGCTTCGGCTGCTCGAGTGCCCAGATCGGCTCGTTCTTCTCGGTGGCCTCGCTCACCACCGCGATCGCGGCGATGATCGGTCCGGTGGTGGCCCGTCGCTTCGGGCGGCTCAAGACCGCGATGGCGTCACAGGTGCTTTCGCTGCCGTTCCTGGTGACGCTGGGCGCCGAGCATCAGCTGGGCGTGGCGGTGGGCGCCTTCTGGCTGCGCGCGACGCTCATGCAGGCGGCGACCCCGCTGATGATGGCGTTCGTGATGGAGACCATGCCGCCCGGGCTCAGGGCGCGCTCGACCAGTCTCATGAACATGCTCTGGAACGCCGGCTGGGCGGCGAGTGCGACGCTGAGCGGGATCCTGATCGAGCACGCCGGTTACGCGGTGCCGTTCTACGTGACGGCAACTCTGTACGCGACCGCGGCGGCCTACTTCTACCTCTCGTTCCGCCATCTGCCCGATGTTCCGGGCATGGCGGTGGCGCCGGTGGCGCCGGGCCCGGAAGGCCCGGCGAGCGATTAGAGACTCTGGAACCGCTGGTCGCGAGCGCCCCTTCGACGCACCAGTTCCGAGCAGCTCTCCGGGTCAGAACCTCCCGGCCTCCATCCGTGATGGAGCGCATGGCGTCTCGCCTTCACCGAACGTCGGCGCAATGCGGCGACATCGCACGCGCGCCGGTCCCAGGCTCGAGAGCGCGACGCGCACCCGCTCTTCGAGCGAGGCGTCGGGGATTGCCTCACAGCGCGCGGCCGCCCGGCGTGCCTCGTCGGCGCGGAACCCGAGCGCGCGGAGCCAGGGGACGACCTCCCGCACGTGGTCCGATCCGGCCTCGGCGGCCCGGGCTGGGCTCGCGCTCCCCGGAGCGACGCGGCGTGCACGTCTCTCGGCGGCCCTGGCTCTGGCGTTCTCCCGCTTGCCGCGCATGAAGGCTCTTCCAAACACACGCTCGGCCGCGTACTGGTTGTGCGCTCGGCAGCGCAGCCGCATGTTGTCGGCCGTGGTGTCTCCTCCGCGCGCCAGCGGATCCACGTGGTCGAACTCCAGCCGCGTGCGCGCCTCGCACCGATGTCCATTCTCCGCCACGAACGTGCACTGGCCTTGGTCGCGCTCCCACACCGCCCGACGCACGGCGGCCGGAATGTGGCGAGCCCTGTCCGAGCGGCGGCCGGGGCGTGTGCGGGTTGAGGCGGCGAAGAGGCGCTGCTCGAGCCTGGGGATCAGCGCGTCCAACGCTCGATCGAGCACTGCCGCCAGATCTCCCGAGGGAAGCGCATGGCCGAGCAGGGACTGCGCGTAGAGCAGCTTGTCGTGGGTCTCCTGCCCGATCGTCACCTGCACGGCGAATCGCTGTGGCGACAGCGGGGTGAGCCTCGCACTTTCTTTCACAACTCGCCCCGGGGCGAGTTGTATCTCTCTTTCACAAAGTCTCTCGGAAACCAGTGACTCGCTTGCGGGTGACGGCGTAATGGCCTGAACACAAGTCATGAGATCCGGCTTGGGGAAGCGTTGCGCCAGCAGGAGCTCGGTCTCGGCCCGGGTCTTGTGCGTGGCAGCAACGATCAGCTCGCCGCCGTTCTCCGGGCTCAAGTGTGGCGCCAGCAGGAGCACCGCGCTCAGGTGCAGCCGGCCATCGGCGACGGCGGCGAAGATCTCCGGGAACTGCCGGGCCACCCGCGCCACCTGGATCCGTTTGTACGCGGCATCTTCGGAGAGGCGCAGCTCACCCACGCAGTAGGCGTACATCGAGGGGTAGGCAGCCGGCAAGTAGAGCTTGCGGGCGTCCACCTCGGCCAGGTGGGCGAGCATCGAGGCGGTGGTCTGGCGATCCTGGGCGACGAGCGTCGCCAGGTCACGCAGCAGGACGTGATCGGGGAGGTGCGACAGCGAGTAGCACTTCATGGCGGGACTCCGCGGGGGCGTGTCCCGGGGGCACGGTCACTTCTATCACGCGCACTTACGGCGCTCGTGGGTGCGCGCTGCGCGCGCCGGAGCGAGCCGGATGCATTTGGGCGCGGACCAGCCGACGAGAGGCCGTCTGCGCGCACGTCGCGCACTCGAGGCACGCGAGCCGCGCGCGACTCGCGCGCTGAGACCGATCGCTCCTCAAAGTCTGTCAAGCGAAATCGAATCGCTCCCAGACACCAATCCGCTTGTCAGCACCGCCCCGACCCACTAAGTTTCGCCGGTCGTCACCCCGATCGAGAGTCCCTGGCGGACCTGGAGGCTGGCCATGCTGAAGGAATTCAAAGACTTCCTCACCAAGAGCAACGCCCTCGCGCTGGCTGTGGGTGTGATCATCGGCGGCGCCGTCGGCAAGGTCGTCAGCTCGCTGGTGGACAACATCCTCATGCC
>JBIOKD010000301.1:0-4141 GCA_044451485.1 Candidatus Eiseniibacteriota bacterium | reverse complement strand
GGGCGACTCGGTCAGCACCGGGCCGGTCACCGAGGGGTTCGACCCGCCGCTCTTCGCGAGTCCGAAGTCGAGCACCTTCACCAGACCGGCGGGGGTGATCATGACGTTGCCGGGCTTGAGATCGCGATGGACGATCCCGTTCTCGTGCGCGCTCTCGAGCGCGGCGGCGATCTGCCGGCATACCTCGAGCGCCTCCTCGATGGCGAGTCGGCCACGCGTGAGCCGGACCGCGAGCGTCTCGCCCTCGACCAGCTCGAGCACGAGGTAGCGCTGCCCGCCCGCCTCCTCGAGTCCGTAGATCGCGCCCAGGTTGGGATGGTTGAGCGTGGCGAGCAGCTTGGCCTCGCGCTCGAACCGTGCCAGCCGCTCGGCGTCCTGCGCGAACGCGGCGGGCAGCGCCTTGATCGCGACGTCGCGACCGAGACGCGGATCGCGGGCACGGTACACCTCACCCATGCCGCCCGCGCCCAGCGGGGCGACGATCTCGTAGGGTCCCAGACGCGTGCCGGGGGCGAGCGAACTCATGATCGCGGACTGTAGCGCAGACGGCGGGGGGCGGCGAACCGCCGTTTCGAACTCAGTGCAACGAGGCGGGACGGGGATCGTCACCGGGAGTGCGCACGCCGGTCACCTCCCACGCAGCTCCCGCCGCATCTCCGGAAAAGCACAGGGCCGCGCGCCGAACACCGGTGCGCGGCCCCGCGATGAAGCGCTCGAAGTGCGATCAGGGCATCTGGCCCATGCCGCCTTCGCCCATCATGCCCTCCATCGCCTTCTTCACCCGCGCGCGGCGGACGCCCTTGCGGACGGCGCGCTTGACGCGGCGGCGAACGACGCGCTTGCGGCGCCGAGTGCGACGCGCGACCTTGCGCACCACGCGCTTGACGCGGCGACGGGCACGGCGCTTCCGGCGGACGACCTTCCGGACCGCGCGCTTGACGCGGCGGCGCACCACGCGCTTGCGGCGTCGGGTACGGCGCACGGCCTTGCGCACTGTTCTCTTCGCCTTTCTCGCTCTCCTGCGGGCCATCACAGACCTCCGTGTTGGGGAAACCGCCTGGTGAACTAGGAGCTCGGAATGCGCCACAAGGTTCACAGACACGAGGACGCACGTCCCAATCGCCGGCTCCTCTTTCGCCAGACTACATCCATATCGGAATGTTGCAAGCAAAGAAGGCACTTCGATGCACCGCGAACGTCGCTCGGACGGTGTCCACGGGTGCACGGGGGATCGTGGCGACCGGTTCGGCGCGAGTCGTCACGCGACAGTCTTCGCGTCGCGACCCCGCAAGTGGTCGCCACGGCCGATTCATGTGGTGCACACAATGGACGATGTAAGTGCTTGCGTCCAAAGCAGGACGCGGGGTGTCCGCCGAGCCATGAACGACACATCGTCGAAGACGTGTGCGACCGCCATGTGTGCGCGTTCCCGGTCACGCGTCGTGGCGACCCGCTGTGGATGTGTGCGGCCAGCGGCTTCCCGCTTGCGACCTCGGGGACGAGCGCGGTAGCGTCGGCCGTCGATGCCGGACCCGGACACGAGCCCGGCCATGCGCCCCGGCGCACCATCCCCACGACATTCCATCGAGGTGTCCGATGAAGCGTTGTCTGCGATACGTCCTTCCGCCGATCCTCCTGTTGATCGTGGTCTCCTGTGCTCCCAAGGGCGAGAAGGCGGGCCAGGCTTCGAATCCCCCGTCCACGCAGCCGCGGGTCGCGGAGCGGATGCTCAAGCGGTGGATGATCGGTCTCACCAACCGGCATCCCGGTTCGGGTGCCACCCACCCGACCGACTTCGGAAGTGGCGCCCTCGGTGTCACCGTCTCGAAGGACGCCACCATGTGGTACGAGACGGCCGACGTCGACAGCAACGGCAAGCAGGAGCTGATCGGCTTCATGTGGGATGCGCCCAGCAAGGTGATGTACGCGTACACGCACGACCCGGTGACGTTGTCGGACGGCACGGTGGCCGACAAGGGTTTGCTCGTCGCCCAGTTCGGCGATGGGAACACCAAGGGCAAACCGGTGGGATCGGGCTGGTACGCCTACACCGTGGAGCGGGATTCGACCGCCGGCAAGGTCGGGGGCAAGATGTTCGGATGCACGTTCGACGCGGCCGGCAATGAGGTCGAGTGCGGCGAGGGCACGTTCGACCGCAGCGGGAACGAGCTGAAGATCGCGGTGAAACCGCAGTAGGCGTCGACCGCTTCAGTACCGCGATCGGTGTTGCCCGGAGCGGGCGCGCGTGTCTCGCCACCCGCTCCGGCGACGCACGCCACCGGCGCCACCTTGACGCGCGCAGTTGGGATCGCGGCGGGTCTTCCCGGCGCTCACGCCTTCCCCAGGAGCCGCGCCTTCACCGCCGCCAGCTCCCGGCGCTTGGCGGCGTTGACCTTCGGGAAGCTCAGATCGAGCGACGCCATCGCGTCGATCACGGCTGAGGCCACCACGATCCGCGTGAACCACTTGTTGTCCGCCGGCACCACGTACCACGGCGCGTGCCGGGTGGAGGTGTGCCGAATCGTGTCCTGGTAGGCCTTCATGTAGTCACGCCAGTGCTCGCGTTCCGCAGCGTCCGCGACCGAGAACTTCCAGTTCTTCGCCGGCTCGTCCAGCCGGCTGAGGAAGCGTTTGAGCTGCTCCTTCTTGGAGACGTGAAGGAAGAACTTCCGGATGATCACGCCGTTCCGGCTCAGGTAACGCTCGATGTCGCGGATGTCCTCATAACGCTCGTCCCAGATACGCTTGCTGACGAGTTTCGGCGGCAGCTTCTCCTTGGCGAGCAGCTCGGGGTGGATGCGAACCACCAGCGTCTCCTCGTAGTAGGAGCGGTTGAAGATGCCGATGCGCCCCCGCTCGGGCAGACACTTCATGCAGCGCCACATGAACTCGTGGTCGAGGTCCTCGCTGGTCGGAGACTTGAACGAGTAGACCTGGCAACCCTGCGGATTGACGCCCGACATGACGTGCTTGATCGCGCCGTCCTTGCCGGCCGCGTCCATCGCCTGGAAGATGAGCAGCACCGCCCACCGGTCCTGGGCATAGAGCATCTCCTGCAGGTCCGCGAGCGCCTCGATGCCCTCCTGCAGCACCTGCTTGGCGAGCGGCTTCTGCTCGCTCTTGAGCCACGCGGTGTCGCCGGGTGAGACGTCGTCGAGACGGAATCCCCTGCCGTCGTCGACGCGATAACGTTCGGCGATCCGCCGGGCCCGCGAGAGGAGGTCATCCATCTTTTTCATGGTGTCGTTCTCCGGGTCGTGGAGCGGGCCTGGGTGAGACATCGGACGACGCCGGGTCGGGCCGTTCGGGTGGCGTGGGACCGCCAACGCGAAAGGGTAGGCCGCGCGCGAACCGGGCGTCAATCGGAAGCGTATGGCGGGTGGCCCCACGGAGCAATTTGGTCGGACGAAACGAGTTTGTCTAGAATGCCGGTCATCCCACCTGCTTGGCCGCGTCCGACCGCGCGACGCGTCGTTCGCCATCGACGCCCGGCATTCGCTCCAGGAGACGCTCGATGACCCCGGAACTCCCGCCCCTTTCACGACGCCCCGGCGTGGATCAGATCGCCGCCGCGATCCTGGCCGCGGCACTGCTCTCCGGTTGCGCCAAGAGCGGCGAGCCCGTCAGTGGCCCGCCCCTCAAGGTGCTGATCGCGCCCGTCCTGCAGAAGGACGTCCCCATCTACTTCGAGGCGGTCGGGCAGACGCGTGGCTCCGAGGAGGTCGAGATTCGCGCCCGGGTCGAGGGCTATCTCACCAGCATGAGCTTCCGCGAAGGCGGCTGGGTCGACAAGGGACAATTGTTGTACGTGATCGATCCACAGCCGTTCGAGGCGGCGCTGGCCCAGGCGAAAGCCTCGATGGCCGCCGCACGCGCCGATTCGGGCAAGGCGGCCCGCGACGCCGCGCGCATGAAGCCCCTGTTCGAGCAGGACGCGATCAGCCGCCAGGAGCTGGACGACGCGCTCGCGGCCGACGAGGCGGCGACCGCCAAGATGGCCGCGGCGCGGGCCACCACGCGCTCCGCCGAGCTCGACCTCAGCTACTGCCGGATCACGGCCCCGCTCTCGGGTGTGATCGGCATCTCGCAGGTGAGCGTGGGCAACCTGGTGGGGCGGGGACAGAGCACGCTGCTCACCACG
>JBIOKD010000300.1:0-4141 GCA_044451485.1 Candidatus Eiseniibacteriota bacterium | reverse complement strand
CGGGCCACGCCGCGGGACCTGGGTGCCTTGCGGGACGCGCTCTCGCGGCTGCCGGGGATCGCGGCGGGGCTCGCGACTCTCGGTGAGGCGGCGCTCGGCGACAGCGCCGGGACGCTGGGCGGGATCCCCGAGCTGCTCGACGAGCTGGGACATGCTCTGGTGGACGACCCGCCCCCCGGGGCCCGCGACGGTGGTGTCATCCGTACCGGCTACGACGAACAGCGGGATCGGTTGTTCGATCTGGCGCATTCCGGCAAACGCTGGATCGCCGAGCTCGAGACCACCGAGCGGGCCCGCACCGGCATCGCCAGTCTCAAGGTGGGTTACAACCGGGTGTTCGGATACTACCTCGAGGTCACCCGGCCCCATCTCGACAAGGTCCCGCCGGAGTACGAGCGGCGTCAGACCCTCACCACCGCGGAGCGCTTCGTGACCCCGGCGCTCAAGCACAAGGAGAGCGAGGTGCTCGGGGCCGAGGACAAGCTCGAGGCGCGCGAGCAGGAGCTGTTCGTCGAGCTGCGCGGTCGCGCCGCCCGTCACGTCCCGGCGCTGCAGCGTGCCGCCGACACGCTGGCGCGGCTCGACGCCACCGCGGCGCTGGCCGAGGCCGCGGCGCGTTACGGCTGGAAGCGCCCGGTGGTCGACGACGGCATGACGCTCGAGTTGGAGGGGGCGCGTCATCCGGTGGTGGAGCGGCTGCTGCCCCGCGGCGAATTCGTCCCCAACGACATCCGTCTCGACCGGGAACGACGTCAGATCCTGCTGCTCACCGGTCCGAACATGGGTGGCAAGAGCACCTATCTCCGCCAGCTCGCGCTGTCGGTGGTGCTGGCCCAGACCGGCTCGTTCGTCCCCGCGGCCACGGCGCGGATCGGCGTGGTGGACCGGCTGTTCACACGCGTGGGCGCCAGCGACCGGCTCGGCGCCGGTCAGAGCACGTTCATGGTCGAGATGCAGGAGACCGCCGACATCCTTCGCGACGCGCGGAAGCGCTCGCTGGTGCTGCTCGACGAGATCGGGCGTGGCACCGCGACCTACGACGGGCTGGCGCTGGCGTGGGCGGTGACCGAGCAGCTCCACGCCGAGGACGGCGCGCGGCCGCGCACGGTGTTCGCGACGCACTATCACGAGCTGACCCAGCTCGCCGAGACCCTGCCACGACTGGCCAACGTCCACGTCACGGTGCGGGAGTGGGGCGACGGGGTGGTGTTCCTGCATCGGATCGCGGACGGCGCCGCCGATCGCTCCTACGGCATCCACGTGGCGCAGCTCGCGGGTCTGCCGGCGGTGGTCATCACCCGCGCGCGCGAGGTGCTGCGCGAGCTGGAGAGCGAGCGCACCGCCGAGCACCTGGGAGCGACGCCGCCCCGACCGGTGGTCCCGCTGCCCCCGCACGAGCTGCTCGAGGCGCTGCGCGAGCTGGACCCCGATGCCATGAGCCCGCTCGAGGCGCTGCATCGGATCGTCGAATGGCGGCGACGTTGGGCGGGTGACGAGGCGGATCGGCGCGAGCAGTGAGCGAGCCGGTGTGGTGCAACGCGCGCGACGGATCGCCGCGGAGCGCTCAGCGCAGGGACCCGCCGCGGCGTGACGACGACGCCCGGACCGGTGCCGGACGCATGGGCTCCCCGATCGTGACCAGCGCCCGCCTGGCGGCACGCCGATCGGCCTCGACGTCGGCCCGCGGCGGTGCGTTCGGGGAGTCGCGGCGCCAGCGCAGCAACGCGCGATGATGGGCGGGACGCTCGCGACGGAGCCAGTTCTCGAGCGCCTCGGCGGTGTGGAACCACGCCCGGACCTCCTCGAGCGGGCGACGCCGCTCGCAATCGCGTGGGTCGTACTCGCGGCACAGCACCGGATGACGGCCGTAGATCCCACAGCGGCCCTCGGCGGTGAGGTTCTCGCACGGGGTGTCGAGCGCCACGAACCAACGCTCGGGGATCTCGACGTACAGACTCACGCCACGATGCATGATCGCCCACATCCACTGGTCGTAGTCACGCGCGCTGCGTGGCGCCTGGACCTCGATGGTGATGTAGCTGCAGCAACGGACACACCCCGAACAGAGCGATGCGTTCTCCTCGGCGCTCAGATCGAGGGCGTCACGCGTGTCCTGTGGCGCCGGTGGGGGTGCCGGTGCGGAGCGGCGGCTCGGAGGGCGGTGTCGTGGCGCCGGCATGTCAGACCCGCCGACGCCAACGACGGTCGCGTGGCCGGCTCAACGCTTCTGCTCCTTGGTGATCCCCTTCCAGAACGATCCCACCAGCGTCAGCACCAGCGCCCCGAGGAACGTGTTGAGCGCGCCGTGGATGCTGAACCCGGGCACCAGCTTGGTGGTGAGCCACAGCGTGATCGCGTTCAGGACCAGCAGGAAGAAGCCGAGCGTGAGGATGGTGAATGGGAGCGTGAGCACGAACAGAATGGGCTTGACGATGGTGTTCATCAACGCGAGCACCAGCGCCGCGATGAGCGCCGCCTTCCAGCCGTCGACGTGGAATCCCAGCCAGCCGAGATTCGACAGCAGGATCATCACCGCAGCGATCACGACGAAGTACAGCACGTGCCGGATCATCGGACGCCCTCCAGGACCTCGAGACAGTTCTCGTATCGGCCGAACGACGGCATGAGGTAGACCCCGTTCGCCATGGTACGGCACTCGGCGAGCAGCGCGCGGGCCAGATCGACGCCGACCCGCTGCCCCTCGTTCCCGGCCTCGTGCATCCGCGCACGGATCCAGTCCGGGACCTGGATCCCCGGCACCTCGTTGTGGAGGAATTCGGCGTGCCGGTACGACTGGAGCGGCAGGATGCCGATCAGCACCGGTACGTCGGTGACGTCGGTCAGACGATCGACGAAACGCTTCCACGCGTCGAGCTCGTACACCGGCTGGGTCATCAGGAACTGCGGGCCGGCGTCCAGCTTCCGTCGCACCCACTCGAACTCGGCGTCGAGGTCCTGCGCGGTGGGATTCACGCCGCATCCGAACGCGAAGGAGGTGGCGGCCCCGATCGAGGTGCCGGCCAGATCGGTGCCGCGGTTCATGGCCTGGACCATGCGCATCAGACCGACCGCGTCGGTGTCGAACACCGCGGTGGCGTTCGGGTAGTCGCCCAGACTCGGCGGGTCACCGGTCAGACACAGGATGTTGCGCAGTCCGAGGGCATGCGCGCCGAGCAGGTCGCTCTGCAACCCCATCAGGTTCCGGTCACGGGCGGTGAAGTGGAGGATGATCTCCAGACGCGGGTAGTGGCGGTGGATCTCGAACGACAGCGCCATCGCGCTCATCCGGATGCGCGCCATCGGCGAGTCGGCGATGTTGACCGCGTCCACGCCGCGGTCGGCCATGAGACGGGCGCCCTCCATGACCTTGGCGGTGTTGATGCCGCGTGGCGGATCGAGCTCCACGCTCACCACGAACCGCTCGCGCAGCTTGCGCACGAAATCCGGCTCTTCGCCGACCGAGGGTCGCGCGACCGGCGCCGGCGGCGACTCGAGCACGTGGACCTCGGCGCCGGGGGCGAGCGACTCGACCGGACGGGCCGAATCGATCCGTTCGCGCATCGCGCGGGTGTGCGCCGGCGTGGTGCCACAACAGCCACCCACCAGCCGCACGCCGAGCGCCACGGCGCGGGCCGCGAAGTCCCCGAAATATTCCGGACTCGCGAGGTAGTGGAAGCGGCCGTCGATGTAGCGGGGGAGCCCGGCGTTGGGCATGGCGGACACCGGTGTTCCGTCTGCCGCGGCCAGCAGCTGCTCGAGCACCTCCAGGGTGGGTTGCGGACCGACGCCGCAGTTGACCCCGATCACGTCGGCGCCACCGTCACGCAACGCCTGCACCGCCTCGGCCGGGGTGTGACCGTAGAGGGTCTTTCCGTCGGTGCCGAAGGTCATCTGCGCCACCACGGGCAGCTCGCGTGTCACCAATCGCACCGCCCGCAACGCGGCCAGGATCTCGCTCAGGTCCTGGAAGGTCTCGAGCAGGAACAGATCGCAGCCGCCCTCGAGCAGGCCCTCGGCGGTGGTGCGGAAGTAGCCCTCGGCGTCCGGCACCAGGATGTGGCCGAACGGCTGCAGCGGCTTCCCCAGCGGTCCGATCGAGCCGGCCACGAAGGCGTCGCGGCCCACGATCTCGCGTGCCGCG
>JBIOKD010000299.1:0-4145 GCA_044451485.1 Candidatus Eiseniibacteriota bacterium | reverse complement strand
GCGGCGCGATGGGACGACCTCGATCGCACCCTGGCCGACGCCGAGCTGAACGTTCCGGACGATCTCGCCCCGATGTACCAGGCGGGGCGCGTCAGTCTGGTCGAGCACGGCGACGCCGAGCGTGCCGAGCGCTGCTTCCGCCACTACCTCACCCGCCCACCGGAGGCCGGTGGCAGCCCACCCGCGGCGGCGCACTGGCGTCTGGGGCTGGCGCTCGAGAAGCAAGGCAAGCGTACCGAGGCGTTGGCCGAGATGGAGACCGCCAACCGGCTCGATCCGAAGTTCGAGCCGGCGAAGAAGGACCTGCAGCGTCTGAAGGGATGACCGTGAGACGAAGGGGCACGCGCACGCGCCCCCGACCGATCGAGACGCCCGGGGAATCTGCTAGTGTCCCCGGGCGCACCTTCTCCATGCCCACGACCGTGACCTCGAACACCGGACCGGCCCGGATCCTCGTCGCCGACGACGATCCCGACGTGCTCGCCGCGCTGCGGCTGCTCCTCCGCGACGGCGGGTTCGAGATCGTCACCGCCGGCTCTCCGGCCGAGGTCATGCGCGCGGTCGAATCGGAGGACTTCGACGCCGCGCTGCTCGATCTCAACTATGCGCGTGACACGACCTCCGGGAGCGAGGGCATCGCGCTGGTGGCCGAGCTGCGTCGTCTCGACGCCTCGCTGCCGGTCATCGTGATGACCGCGTGGGGCAGTGTCGAGGGCGCGGTGGCCGCGGTGCGCAGCGGGGCGCGCGAGTACGTGCAGAAGCCGTGGGACAACAGTCGTCTCCTCGCCACGCTCACGAGCCAGATCGAGCTGTCCCGCGCGCTGCGCCGCGGCCGGCGGCTGGAGCGCGAGAACGAGCTGCTGCGCGACGACGGGATCCGCATGATCGCGCAGTCGCCGGCGATGCGGCCGGTGCTCGATCTGATTGAGCGCGTGGCGCCCAGCGATGCGAACGTGCTGGTGACCGGCGAGCACGGCACCGGCAAGGAGCTGGTGGCGCGGATCCTCCACGCCCGCTCGCCACGTGCGGCGCGGGCGATGGTGACGGTCAACGTGGGCGGGCTCTCCGAGGGCGTATTCGAGAGCGAGATGTTCGGTCACGAGCGCGGCGCCTTCACCGGCGCCCGCGGCGAGCGGGTCGGACGGTTCGAGCTGGCCGACGGCGGAACCCTGTTCCTCGACGAGATCGCCAACGTGCCGCTGACCCAGCAGGCCAAGCTGCTACGCGTGCTGCAGAGCGGCGAGTTCGAGCGGGTGGGCTCGTCGCGCACGCGCCGCGTGTCGGTTCGTCTGGTGTCGGCCACCAACGCCGACCTGCGCGCCGAGGTCACGGCCGGCCGCTTCCGCGAGGACCTGTTGTTCCGCATCGACACCGTGGAGATCCACCTGCCGCCGCTGCGCGAGCGCCGCGAGGACCTCCCGCTCCTGGCCGCGCACTTCCTGGCGCACCATGCCCGCCGCTACGGGCGCCCGGTCACCGGCATCGAGCCCGAGGCGGTGCGGGCGCTGCTCGATCACCCGTGGCCGGGCAACGTGCGCGAGCTGGAGCACGCGGTGGAGCGTGCGGTGCTGCTGGCGCCCGGCGACCAGCTCCGCATCGCCGATCTGGGTCTGCGCGTCGGTGGTGGCGATGCCGGCGCGGAGCTCGAGCGGCTGACCCTCGACGAGGTGGAGCGCGAGCTGATCCGCCGCGCCCTCAAACGCCACGACGGCAACGTGAGCGAGGCGGCGCGCGCCCTGGGGCTCTCGCGCAGCGCGCTCTACCGACGTCTCGGTCGCCACGGGTTGTGATGGCTGCCGGCTCCCGGGCGCCCCGGCGTCACCGCCGGCCGATGCGACACGAGACGCGTGTCACGCTTCTGGCGCTCGGCGGTGGCGCGCCGGCGCTCGTGGTGGCGCTGGTGGCGGTGTGGAGCACGCCACACGTGCCGAGCACACGGCTCGCCGCCACCCTGGCGCTGACCGCGACCTGGGCGCTGTGCGCCACCGCACTGCGCGAGCGTGTGGTGCGCTCGCTGCAGACGCTCTCCAACCTGGTCGCCGCGATGCGCGAGGGCGACTATTCGATCCGCGCCCGTGGCGCCGACCCCACGAGTCCGCTCGGGCTCGCCTTCCACGAGATCAACGCGCTGGCCACGATGCTCAAACGCGAGCGTCTCGATGCGGTCGAGGCCATGGGTCTCCTGCGCCGCGTCATGGAGGCCATCGACGTCGCGGTGTTCGCGTTCGACGACCACGACCGTCTCACGCTCCTCAACGCCGGCGGCGAGGCGCTGCTCGAGCGACCCGCCGAGCGCGCGCTCGGGCTCGGCGCCACCGAGCTGGGGCTCGCCGAGGCCCTCGACGGCGAGGTGCCGCGTCTGATCGAGTTGGAGCTCGCCGCCCATCCGGGCCGGCTCGAGCTGCGACGCGGCGACTATCGCTGGGCCGGTCGCCCGCACCGGCTGGTGGTGCTGAGCGATCTCACCCGCTCGCTGCGCGAGGAGGAGCGGCTCGCGTTCCAGCGGCTGGTGCGTGTGCTGAGTCACGAGATCAACAACTCGCTCGCTCCCATCCAGTCGATCGCCGGCAGCCTGCGCGCCTCGCTCGCGCGACCCGACGCCCCCGGCACCCTGCGTGACGACCTCGGTCAGGGGCTCGAGGTCATCGACTCGCGCGCCCGCTCGCTGGGCCGCTTCCTGAAGGCCTACGCGCGGCTCACCCGGTTGCCGCCACCCGAACCCCGACCGCTCGAGATCGACGCGGTGGTGCGGCACGCGGCGTCGCTCGAGACCCGGCTCGTGGTGACCGTGAGCGGGGGTCCGCCGCTCACCGTGACCGCCGACAGCGACCAGCTCGACGCGCTGCTGATCAACCTGCTGCGCAATGCCGCCGACGCCGCGATCGAGACCGGTGGCGGTGTGCGCGTGGGCTGGGAGCGTCGCGCCGGCGCGCTCGAGCTGCGTATCGAGGACGACGGCCCGGGTGTCTCCGACACCCGCAATCTGTTCGTGCCGTTCTTCACCACGAAGACCGGCGGCACCGGGATCGGACTGGCGCTGTGCCGGCAGATCGCCGAGGCGCACGGTGGCAGCGTCACGCTCCGCAATCGCGACGGAGCGCGTGGCTGCGTGGCGCGGGTCCGTCTGCCGCTCGGTTCGCGATCGCACTGACCCGGGCAGCGAGGTGCCGGCGTCACCGACCGTCCGCGACGACGGCCGGCACGCCATGCACGGCCCGACGATGTCGCATCGTCACTGGTGGTTTTGCCACAACTTTGTGCAATGATTCGAAAAGCCTCGCCACTCCCGGACGACCGATGCATTCTCCCCCGCGGACTGGAGGCCGGCGTCGGTGGAGCGTCCGCCTCTTCCGCCGCGGTCCCAAAGGAGGTCTTCGATGCTGCGACTGGTTCGCAACGTCCTGATCGTGCTGCCGCTCCTTGTGGCGATGGTCGTGGTGATGAAGCCCGACCGGGGTGACGCGCTGCCGTTGTTCGCGCGCAAGTACGGTGTCGAGTGCACGACCTGTCACTTCGCGTTCCCGCGGCTCAACAAGTTCGGGATGGACTTCCGCCAGCGCGGGTACCGCATGCCAGGCGACAAGGGCCAGTCGCCGTGGGAGGCGAAGGAATTTCCAATCTCGCTCGTCGGTAATGTCGGCTACACCTACAACTCGACCGACACGGCCAGCGTGTTCGGTGGCCGCGCGAGCACTTCGACGAGTGCGTTCGTCCAGAACGACGTCGAGTTCCAGAGCGCGGGCACACTCAGCCAGAACCTCTCGTTCCACTTCGACGACAATTTCACCGGGGCGGGGGGACCCCTGAACAGTGGCCAGGCGTTCGTTCAGTTCGACGATGTGGTCAAGGACGGCCAACTGAACGTCAAGGCCGGGATCTACGACGCGGACATCCCCTACCTCGCCGACTCCCGCCGCACCACCCTCGCCGACTACCTCACCCCGGTCACCCTCGACGCGTCCGGTATCGAGCTCAATGGCACCCGCTCGGGCTGGACCTATGCCGCCGGGCTCATCAACAGCGGCCGCACGACCGGGAAGCCAGGCGACAAGACCCTGAACAACCTCGAGAACACCTACGTGTGGCTGATGCGCGACATCCGGGGCCACCTGATCGCGGTGCGCTGGTACGCCGACCACCAGGAT
>JBIOKD010000298.1:0-4165 GCA_044451485.1 Candidatus Eiseniibacteriota bacterium | reverse complement strand
CGCGCCCGCGCCGCCGAATGCCACGGTGAGCGGAAGCGACGGCCACGAGCCATCCCCTCCGTGATCGAGGTGCACGAGAAAGGCGTCGGAGGGGACCCCGATACCGATGTCGGTCCAATAGGGCAGGTACACGCCGCCTGCGAGATCGGACACGAGCGGCTGATCGATCTGGCCGTCGCGCATGGAGACGACGAGCACGCCGGCGGGGTTCCAGCCGGCGCGAGCGCTGGATGCGGCGGCGGCGGCGAGCGCGACCGCGAGCACGGTGACGCGGAGGGATTTCATGGTGGCCTCAGTGCGGACCGCTCGTCTGGCCGCCGAGCAGGAAACGCCGCGTGCCGGCGCCACGTACCTCGGCGATCGCCTTGGGATCATCGGGGAACAGACCGGCCTTCACGAGCCGCGGCACGAGATCGCGATACTGTGGCTCCTTGGCGTACACCTTGGGGAAGAGTTGCAGCGCCTCGTCCTTGCGTCCGTTGGTGTACATCGAGACGGCGGCCCAGAACACCAGCTCGTTCACCTCGGGCGCCAGCTTCATCGCCTGCTCGTAGGCCTGCATCGCCTCGGGGAACATCTTCTGCGATATGAAATCGTCGCCCTGGTCCTCGAGCCGGTAGGCCCGCTTGAGACGGATCAGACGGCGCAGCTCCTTCAACGGTTCGGGATGGTCCTCGACGCGCAGGTCGAACAAACGGTCGTTCCACGGCTTTCCGGTCGATTGCGCGCTCACCACCACGATCGCCGCCGACTGCTTGCCGCGGATGTCGCCACCCGCCTTCTGCGCCGCCTCGAGCGCCTGCATCAGGCGCTCCGCCAGATCGCCCTGCGCGTGCTCGTACGCCTCGGCCATCGCCGGCCACACGCGATCGCTGGCCATGAGGTTGGCCTGCGCCGAGTACTGGGCCCCGGTGTGCTGGCCGGCGAACGGGATGCACTTGGGGCCGGTGTACGCGGCCACGTTGCCCTTCGCGTCCACCATCGCGACCTGGCGGCCCTCGTTGTGCGCGTCGGCCGCGAGCAGCGAATCGAGTGCCTGACGCGCGCTGAAGCCGCGTCGCATCAGGTCGAGACCGTCGGGGCCGTAGTCGACGAGCACCAGCGATTGCGTGGCGATCGCGCCCACCCCGGCCTCGGCCCACGGCACGATCGGGCCGACCGAGAAGTAGTGGGACTGCACCGCCACACCCATCTCGCCGGTCGCGGAATCCCGCGCGACGATGGAGAAGGTGTGGGCGAGTGGTGCGGGCGGTGTGTGGCTCACACCCGCGGCGAGCAGCAGCATCAGAGAACCTGGGACCACGAGCGGCTCCGTCTCCGGTCGGAGGCTCATGACGATAGCACACCGCAAACACCCGGATTAGAATGCGAAAGATGGATCGCCGCCCCTTCGCCGCACTCGTCGCCCTCGCGCCCGTCGGATGACCTCCCGGCCCGCGGCACTCCTCGCCCTCGCGCTCCTCGTGGCGGGCCCCGCGTGCCCGGCACCGACGGGTGCCGGCCCCGATCCGACCGCCCTGCGGGCGCGGCTCTCCCGCGATTCGGTCGTCGCGGTGGGGATGCTCGACCGCGGCGAGACCGACTCAGCGCTCGTCTACGGGCGCGCCGCCGCGGCGGCCGCGCGCGGCTCCGGTGACCGCGCGCTGGAGGCCCGCGCGGAGCTGTTCGTCCCCGGTCTGCTCATCCGTCTCGCGCGCGCCAACGACGCGCTTCCCGGGATCCTCACCGGCAAGCGTCTCGCCGAGGCGTCCCGGGACACCTTCGTGTGGATGATGTCGATGCGCATGGAGTCGATGGCCCGCAACTATCGCGGCGAGTACGACCAGGCCGGGCGTCTCGCGAAGCGCTGGAACGAGCTGGCGCTGGCGAGCAGCAACCTCGAGTACCAGGGTTGGGCGGCGACCATGTTCGGTTGGCTCGCCTATCACCGCGGGGACCTGGTGACCGCGCGACGCGAGCTGGAGCGCTCGGCGATCATCTTCGAGAAGGTCGGTCACCCGGTGGGGCTGCCGTACACCCTGAACACGCTCGCCGGCGTGGTGTCCGCCCAGGGCGACTACCGGCGTGCCCGCGAGCTCTACGAGCGGGTGCTCGCGCTCGGGACCGCGTCCAAGAACTCGCGTCTCCAGGTCATGGCGCTCGAGAACCTCGGCATGATCGAGAGCCGCGTCGGGGATCCCGCGATTGCGGTGGCGCGCTGGCGCGAGGCGCTCGCCATCCACGAGGCACGTCACGAGACCGCCGACTGGATGGTGGACGCCGACAACCTGATCGAGGAATGGCTGGCACTCGGACGCGCCGACGAAGCGCGGGCGCTGGCCGAGCAGGCGCTGGTCATGGCCGAGCGCGAGAGCCTGGGGATGGAGCTGCCCTGGCAGCACGCGGCACTCGCCCGGGCGTTGTGGGCCCAGGGCCACGCCGAGGCGGCGAAGCGCGAGTGGCGTTTGGTCGTGGCCGGCGCGCCGACGGGCGAGTTGCAGGCGCCCGCCTCGGCGGCCAGCGACTGGATCGCGGCGCTGATCGAGCAGGACAGCACCGCCGCCGCGCTGGCGCTGGCCACCGACGCCTGCGTGCATCTGGCGCCGGGTGCCGAGCAGCAGACACGCGCCCGGCTCGTCACCCAGCGCGCGCGTCTGCTCGCCGACACCGGGCGGTGGCGGGAGGCGCTGGCACTGGCGAAACCGCTGGCGGTCGAGCTCGAGAAGGCGGGCGATCTCGAGCTGGCGCTCGCCGCCTGGACCGAGGTGGTGCGCGCGCAACGACACGTGAGCCCGGCCGACACCGTCACCCGCTCGATCGAGCGGGCGACCGCGGTGTGGGAGCGCGGACGTTCGCACGCCAGCGATCCGGAGTTCCGCGAGCTGCGTGGCGAGCAGGCGCACCGTCTCATGCTCGAGTCGGTGGCGCACGCCCTGACCGCGGCTCCGGGTGGCGCCGACGACCGCGCCGCCCAAGCGTTCGATCAGCTACAGCGATTCAAAACCCGAACTCTGCTCGAGCGGGTGGCCGGTCCTCGCGTGTTCGCGGAGTCGCCGCCGTCCTGGCTCGGGCCGCCGCTCGTCGATCTGGCGCGGCTCCGTCACGAGGTCCTGGCACCCGACGAGTTGCTGCTCGAGTTCGCGACCGGGCCGGACACGACGTGGCTCTTCGCGGTCACGCGTGAGGAGTGCCGCGTGCTCCGGGCACCGGGCCAGCGCGCCCTCGAGCCCGCTCTGACGCTGCTGAACGAGACCTGCGCCGCGCCCGCCACACGTCCCTCGGACCCGGCGTTCGCGAACCTCGCCGCGACCCGGGTGGGCGCGATGCTGCTCGGTGGTCTCGACGACCTGCTCGCCAGCCATCCGGCGCTGGTGGTGGCTCCGGACGGCGCGATCCAACGCGTGCCGTTCGTGGTCCTGGTGCCACCGGGCGGGCAGGAGGCCATCGGCGCGCGACATCGCGTCTCCGTGACGCCGTCGGCGTCGCTGCTGGCGCTGCTGCGCGGCCGGGGCGAGCGCGGCGGCGAGCGCATGCTCGCGATCGCCGGGGCGCCGGCGCCCGGACACGCGCCGCTCGCCGGTGCCCGCCGCGAGGTGGACGAGCTGGCGACGCGCTACCAGGGAGTCGACGCGTGGGTCGCGAGCGCCGGTGGACACGCGTCGCTCGAGCCGTCGCGGCTCGCCAGCTACCGCGCATTCCATTTCGCCGGGCACGCGCACGTGGACGATCAGCTGCCGTGGCGCTCCGGACTCCTCGTCGGAGCCGACGCCCACGGCGAGGACTCCCTGCTGACCGCCGATCGCATCGCCTCGAGCCGGCTCGTGGCGAGTCTGGTGGTGTTGTCGAGCTGCGAGTCGGGACGGGGTCGCGCGCGCGCCGGGGAAGGGGTGTCGGGGCTCGCGTCGGCGTTCCTCGCCGCCGGCGCTTCCTCGGTGGTGGCGTCGTTGTGGCCGGTCGAGGATCGCGCCACCGAGCGGTTGATGACCCGCTTCTACGACGGGCTGGCGCACGGGCTCGCCGCCGACCTTGCACTCGCCGAGGCGCAGCGGTCGGTCCGGGCCGATCCCGCGAGCGCGGCCCCGTTCTACTGGGCCGGCTTCGTGCTCATCGGCGACGGTCGCACCACGCTTCCGCTGGCGCACCGCTGGCTGCCGTTCCCACCGGCGGCGCTCGCGCTGATCCTGCT
>JBIOKD010000297.1:0-4186 GCA_044451485.1 Candidatus Eiseniibacteriota bacterium | reverse complement strand
GCCGGGAAGCACGCGCGTGCGGGCACACCCGCCGAGGCCGCCCGTGACGCGGACGCCCTGCTGCTCGCCGTGCACTGGTCCCGAATCGACGACGTCCTGAAGCAAGCGGGTGACGTGTCGGGAACGGTCATCATCACCTGCTCGCTGCCGATGAACGCGGGCGACACCGGGCTGATTGTGGCTCACACTTCCTCGGGCGCCGAGGCCCTCGGCAAGAAGGTTCCGCGGGCCAAGGTCGTCGCCGCGTTCGGCACGATCCCGAGCGAGGTGTTGTTCGACGTCTACGAGGGCCGGCGCAGGACCACGCGACCCTCGCTGTTGTATTGCGGCGATGATGCCGCCGCCAAGAAAGTGGCCGTCGAGCTGATCCGTGACGTGGGTTTCGAACCGGTGGATGCCGGGCCTCTTCGGATTGCCCGGTACACGGAGCCGTTCACGCTCCTCATCGCCCAGCTGGCGTACGAGGGGGATCGGGGCCCGGAGCTCGCGTATCGCTTCGAGTGGCTCGGCAAGTAGCGTGCGCGACCGAGGGTAGCGCCTCGCCCGTCTGGACGAATGGCCGCTTCGTGATTGGTTCCGCATCATCCGAGGGGCTAGTATCGGGTCCTGTCGCGGCCCGACCGGGCCGCAAGGAGCCGCCATGCAAGGAGTCCAGCGCAGCGCACGATGGCTCGTGCTCGGGGCCGCGATAGGGTTGTGCTCCGCGGTCTCTGCTCCCGACGCGGCGGCCCAGGTCCCGATCTGGGTCAAGCTGCCGCCGCCCGCCGCCATCGACCTGCACGTTCGCGACACGCGTCGAGATCGCGAGATCTTCTTGGACGAGCAGGGACTGGTCGAGGTCCTGGACGCGTCGTCCGTCGAGTGGCAGCGCATCTGGACCGGCGCCAATCCCCCGGTTTCCTTCGATCATCACTTCGCATTCTACGATCCGGCCCGCGACCGTATCTGGGTGATGAGCCGCTTCCTCTCCGACACGTTGAAGCTCTGGTCCCTGGATCTCTCCGCGGACCCTCTGCAATGGACGCTGCGACCGACGGTCTACTCGCTCGCGGGCACCACGATTCAGAGCAGCAGTCTGGGGTTCGATCCCACGCACGATCGCGTGCTCGCGTTCGGCGGGTTCAGCGCCGGAGGTGCCATCAACGACGTCTACACCCTGTCGCTGAGCGGCACGCCGCAATGGAGCCGAGCTGTCGTAGGCGGCGGATCCGGCCCCGGTCCCCGTGCCAGCAGCATCATGGGATACGACCCCTGGCGCGATCGCATGCTCATCTACGGTGGGCTCTCGTTCGGCCCGGTCGTGTACGACGAGACCTGGGCGCTCTCGCTCGATCCTCCGATGACCTGGACGTTCCTCACGCCGACGCAACTCCCGCCGTCGGGACGATCGCCCTCGATCGGCGTGCTCGACTCCCTGGGTCAGCGTTGGTTCATCGCGGGTGACCAGACGTACACCCTTCTCGGATACTCGGAGGCATGGGCGCTCGATCTGAACCCGGCGCTACCCGCCAACCAGGCGACGTGGGCGAGGATGCCAGCGGATCAGAACGAAGCGCAGCCGTACATCCTTCGAGGGCTGTGGGCGCAGCCGACGCGGTCGCGCATGGTCGCCTACGATCCCGACCCCTACCATCCCGACAACGTGTGGACGCTCGCGCTGGGCGCGGCCCACTGGACCCTGGTGGGGGATGGCCTGCTCGGGCTGGTGCGCCGTCAGGGTCCGGTCGCCTTCGTGGACCCCGACAGCCAGCGGGTGTACGTGGGTCTCGGCTCGAATAGCAGCGGTTCGGACACCTCGTTTCAATCCCGTCCTCTCGACCAGGACGTGCCGTGGACGACGTTGCCGACCAGCGGCCCCAGCGCGCGCGCGAGCGCGGTCGCGGTCACCGACCTCGCCGCACGACGCGCCCTCGTATTCGGAGGCTCGGACTACTTCAACCTCGCGTTCGAGGGATCCGAGTTCCGGGACCTGTGGTCGTTCGACCTCGATACCCAAGCGTGGACTCTGCTCGACCCCGCGGGCCCCATGCTGGCGCGCGCCGCCGCGCTCGGCGTCTTCGACCCGGCACACCGCAAGCTCATCGTTCGTGGCGGCCGCTATACGAACCCGGGCCCCGTTCCGTTGGGGGACACCTGGGTCTACGACGCGGCGGCGGGAAGCTGGTCCTCATACGGGGGCGCGAGCTACGGCAGCCGATGGGGAGAGGTCGGGATCTACGATCCAGTGCGGCAGCAGGTCGTCGCGTTCGGCGGGACATCCGACGGGACCAACAACTTCACGGACGTTCACGTGCTGCCGCTCTCGCCCACGGTCGGCACCTGGTCGGCGCTCGCGACGACCGGGATTCCCACCGGGGTCGGCGGGACCCCGAACGCCGTCACCGCCCAGACCGCGGCCTACGATCCGATCGGCGACCGCATGATCATCACGACCGGGTTCGGTCCGAACACCGAGATGTGGGCCCTGACGCTCGGCGGGACGCCCACCTGGAGCAAGCTCACACCCGATGGAACGGCTCCCCCGGAACGATTTGGCCTCGCGTTGGTGAGCGACCCCGCGCGCCAACGCGTTCTCCTGGTCGGGGGCCAGGCAGGCACGAGCGGTTACACCATCCCCATCGACACATGGGCGCTCTACTACGACAAGTCGACCCCCACCCTGCTCGCGCTGATGAGCGCCGATGCCACGCCCGAGCAGGTGACACTACGCTGGTACGCGGGCGCGACCGGAATCCTGTCGGCGAGGGTCGACCGACGCGCGGCTGGGGAGGAGTGGCGCGTGTCGGGCCAGGCACTCGCAGACGGCTCGGGTGTCATCACCTGGATCGACCGCGCGGTCGTTCCGGGCGCCACCTACGACTACCGTCTCGGCGTTTCGGGATCCGGTGGCGAGCGCCTCTTCGGCGAGACGCGCATCGTGGTCCCCACTCGGAGCATGCTGTCGCTCGAGGGCATGCGTCCCAATCCCGGCTCGGGACCGATGCTCGTGTCGTTCTCGCTGGCGACCGGCGGTCGCGCGTCCCTCGAGTTGCTCGACGTGACGGGGCGTCGCCGGTTCGAACGCGAAGTGGGATCACTGGGCGCCGGGCACCATCTGCTGCGGCTCGACGACGAAGGGCGCGTGCCGGCCGGGCTCTACTTCCTGCGGCTGACCCAGGACGGTCGTGTGCAGACGTCGAAGGTGGTCATCGCGCGGTAGATGTCTCGAGACGGGTCGGACGCTTGTTTCCCCCCTCAGCGCCCGGGCGTTGATCCAACACAAACTTGGTCTCGCCACGAAGTGAGGATATGGTCCGCGCCCATGCCCCCACTCGATCGTCCGCCCGCGGCCACCGTCGACACCTCGCCACCACTACCGCCGTCCACCGGCGCATCGAGGAGACGCGTCATCGAGGTGACGCACCTGCGCAAGCTGTACGGCTCCACGGTGGCGGTCGACGACGTCTCCTTCGAGGTGTTCGAGGGCGAGATCTTCGGGCTCATCGGACCCAACGGCGCCGGCAAGACCACGACCATGGAGTGCGTCGAAGGTGTTCGCAAGGCCGACGCGGGGCGCACCACGGTGCTCGGTCTCGATCCCGCCCGAAACGCCAACGCGCTGCAAGAGCGCATCGGTGTCCAGCTCCAGCAGGCGCAGTTGCAGAAGCGTATCCGCGTCTGGGAGGCGGTCGATCTCTGGGCGTCGCTCTACCCGCGCACGGTCGACGGCCGCGCCCTGCTCGAGCAGCTCGGGCTGACGGAAAAACGCAACGCCTCGTTCATGAGCCTCTCGGGCGGACAGAAGCAGCGGCTCTTCATCGCGCTCGCCCTCATCAACGACCCCGAGGTGGTGTTCCTCGACGAGCTCACCACGGGACTCGACCCGCAGGCCAGGCGCGCCATCTGGGACCTGGTGAACGGCATCCGCGGCCGCGGCAAGACAGTCTTCCTCACCACGCACCTGATGGAGGAAGCCGAGCGGCTCTGCGATCGCGTGGCGATCATCGAGCACGGGCGACTCATCGAGATGGGCGCGCCCGCCGACCTCGTCCGCCGGCACTGCCCCGAGCGCGGCGTGGTGTTCTCCAGCGATCGCGAGGGCCTCGCGGGGGAGCTGGCGCGTATCGCGGGAGCCGGATCGGTGCGCGTCGAGGGCGCCACGTACCCCGTGCAGGGGCGGGGCGACGACTTCGTCACCGCGGTCATT
>JBIOKD010000296.1:0-4187 GCA_044451485.1 Candidatus Eiseniibacteriota bacterium | reverse complement strand
TCCTTGGCGTCGACCAGCGCGCGGGAGTGCGCTCCGGCGATGGTCCACGCGAAGGCGGCGAACTGGAGATTGTGGTTGTAGTACATGAGCGGGTACATGCCCTCGGGCTTCTCGGCGGCGATGTAGCGGCGATCCACCTGGGCGGCGAGATCGTTCCGCTCGCCGCAGTCCACCCAGTCGCCCAGCCGGGCGCCGATGTGGGTGGGCATGTGCACCAGGTGTCCGGCGGACCGAGCCAGCGTCTTGAGCCGCTCGGCCGCGGCACTGGCGCGCTCGGGATGCGGCGACGCCTCGACGGCATGGATGAGCATGTGGTTTGCGCCGGTGTGGTCCGGATGCGTCTTCAACACCTGCTCGAGCAACCCCACCAGCTCCTCGGTGCCCGGCTGGGGCCGGCCGTCGAGGGTCCAGTAGTGCCAGGGCATCAGGTTCATCATCGCGTCGGCGGCGAGTGTTCCGGCATCGGGGTCCTCGGGATGCCGGCGTGCCAGCGCCCTCATGGCGCCGGCGTACGCCGAGTCACGGGCCGCCCGGTCGGCGCCTGCCGGGGTGCCGTAGCGCCGCGACAGTGCGTCGATGTATTCGCGGTCGGTGGCCGTGGCGCCGCCCGCGAGCGCACGGGCCCGGATCATCTCCTGCTCGGCCTGGACCTCGTGGGTCGAGTCCATCGGCATGTTGATGTTGGGGCCGAGCGCGAAGGCGCTTCCCCAGTGCGCCATCGCCAGCGTCGAATCCAGCTCCGCCGCGTGCCGGAAGGCGCGGATCGCCTCGTCGTGGTTGAACCCGTAGCAGAGCGCGAGTCCCTGGTCGAAGAAGCGCTGGGCGTCCTTCGAGCGCGTGCCCACGACATGGTGAACCGGTCCGAGACCGCTCATGAGCGGTGGCGCGCTCATCGTGTGACCGGTCATGCCCGGCATCTCGCCGGCGAGCGCGGCGCGGGCGGCGAGTGTCACGGCGAGGACGAGGACGTGGCGACGCATCGGATGGGACCTCCGCGATCGGGTGACGGCTCCGCGTGTCGTCGGGGGTTCCGGAGCGCGCGGCGACGGGCGACGGACCAGGGGCGGAAGCTTACGAACCGGACGCCGGGGCGGCAAGGTCCGATGCGTCACGACCGGTGGCGTGACCGGGGGGACGCGACGCGTGGCCGCCGGGATCGCGGTGGCCCGATCCCGGTCATTCGCTCACGTGCGCGATGCTGAAGGTGAATCGCAGCCGGGTCACCACCGCCGACACCCGGCCGTTGTGCATGTAGGGACGGAATCGGCACTGCAGGGCCGCCTGGCTCGCCGACTCCTCGAACAGCGGCTCGCCCGAGCTGCGCCGGATCTCGATGTCGCCGACGTTCCCGAGCGTGTCCACCACCACCTCGAGCAGCACCCAGCCCTCGACGTCACGCTCGAACAGCATCGGCGGGTAGGCCGCGGCGACCTTCTGCACGAACACCAGATCCTCGGACTTCACCTCGGGGAGATTGGCATGACGGGTGGTGGCGCGTGGCGTGACGTCCACGTCGGCGCTTCCCGGACCCGTCATCCGCGCGTGCGGTACCGGCTCGGCATGCGGGTGCGTGCTGCTCGCGCCGCGATGACCCCCACGCCGGGCGGACGCGATCAGCAGCTCCCCGAGCTGGGTGAGCGGACCGGCCCCGCCGCGCTGCTGTTCGGTTTCGATCCGCCGCCGGTACTGCTCGGGGCCCTCGTAGCCGAAGTACTCGGGTGAGATCAGCGGGGTGCGACTGGCCGGCCACGCGCCCATTAGCACCAGCAGCGCGAGAGCGGTCACGCTCAGCGCCGCCGTCATCAGCGAGACGCGGCGCGCGGCGCGGGCGCGTTCGTGGAAGTAGCCCTGGATCCCGTGGGTCATGCCGGCAGCCCCGAAGGGGCGTCGCAGGCGGAGACGCCCTAGTGCCCGCCTGGCCCGGCCAGGATTGCGCCCCGCATCGAGTCTAGCAGAACGTTACGCGCATTTACGCGCCGATCGCGCACCACGGCCTCGAGCGGACCGGGCTCAGTGCGCGCGAAGCGCACGCGGCCGTCGGGCCCGGTCTCGACCACGAGCGCGCCACCCAGGGTGACGAACGCGCCCGGTACCGGTCGTCCCGTGGTGTCGCGCACGATGAGCGAATCGAGCGGCCACACCGGCTCGGGCGCGAACTCCCGGGCCAGCGAGATGAACAACGCGTAGGCCTCGGCGCGTAGCGCCCCCGGCGCCAGCAATCGGATCTCCGACAGCGAGTCGCTGAGCGGCGAGGTGTCGGCCACCAGCGCCGGACACGACACCTGCTTGATCACGTAGGCCGGGTCCTCACCCGCCGCCGGCTCGCCGAGACCCAGACGCGACATGGTGCCGACGGTGTGGAGCGCCCATGCCTTGCCGGTCGGGCTGGCGTAGTAGTAGCCCAGCCACGGCCCGCGTGGCCGGTGCGTGATGCGCACGAAGCGGTCGCTCCGGAAGCCCTCGTTCACCTGGACGCGCTCCGCGTCGGTGAGGTCGATGTCGCCGGTGCGGGTGAGCCGCACCTCGGCGCCGGCCGCGGTGAGGAACCCGGCCAGGATGCGCGCCTCCTCGAGCGCCAGATGTGCGCCGCGGGTGCCGAGCGGTCCCTGGCCCGCCGCGTCCTCGCCGCCGCCGTCGGGGTCGAGCACGATGCGCCGGCCGGCGAGGGCGCCACCGGCGATCGCCGCCCAGCGCTCCGGTGGTGTGGTCGCGTCGCTGTCGAGCGCCCATGGCCGCCAGCCCGGCAGACGTGGCACCACCGGCACACCCCGTGTATCGCGCTCGAAGCACGCGAATCCATCGCGGTCGATCCAGGTGACCGCCGGCGCGGGCTCACCGGTCCCGGGCGCGTTGCGCAGCGCGGTGTCGCCCGGCATCGCGATCAGGAACGCGGTGCGTGGGCCACGCTCCCCGTCGTCGGGGGCGGCCAGCGTCACACTCGCGATCCCGGGCGCGATCGCGGGTCGCCCGGCGCGGCGATGCGTGGTGCCGGGCACCAGCACGGCGCGAAAGCCGGCGCGCACGCATGGTCCGCCGTGACGCACCCGCTCGCGCGCCGGGGCGAGCCGGGCGTAGGCCCACGCCACCCCGTCGTGGGCCCGGGTGAGCGGCTGACGCATCACGTCGAACGGGCAGATCGGTGTGACCCGCACCAGCGCGGTGTCGGCGGCCGGCATCCCGAACACGTCGAGCAGCTCGACCCGCAGCCCGACCCAGCCGCCGTGCAACGGCAGCGACGCCGGTCGCGCGGCGAGACGCAGCGACGTCACCGCTCGCGCGATCCGGAAGCGCAACGCGCGGGTGCGTGAGCCACCGGCCCCACCGAGACGGGCGGTGACCGTGGCCAGGTGATCGCCCTGTGACAGCGGACCCGCCGGGCGCGCCCGTAACCGCCCCGCGACACGCTCGTAGTCCAGCGGCTCGCCGTCGAGCGTCATGCGCGCGCTGTCGAAGTCGCCCTCGACCGTCGCCTCGAGGAGCGGCGCCGCGACCTCGAAGGTGGTGTCGGGCGGATCGTGCTCGGTGGCGCGCGCGGTGAACCCCGCGATCACCGGCGCCGGCCGCGCGAAGTAACGCGCCAGCCCGATGAACAGCGCGTCGGCCTCCAGCCGTTGTCCGGCGTCGGTGCGCAGCTTCTCCTCGGTGGGTGGGAAGGTGAGATACGACGACTCGGTGAGCAGCGCCGGCGCGTCCACCGAGCGCAGCACGAAGTAGTTCCCGGCCACGACCTGGTTGGCCTCGATCCCCAGATTCCGCACCAGCGCGCGGTGCACGTCCTGAGCCGCGTCGAGCGACGGGCCGTCGTCGCCGAGCTTGTAGTAGGTCTGGGTCTCGTTGACGTCGTGTCGCCCGCCGGCATCGGCATTGTGGTGGATGGAGAGGAACAGATCCGGTTCCCACTCGTTCGCGAGCCGTGCGCGCTCGGTGAGATCGGCCTTGAGCGTGCTGTCGCGCGGGGTGAGGAAGTCGCGGTCGCGATCGCGGGTCATGAACACCTGGGCGCCCGCGGCGACGAGACGCTCGCGCAGCGCGAGCGCCACCCCGAGGTTGACCGCCGCCTCGGTGGTGCCGCTCGGTCCGAGCGAGCCGCTGAAGAAGCCGCCGTGACCGGGATCGATCACGATGCGCCGTCCGGCGAGCCCGGTGGTGTCCACCGTCGCGAGGCTGTCACGGAGACCCTCGTAGCC
>JBIOKD010000295.1:0-4219 GCA_044451485.1 Candidatus Eiseniibacteriota bacterium | reverse complement strand
TCGAGGCACCGCTCACCAGTCTGGTCTGGCTCACCTCGTTGCTCTCGATCGTGGTGACGTTCTCGGCGTCCAAGTGGCTGGTCGGCGACCTCCAGGGCGGGCTGTGGTGGAAGCTGTCGAGCATCAATTCGTGCGGCACCCAGGCGGCGGCCGTGATCCCCGAGTTCACGAAGGTGTTCACCAGCTCGCACTCGCGTCACGTCGCCGAGATCGTGGCCGCCTCCAAGGAGGGTGGTGCGTCGCTCAACATCCTCTCCGGTCTGGTGGCCGGCAACTTCTCGGTGTTCTGGAAGGCGCTCACCCTGGCGGTGCTGCTGTTCATCTCGTACCTGATCTCGCAGCAGGGTCTGGCCGACCTGATGAGCCATCCGGCGGTGTTCGCGTTCGGTCTGGTGGCGTTCGGTCTGCTCGGCATGGGGCCGGTCACCATCGCGGTCGACTCGTACGGCCCGGTGACCGACAACGCCCAGTCGATTTTCGAGCTGTCGCAGATCGAGACCCGTCCCGGGGCATCGGCCGAGATCGAGCGCCAGTTCGGTTTCAAGCCGGACTTCGTGCGCGGCAAGCACTTCCTCGAGGACAACGACGGCGCCGGCAACACATTCAAGGCCACCGCCAAGCCGGTGCTCATCGCCACCGCGGTCGCGGGCGCCACCACCATGGTGTTCTCGATCATCCTGGTACTCACGCAGCACTACGCCGAGATCGGGCAGCCGTTCTCCCTCGACCTGCTCAATCCCTACGTGCTGCTCGGCTTGCTGCTCGGCGGGGGCACCGTCTACTGGTTCACCGGCGCCTCGATGCAGGCGGTCACCACCGGCGCCCACCGCGCCGTCGAGTACATCAAGAAGCACATCAAGCTCGATTCCGCGGAGGCGGCCAGCATCGAGACCTCGCGCACGGTGGTGAAGATCTGCACCCAGTACGCGCAGGCGGGCATGTTCAACATCTTCATCGTGATCTTCAGCCTCACGATCGCCTACGCGTTCTTCAATCCGATCTTCTTCATCTCCTATCTGGTCTCGATCGCCATCGTCGGTCTGTTCCAGGCCGTGTACATGGCGAACGCCGGCGGCGCGTGGGACAACGCCAAGAAGGTGGTCGAGGTGGAGATGAACGCCAAGGGAACCGACCTGCACGCCGCCACGGTGGTGGGGGACACGGTCGGCGACCCCTACAAGGACACCTCCTCGGTGGCGCTCAACCCGATCATCAAGTTCACCACCCTGTTCGGGCTGCTCGCGGTCGAGATGGGTGTGGCCAACCCGGGCATCGCCCGGCCGGTGTCGCTCGCCTTCATGGTGCTGGCGCTGGTGTTCGTGTATCGAAGCTTCTACAAGATGCGGATCTCCAGCGCGAGGTAGACGCCGATCATCGTGACGCAGACGCCCCGCCGGCCCACCCGGCGGGGCGTCGTGTATCCGGTACGCACGCATGGCTCTTCCTCGCGACCGTCGACCCGGGTACAATCCCGCGGCTCGGTGTCGACCCCCTCCCCCGGAGCCCCCATGCCGCGCGCGCGCCGCATCGACATCCTCGCCCCACTCCTGGTCGCGTTCCTGGCGGCGCTTGCCGGACTCGTCCCGGTCCCCGCCAGCGCCACCTCGGTGAG
Organism: Candidatus Eiseniibacteriota bacterium; assembly: GCA_044451485.1. Classification (GTDB taxonomy): domain Bacteria; phylum Eisenbacteria; class RBG-16-71-46; order RBG-16-71-46; family RBG-16-71-46; genus JBIOKD01. Next base: position 2,607 of record JBIOKD010000295.1, on the reverse strand, counting down.
CGCACTCGCGGCCCAGCATCGCAACGGCCAGACCTTCCTGACCTGGGCCCCGCCCTCCGGCTCGGGCTGGACCTACCGGGTGTACGCGCGGACCTCGCCCATCGCGACCAGCGGTGACCTGGCCGGCGCGACCCTGCTCGGCACCTCCGACGACTCGAGCTGGTGCGACCGGCGGCTGTCCTCGCTGCGCGCGACGGTGTTCGGCTACGCGATCGACTCACTCGCCGCACCGCTCACCGCGGCCCGGCGTCTGTTCGTGGCCACACCGGTGAGCAGCGGCGCCCGCTGGTACGCGGTGACCGCCCAGGCCTCCGGGGGCGCCGAGGACCGCACCATCGTGACGGGCTCGAACGCCACTGCGGCGCCGATCGGCGAGGTCCTCGCGCCGCCGCGTCCCGTGTACCAGCGGATGGTCACCGGCGACTACGGGGAGACATGCGAGGTGTACACCCTGTGGGTGACCGATCAGGGCACCGCCCTCTACCCCGCCATGACCGACCGGGCCGGCATGGCCTACGACATCGGCATCGTGCGTGGCGGGACACCGCCCGACAACGTGTTGTGGGTGCGTGGACACGGTCGCGGCGGGAACTTTCTCGCCACCCTCAGCGGCGGCGACGACCCGGTGCACGAATGGCGGGTGTCGAACGACGACTACCTGCCCAACGACGACGTCGACACCTTCTACTACGGCTATCACGACGGCTACGACCCTTTCGCGACCGGAAATCCGCTCCCGACCAGCGGCGTGGTCCGCGACTACACCTGGCAGCGCGTGCTCTACACGCTCGACTGGGTGCTCGCGACCTTTCCGGTCGACTCCGACCGGGTGTACGCACGTGGCGGCTCGATGGGCGGCTCGTTCACGCTCGATTTCGCGATGCACGACCCGGAGCGCATCGCCGCTGCCATGGCGCTCGTTCCCAAGGTGGACCTCTCGGATTTCGTCGACAGCGTCCTGCCACCGCTGTGGTTCGCGCCGCTGTGGGGCGACCCCGCCACCACCGATCTGCCGACTCCGGAGGGCATCGGTATCTACGAACGGTTGCGCATGGCGTCGCTGGCCGCGGCGCATCCCGAGCGCAGCCGGGTCCCGATGATCACCCTCAGCGGCCGGCAGGACGTCACCGTCGGCTGGCATGAGAAGATTCCGTTCTATGCCGCCATGGAGACGAACCGTCACGGCGGCATGTTCTACTGGGATCAGCGCACTCATATCAGCGTCGGAGAATGGGAGCCCATGTACGTGCTCTCGTACCTGCGACGCTACCGCCGCTCGCAGAGCTTCCCCGCGCTCTCCCACTGCAGCCTCGACGACGATCCGGGCAACGGCGACGCGACGAACGGCGACCTGGTCGGCCAGATGAACGCCTACGTGGAGTGGGACACCTCGATCGCCGACTATCCCGACCGCTGGGACGTGAAGCTGACGCTTCGCGATCTCACCCTCCTTTCGGGCACGCGGCCGGCGCCCGACTCCGCCACCGTCGATGTCACCCCGCGGCGTCTGCAGCGCTTCGTGGTGACGCCGTCCGCCCCCTACGCCTGGTCGGTGCGGCGCTTCGCCGACGGGGTCGAGGTGGCGAGTGGGGTGGTGACCGCCGATGCCCTCGGTCTCGTCACGGTGCCCGCGGTGAAGGTGTACCGGACCGGGACGTTGTTGCGGGTGAAGGTCCCCGGACCGGCCGACGTACCCGAAGCCGGCGTCGTCTCCGGTCCGATCGCGCTCTCACCCGACCGCCAGCCGGTGCGGGACGGGACGATCCTCACGGTGCGATGGCCGGGCGCGGGTGAGGGACGCATCGAGCTGTACGACGTGTCCGGACGCCGCGTGACGACTCCGTTCCGCGGCAACGCCGCCGGAACGATGCGGGTCCCGCTCGACACCCGCAGGCTGGAGCCTGGGCTCTATCTCGCGCGGGCGCGGCTCGGCACCGCGTCGGTCACCACGCGGATCCTGATCGTACGCTGACCCCGCGGCCCCACGCCGCTCACAGCTGGTTGCCGGCGATGACCTCGGCGAAGCGGACCGCCGAGTGACGGACGGTGCGCTGCTGGGTGGCGAAGTCCACGCCGATGAGCCCGAAACGCGCGTTCTCGAACCCGTCGGCCCATTCGAAGTTGTCGAGCAGCGACCAGTAGAGGTAGCCGCGCACGTCGATGCCGATCCCGAGCGCGCGCGCCACCTGCCAGACGTGGAGCATCAGGAACAACTGCCGGTCGTCCTCGTGATCGGTGGCGATGCCGTTCTCGGTGACGAGCAGCGGCAGCTTGAAGCGCGCGTCGATCTTGAGGAACTCGAGCAGCCCCTCGGGATAGATCTCCCAGCCGAGCGAGCTGCGCTTGCCGACCCGCTCGTGATGGTCCATGCCGCACTGGCTGCCGATGAGACCGGGCAGGTCGAGTCCGGTGTTGTGCACGAAGTCGCGGGTGTAGTAGTTGAGACCGATGAAGTCGAGCGAGCGTTTCATCGGCAACCGGTCGAAGAACTGGCCGGGAAGCCACAACGAGCCGTCGAGCAGGGCCCGGAGAAACATCTGGTTGAACAGATAGTGACGGGCCGCCGCCGACACCTGGTCGAGCAACCGGTGTGGATTGCACGGCGAC
>JBIOKD010000294.1:0-4224 GCA_044451485.1 Candidatus Eiseniibacteriota bacterium | reverse complement strand
GGCGCCACGCGCGCCGCATGCTGGCCGGGACGGCCGCCCGGTCCCAGGCGGCCCCCGGAGACCACCCGTGATCGGCGAAACCCTCTCGCACTTCCACGTCGAATCGTCGATCGAGGATGGCCCGCCCGGCGAGCGCTGGACGGCGCGCGACCTCCACGATGGACGTCGCGTGACGCTGCGCTTCGTAAAGGCACCCGCCACGGAGCATCGGCGTCTGATCGCGGCGATCGAGGCGGTGGCCCCGATTCGTCACCCCAATTTGGCCCGCATCCGCGATTACGGGACGCACGCCCGAGGCGTCTGGGTGGTCGGTGACCAGCTCGAGGGGTGCACCCTGGCGCACCGGCTGCATCGCGGGCCGCTGCCCCTGGCGATCACCGTGCGCATGGGGCTCGACGCGCTCGAGGCGTTGACCGCGCTTCACCGTCACGGTCGGACCCACGGCCACCTGAGAGTCGTCCGGGTGTTCCGCGAGGACAACGCCCGCATCGTGCTGCTCGACGCCGGGCTCCCGCCGACGCGATTCGAGGCGCTCGCCTCGTCACCCGAACAGGCACGCGGCATCGCGCCCGAGCCGCGCTCCGATCTGTTCGCGCTCGGCACCGTGATGCGCGAAGCGCTGACCGGCGTCCCGATGTTCACCGGGGTGGGAACCATGGAGCGTCTGTACGCCGTGCTCCACCAGGATCCACCGCCACTGACTGGCGACATGGCGTGCGTGGCGCTCGGCCACATCCTCGAGCGGGCGATGCGCAAGGACGCCAACGCGCGCTTCCCGGACGCCGCGCACATGGCGGCCGAGCTGCGCGCCATCCCGCTCGATCACGATCGGCCCCGCGGGCGGCGGCGACGGACGGCGCCCCGCCCGCCGCTCCGGCTGGCGGTCATGCCGTTCGTGGCCGATCCCGGCGCCGAGGAGCTCACCGAGCTGGGCAGCGGCGTCGCCGATGGCGCCGCCCTCACGCTGTCGGGCACACAGGCCCTCGTGGTGCGCTCCCCGTTCGCGGCGGCGCGTTACGGCGGCATGCCGCCCAATCTCGCCGGGCTCGCCGGCCCGCTCGCCAGCGACCTGGTCATGTGGGGCACCGTCGCGCCGGAGCGTGACCGCTGCCGGCTGGACGCGCGTCTGGTGGAGGCGCGGGGCGGCGCCGAGCGCGCCCGAATCACGTTGCACGGGGAGCCGGACGACCCATTCGAGCTGCAGGACCGGCTGGCGCGGGAGGTGGTGCTCGCGCTCGATCTGCCGCTCACCCCGCGCGAACGCCTGCACTGGGGCGACGACGTGCCGGCCGATGCCGCGGCCTACACCGACTTTCTCGCCGCGCGCGCCCGGCTCGAACAGGGCCAGGATCTGATCGTGGCGCGCGATCTGCTCGCGGCCGCGGTGCGGACCGATCCCGGGTACGCGCCCGCGTGGGTGGCGCTGGCGCGCGCACAGCGTCTGGTCGCCAAGTACCTGCCCGACGATCCCACCGCCGGGATGCGTCTGGCCTCGGACGCGCTGGCGCGGGCGCTCGCCATGCGTCCCGAGCTGCCGGCGGCGCACCACGTGCTCGCGCACCACGAGCTCGATTCCGGTCAGTTCGAGGCGGCGATCGACCGTTTGCTCGGGGTCGTGAGCCGCAATCCCAACGACCCGCTGGGATACACCGGTCTGGTGGCGGCGACACGTTACGCCGGGCTGCTCGAGGCCTCGCTCGCGGCTCACGCCCGGGTGATGACCCTCGACCCGACGATGATGACGTCGGTCTACTACACCTACGGCACGCTCAATCGATGGGAGGACGCCCTCGGCGCGACCCGGCCCGGCTTCGGCTTCGACCGCGTGCGGGCGCTGCTCCATCTCGGCCGCGACGACGAGGCGCGTGGTCTGATCGACCGCCTGACCCCCACCGCCGGGATGGCCGGGAGCCATTGGATCCTCATGGCCCGCGCCGCGCTCGAGCGCGACCCCACGCTGCTCGCCGCGGTCGCCGACACCATCGAGCGCACCCCCGATCCCGAGAGCAACACGATGTCCGCCACCGTGCTGGCGCGGGCCGGCGATCTCGGTCGCGCGTTGTGTCTGGTGGAGCGCAGCGTGTCGCTCGGCTACGCCAACGTGTACCTGCTGTGTCACGACCCGTGGCTGGCCCCGTTGCGCGGCGAGTCCCGCTTCACGCGGGCGCTGGATCAGGCCGACCAGCGCCATCGCGCCGCGCACGCGCGCTTCGCGCGCCGGCTGCGCTGACCCGCCGGGTTCCCGCCGTCACCCGACCGTGACCCTGTCACCCCACCGTGGGGTGACGCCGCCCGACGACGACGCGGTCCGACGGTCCAATCGCTACGCGCGTGCCGCCATCCGTATTCCACGCCCGACATGCGCGACCCCGGCACGGACGATGCAATTCGCATCCGGTGCTGCGACGAGGAGTGGCTCCTCGGGTCCGTCCCTTACACGAGAGCCGCGCGCGCGGGAATGCCCTCCGTGCGCGCGGCGTAGGGACGGGCGATGCGTCACCTACTCGAGAGACTCGCTTCGGCGCACGACGTCCGCGACTGGCAGATCGCGGTGCTCGCCACCCTGCTCCTGTGGGGGGAGTGGGCACTCGGCTTCGCGATCCCACCGATCCAGATCGTCCTCACCCTGGCGGCGGCGGTCGCGACCCAGTGGCTGTGCGGCCGGCTGGCGGGGCTCCCCCGCTTCGAGCCACGCAGCGCGCTGATCTCGGCGCTGTCGCTGTGTCTGCTGCTGCGTGTCGCGCATCCGTGGCTCGGCGCGGCCGCCTCGGCGATCGCGATCGCCGGCAAGTTCGCGGTGCGGGTGCGCGGCAAGCACGTCTTCAATCCCAGCAACGTGGCGATCGTGGCCATGGTGCTGCTCACCGGCGGGTCGCCGGGACGCGCCGGTCTCGCGTGGGTGTCACCGGCGCAGTGGGGCGACACCGCGACACTGGCGTTCGGGATCGCCTGCGCGGGCGGATTCGTGACCCATCGGGCGCTGCGGGGCGACGTGACCCTGTCCTTCCTGGCGGGCTTCGCCACGCTGACCTTCGGACGCGCCGTCTGGCTCGGTCAGCCCTGGGCGACGCCGCTCCATGTGGTGGGCTCGGGTGGGCTCATGCTGTTCGCGTTCTTCATGATCTCCGACCCCCGCCAGACCCCGGACTCCCGTCCAGGGCGGCTGTTGTTCGGCGCCGGGGTGGCGGCGCTCGCGTTCGTCTTCGCGACCGTGGCGTACCGGCCGGCGGGTCCGATCTGGGCGCTCGCCATCCTGTCCCCTCTGGTCCCGCTGCTCGATCGATGGCTGCCCGGCCGCCGTCTCGAGTGGTCGTCCACCGTCCGGCCGGCATCCTCCGCGAAAGGAGCACCCGATGAGACCCCGCTGGATCCCGCTACTCGCGCTCGCCCTGCTCACGCCGTCGGCCGCGTATAGCTTCTGCGGCTTCTACGTCGCGAGCGGCGACGCCAAGCTGTTCAATCACGCCTCGCAGGTGGTGCTGGTGCACGACGGCGACCGCGTCGTGCTCACCATGGCGAACGACTTCCGTGGCGACCCGCAGAAGTTCGCGCTGGTGGTCCCGGTCCCGACCGTGCTCGAGAAGGGTCAGATCCGGGTCGGTGACGAGGGCTGGGTCGAGCGGCTCAACGCCTTCTCGGCGCCACGTTTGGTCGAGTACTTCGATCCCGACCCGTGTCCGGCCGCGCGTGACACCGCCGTGGCGCTCGAGATGCGCAAGTCGGCGGCACAGGCGGTGGGCGCCCCGGTGCTCGTGGGTCGGAACGAGAGCACCGTGCGTGTCGAGGCTCGCTACCAAATCGGCGAGTACGACATCGTGATCCTGTCCGCGACCCAGAGCGACGGACTCGCCCGCTGGCTCGCCGACAACGGCTATCGGGTGCCACCGGCCGCGGCCCGGGTGCTGGACGCCTACATCAAGCAGGGGCTCAAGTTCTTCGTCGCGCGGGTCGATCTCGCCGCGCAGCAGAAGCTCGGGTTCCAGTACCTGCGTCCACTGCAGATCGCGTACGAGTCGCCCCGGTTCATGCTGCCGATCCGGCTCGGCATGGTCAACGGCGAGGGGAGTCAGGAGCTGTTCGTGTACGCGATCACGCGTCGTGGCCGGGTCGAATGCACCAACTACCGCAACCTGAAGCTGCCGGCCGACGCCGAGATCCCGGAGTACGTGCAGAAGGACTTCCCACGCTTCTACACCGCGATGTTCGACCGTCAGAATCGCACCG
>JBIOKD010000293.1:0-4225 GCA_044451485.1 Candidatus Eiseniibacteriota bacterium | reverse complement strand
GGCCTGGCTGTTCTCGACCGGACTGCCGCTCCAGGAGCCTCTGCAGCGCGGGCGCGCCGAGCAGCGGCTCGAGCAATTCCAGCGGCTTCTCGGTTCGGGACGCCGGACGACGGCGCGGCTGCCGCGACCCGGTGACCGCCCCCTGACACCGCACTGCACGTTCACCCCGGAGCGCTATCGCGCCGCGGTCGAGGAGGTGAAGCACGCCATCGCCGCCGGTGACCTGTTCCAGGCCAACCTGTCCCAGCGCTGGACGCTTCCGACCGGCGACACCGATCCGTCGGTCGTGGCGCTGGCGTTGTTCGAGTCCCTGGACCTGTCCTCTCCCGCGCCGTATGCGGCGTACCTCGGCGCAACCGACCACGCGGTGGTGTCGGCGAGTCCGGAGCGCTTTCTCGAGCTGCGTGGGCGCCGCGTCGAGACCCGGCCGATCAAGGGCACGCGTCCCCGCGGGGCCGACGAGGCCGAGGACACACGTCTGCGACACGAGCTGCTCGAAAGTGCCAAGGACCGCGCCGAGAACGTGATGATCGTGGACGTGCTGCGCAACGACCTGGGCCGTGTGTGCGAGCCCGGAAGCGTGAGCACACCGGTGCTGTGTGAGCTCGAGACGTTCGCCCAGGTGCATCACCTGGTGTCCACCGTCACCGGCGATCTCGCCCCGGGGCGGGACGCGTTCGATCTCCTCGACGCGTGCTTTCCGGGCGGCTCCATCACCGGCGCGCCGAAGATCCGCGCCATGGAACTGATCGACGCGCTCGAGCCGGTGCGCCGTCACGTCGCGTTCGGCAGCATCGGATACCTGGACTGGCGCGGGGACGCCGATTGGAACATCGCGATCCGCACCGCGCTGGTCACCGAGCGTGACATCCACTTCGCCGCCGGCGGCGGGATCACCGCGGATTCCGATCCCGAGGCCGAGTACCAGGAGACCCTGCACAAGGCGGAGGGCATGCGGCGCGCGCTCGAGCGTCTGGTGGGACCGGTGCGTCTGGCGGCGGGCGCGGCGGCGCCCAGCGACTAGGCTGCCCAGCCGCATGTCGACCGGCCACGCCTCGCGTCGTCCGGCGGCGCGCATTCCAGCGCGCACCGTGTGGGTGGACGGCCGTCTCATGCACGGCGCCGATGCCACGCTCTCGGTGTTCGACCGCGGGGCCCGGGACGGCGAGGGGCTGTTCGAGACCGTGCGCGTCTACGGCGGCCGGGTCTTCCAGTGGGAGCGGCATCTCGAACGGCTGGTGCTGTCGGCCGCTGAGCTGGGATTCCCGGTTCCGGCTTCGCCGGCGGAGCTGGCCGGTGGGCTCGAGCAGGTGCTGGCGGCCGAGGGGCTGTCGGACGCGGTCGCGCGCATCACCGTCACTCGGGGCATACCCGGGGCCCGGCCCACCCGCAGCACCGCCTGGATCGAGGCCGAGCCGCTGGCCGGCCGGATCTGGGAGGGCACCCGCCACGGCGCGGCCACCGTGGTGTTCTCGCGTGTTCCCTTCAGCCCCGGGTGGATCGGGCGGCACAAGACCACCAGCCGGATCGCCTGGCACCTCGCACGGGAGGATGCGCGCGCCGCGGGTGCCGACGAGGCCCTTCTGGTCTCCCCCGAGGGACACGTGCTCGAGGGCGCGTCGAGCAACCTGTTCGTGGTGACCGGGGGCGCCCTGCTGACCCCGCCGGTGGAGAGCGGCGTGCTGCCGGGGATCACCCGCGGCTGGGTGCTGCGGACGGCGGGCAGGCTCGGTGTCGAGGTGGCGACGGGGCCGATCCCTGCCGTGCAGATGCGTGGCGCCGAAGAGGTGATCCTGACCAATTCGGTGCAGGGGATCGTCAGCGTCGGCCGGGTCGTAGATACCGAGGTCGCGGGACGCGCGGTCGCCGACCGGCTGCGGGCGCGCTACCAGGAGGCGGTCGCCACCGGCGAACCGTGAGTTGCGTGGTCGCACCCAGAGCCGATGGCGGGGTGCCCCAACCCGAGCGCGACCATCCCGTCCAGGCGGGACCGGGGGCCCGAAGAACCGCCAAATTGACCTGAATCATCGACCGGATGGGCCTGCAACGTGGCATGGGCAATGCTCATCCGATCGATTGGAGCCGCCCCTCGGCCCGATCGGACCGCGCGGCGTGCCCACCGAGGACCCCCGATGGCCCACATCAAAGGCGGACGGCTCGAGTTCCTCGCCCCGCACCTGCTCCGCAGCCAGCTGCTGCGGCCCGGGTTCGTGAGGCTGAGCCTGCGTCTTGGGGTCGCCCAGCAGATGCCCGAGTGGGCCAAGCTCCAGTTCACCAACTTCGGCGTGGCGCGTGCCGACCTCGATCGGGTGCTCGGCCGGATCGGCAGTCTCGGCTCGTGGGTGGACGAGTGGGAACGCCTTGGCCACGCGAACGAGCAGCGCGGCGCGGAGGCGCTCGCCGGCGGTCGGAGGAGCGAGGCCGCGGAGCGCTTCGTCGAGGCCTCGGCGGCCTACAATTTCGCCCAGTACGTCATGTTCCTCGACATCGCCCGCAAACGGGCTCTGCACGAGTCGTGTGTGCGCAGTTATGCCTCCGCCGCGCCACTGCTCGATCCGCCGGCGGAGCCGTTCGAGGTCATGTTCCGCCGCCAGCCGATGCGCGGCTATCTCCGTCTGCCCCCCGGTGTGCGCCCGGCGCCGGTGGTGGTGATGATCAACGGCACGAATGCGGTCAAGGAGGAGCTCCATTGGTGGAGCGAGGCCCTCCTCGAGCGCGGCATCGCGACCCTGGCGTTCGACGGACCGGGGATGGGGCAGACCTTCCACAGGCTCTCGATGGTGGCCGAGCCGCGCCCGGTCGGCACCGCGATCCTGGATGAGATCGAGCGCCGGCCATCGCTCGATCCGGCCGCGGTCGGCTTCCTGGGCATGAGTCTCGGTGGCTACATGGCGATCCGGATGGCGGCGCACGACCGCCGGGTTCGCGCGGTGGCGTGTGTCAGCCCGCCCTATTCCGCCGACATCTATTGGAACGTGACGCTGGCCAGCATGCGTCGCGAGCTGGCGGCGTTGTACGGGATGAACGAGCAGGAGATGGGACGCTCGATCGAGCGGATCACCCTTGCCCACGTCCTCGAACGGGTGCGTTGCCCGCTGCTGGTGTCCGGCGGCGGTCACGATCTCATCACCCCGGGCGAGGAGGCGTGGCGGATCTATCGCGGCGCACGCTGCGAGCGGGAGCTGGTCTACTACCCGCGTGGCGCGCACGACTGCTTCAACGTGCTCGGTGATCTTCGCCCGCGTGTGGTGCGCTGGCTCGGCGCGCGCATCGCCGCACACCTGACGCCGCCGCGGGTCTCGGCCACCCCCGGCGCGGACGGCGTGGGGTGGGCGGCCGCCGAGGCGGTGGACCCCGACTTCGGGGAGGCGCTGGAGGGCGAGGCCAAGCCGAGGAGCTGGCAGCGCTCCGCCCCGCAGAGTCGGGCGGCGCGCTTCTCCTGGCCATGGGGCCAGCCCGGCGACACCCATCCCGAGGTCGTGGTGGAGCGCGCCGCCGCCGAGCCGGCGAGCGTGGGCCTGTCGCCCCCCGAAGCGCCCGACGCACCGGACATGCTGGCGGTCTGAGCGCCTCGCACCCCTCTTGGGCGTTGGCGGGCAATCGTTTGATCCCGTGCCGGGGCTATCAAGCTTCTTTCCACTCCCATCCGGAACCCACGTCCCAACGCGGGTCGATCCATGGAACGACTGTCCTGCGGGTCGGATCGCCCACGCTATCTCGCGGTCGCAATTGCAGATACCGGTTGAATTCAGGCCCCCAAGTGCCTTTAAATCTTAGTCAAGCGCGAGTCGCGCTTCGTTGGTCCCGTCCCCATCCATCTTCATACCGACACCCGAACAACGGGTCGTCCGAACCACCCCAGGGTTTGGATCCTGTGCCCGACATCCAGAAAGGGGGGGTCACCGCTCACCGTTGTCGTGCACTGTCGTTCGGACGCCGGTTACTCACGCTCGACTCATCGACGTGATCACGCGTGCGCCCGTCGCAGAGCGTCACCTCGCTCATCGTCTGCCAGGCACACAGCCCTCTGGACGACCCCATGTCCGGAGGAAACGGAGGTGCGCAGATGCAGTTTCGTCGCAGCATGATGTTCCCGATGGCGCTGCTCCTTCTCGCGGGAGTGGCGGCATCGATGGTTACCACCGCTCGCGCCGACGTCGTCGAAGTGGCTCGTGCGGTTCACCATCCCGCCGCTGCACACAAGCTCGGGACGAGCAACGTGTTC
>JBIOKD010000292.1:0-4233 GCA_044451485.1 Candidatus Eiseniibacteriota bacterium | reverse complement strand
GTGCGCGACCGCAAGCGCGTCGGCCAGCTCGATGCCGAGATCGAGCACACGCGCGGCCGCCAACCCGCCCGGTGTGACCAACTGATCGATCCTCTCACCCTCGACCAGCTCCATCGTCAGGAAGCGGACGCCGGCCTCCTCCTCCACCGAGTAGAGGACCACGATGTTCGGGTGATTGAGACCCGCGATCGAGCGCGCCTCGCGTTCGAACCGTGCCGAGCGCTCGGCATCACGCGCAAACGCTTCGGGCAGCACCTTGAGCGCTACCTCGCGGCCGAGACGTGTATCGAGCGCCCTCCAGACCTCGCCCATTGCACCGGAGCCCAGACGCGACAGGATCTCGTAGGATCCCAGCCGATCACCGTGTGTCAACGTCACGGGCTCTATCCGCGTTCAGGGTTCGGGAGTTCACCTCCGGCACACTCTACACCGGACCCCGACCCGCGACGCTTCCCGCGTCACGTGCACAAGCTTGTGTCTACCGCAGCGCCGGCTCCCACGCGAACAGCGGGAAGCGGCCCGCCATCTCGCGCACCTCGCGCGCCACCTCGGCGGCGTGGGCTGCGTCCTCGGGACGCTCCAGCACCCGCGCGATCCAGCCCCCGATGCGACGCATCTCGGCCGGACCGAAGCCACGCGTGGTGAGCGCCGGGGTGCCGATCCGGATGCCGCTCGTCACCCACGGCTTCTGCGGATCGTCGGGCACCGCGTTCTTGTTCACCGTGATCAGCGAGCGGTGCAGGGCCTCCTCGGCCACCTTGCCGGTGAGACCGCGCCGACGCAGATCGACCAGCATGAGGTGGTTGTCGGTGCCACCCGAGACCAGATCGAAGCCGGTCTCGACCAGCGTGGCGGCCAACACGCGCGCGTTCTCCACCACCCGGCCCTGGTAGGCGCGGAACGCGTCGGTGAGCGCCTCGCCGAAGCACACCGCCTTGGCGGCGATGATGTGCATGAGCGGGCCCCCCTGCAGCCCCGGGAACACCGACTTGTCGAGCTTCTCCGCCCAGGTCTTGCGGGCCAGCACGAAGCCGCCACGTGGACCACGCAGCGTCTTGTGCGTGGTCGAGGTGACGAGATCGGCGTGCGGCACCGGGCTCGGGTGGAGGTCCGCCGCCACCAGACCGGCGATGTGCGCCATGTCGACGATGAACGACGCCCCGACCTCGGCGGCGATGGCGGCGAAGCGCGGGAAGTCGATCACCCGTGGATAGGCGCTGGCGCCGGCGACGATGATGCGCGGCTTGTGCTCGCGCGCCAGCCGCTCCACGGCGTCGTAGTCGATGAGACCGGTCTCCGGCCGGACCCCATACTGCACCGCCTTGAACAACTGTCCCGACACCGACACCGCGTGACCGTGGGTGAGATGCCCGCCGTGCGCGAGACTCATCCCGAGCAGCGTGTCCCCCGGTCGCGCGACCGCGAGATAGGCGGCCAGGTTCGCCGATGCACCCGAGTGCGCCTGCACGTTGGCGTGCTCGGCGGCGAACAGCCGCTTCACGCGCTCGATCGCCAGCTCCTCGGCGACGTCCACGAACTCGCAGCCGCCGTAATAGCGCTTGCGTGGCAGACCCTCCGCGTACTTGTTGGTCATCACCGAGCCGGCTGCCTCGAGCACCGCCGGACTGGCGAAATTCTCGGACGCGATCAGCTCCAGCGTCCCGAGCTGACGCTCTAGTTCGTGGGAGATGGCGTCGAAGATCGAGGGGTCCTGATCACGGAGCGCGCTCATGGGGTCCGTCCGGGGACGATGTGGGTCTGCTCGTAGCGGCGGATCTTGTCGAGACGCGGCACGTGACGACCGCCCTCGAAGGGGGTGGTGAGCCACACCCGCATCCACCGTACCACGTCCTCGTGGTCGGGATTGGTGCGGCCACCCAGGGCCAGGACGTTGGAGTCGTTGTGGAGCCGCGTGAGCCGCGCGGTCTCGTCGCTGGTCACCACCGAGGCGCGGATCCCGGCCACCTTGTTGGCGGCGATGCTCTCCCCGATCCCGCTCCCACCGAGCACGATGCCACGGTCGGCGTCGCCACGCGCCACCGCCTCGGCGGCCGGAATCACGAAGTCCGGGTAGTCCACCGGCGGCTCGGCGGCGTGGGTGCCAAGGTCGAGCACCTCGTGCCCCAGCGTCTGGAGCTCGCGCACCAGGCGCTGTTTGAGCACGAAGCCGGCGTGGTCGGTGCCGATCGCGACGCGCAACGCGGCTTGACGCCCGGGGCGGTCAGCGCGCGCGCGCCGCCGCCGCCTGCGGGACCGGCGTCAGCCAGCCGTAGGTGTCGGGCAGCTCGCCACGCAGCATGCCGAAGTAGGCGTCCTGGAGACGCTTGGTGACCGGTCCCCGCTCGCCGGAGCCGACGGTGATGCGATCCACCGAGGTGATCGGCGAGACCTCGACCGCGGTGCCGGTGAAGAACGCCTCGTCGGCGAGGTACAGCATCTCGCGCGGGATCACCGCCTCGCGGGCCGGGATGCCGAGATCCTTGGCGATCGTGAGCACGGTGTCGCGGGTGATGCCGGCCAGGATGCTGCTGGTCAGCGGTGGAGTCACCAGCTCGCCCTTCATGACCAGGAACAGGTTCTGACCGCTCCCCTCGCTGACGAATCCCTGGGTGTCGAGCGCGATGCCCTCGCTGTACCCGTCCACCAGGGCCTCCATCTTGATGAGCTGCGAGTTCATGTAGTTCGCGGACGCCTTCGCCATCGCCGGGAGGGTGTTGGGCGCGAAGCGGGTCCAGCTGCTGACCTTCACCGCCACGCCCTTCGCCAGCGCGTCGGGGCCCAGGTACTGGCCCCACGGGAACGCCGCCACCGTGACCTCGACCGGCGATCCGAATGGATTGACGCCGAGATTCTCGTAGCCACGATAGATGAGCGGTCGCAGATAGCAGTCCTTCAGGTCGTTCACCGCCACCACGTCGATGCAGGCCTGACGGATCTGCTCGCGTGTGAACGGCAGCTCCATGCGGTAGATCTTGGCCGACCCCATGAGACGATCGATGTGGTCCTCGAGCCGGAACACCGCCACGCCACCCTTGGTGGCGTACGCCCGGATACCCTCGAACACGCTCGACGCGTAGTGCGCCACGTGTGAGAGGACGTGGATCTTGGCGTCGTCCCACGCCACCCACTTCCCGCTCATCCAGATCTTCTCGACCTTGCTGATCGCCATCGTGCACCTCGCTGGTGGAAACGCCTCGTCAGGCGGAACGGGCGCGTGACGCTTCTCGAATGTGCGGCACCACGCGCTCGACATGGTGTGTGATGCGGCGCCAACACTCCTCATAGGCCTCACGCGAGGCCCCGAACGGATCGGATACGGGCAATTCCGGGACACCCGGTGCGGGCCATTCGCTCAACACGTGCGAGCGCGTCGGGTCCGCGCCCAGCGAACGGACGGCCGCCAGATGCGCGCGCTCCATGACCAGCACCAGATCAGCCGAACGCACCAGCTCCGGGCTCACCCGCTGGGACCGGTGACCGCGCAGGTCGGCGCCGTTCATCTCGGCGATCTCGATGCTCGGCCCGGTGGCGGGTTGTCCCTCCCACGCCGCGGTGCCGGCGGACGCCACCTCCACACGCTCGGCGTCGGGACCGAGCGCGTGACGCAGCGCGACCGCCGCCATCGGACTGCGGCAGGTGTTCCCGGTGCACACGAACAGCACCCGATAGTGCGATTCCGGTGCGGTCATGACCTGAAAAGCATAGGCGGATGCGTGACGTGCGTCAATCGCTCGAATCGGGAATGACGCGAATATACTTCGCCATTCAGTCCGATGACGTGAACGTTCTTCTCATGCATGGCGGATGCGACTCCGATCGTTCACCGATGCCCCGTCTCGTCCACGAAATCACCCATTTCACCACGCACGTCGAGTGCGCCCCGACGCAGGAGACGCGGCTTCGGCCCGCTCACGTCGACCAGCGTCGACGGGGTGTGACCGCTCCGCGGGCCGCCGTCGACGACCAGGTCGAGCTGATTGCCGAAGATCCGCGCCACC
Organism: Candidatus Eiseniibacteriota bacterium; assembly: GCA_044451485.1. GTDB lineage: Bacteria > Eisenbacteria > RBG-16-71-46 > RBG-16-71-46 > RBG-16-71-46 > JBIOKD01. Next base: position 235 of record JBIOKD010000292.1, on the reverse strand, counting down.
TCCTCGGCGGTCTCGGCCGGCGGCTGACCGGTGAGGTTCGCGCTGCTCGACACCACCGGACCGCCGATCCGTTCGAGCATGCGCTCGCACAGCGTGTCACGCGGCACGCGCAGCGCCACCGTGTCACCCGCGCCACGCACCCGGTCCGGCACCACCGGCGAGGCGTGGAAGATGAGCGACAGCGGACCCGGCCAGAATCGCGCCATCAGCCGCTCGGCCACCTCCGAGACGTCCG
>JBIOKD010000291.1:0-4247 GCA_044451485.1 Candidatus Eiseniibacteriota bacterium | reverse complement strand
TGCCGGCGGCGTTGATCGGCAGTCTGTTCTCGGTCGTGTACATCGCCTTCGCGCGCGCCGCGTCGGCTTACGGCGCGGCCTCGATGGCGATCGTCGGGATCGCCAACCGGATCGAGGCGCTGCTGTTCATGATGTCGGTCTCGATCGGCATCGCCGGCGCGGCACTGGTGGGCCAAAACCTCGGCGCGCGACGCCCCGATCGTGCGGTCGCGACCCTGCGCACCGGCACGGTCTGGGTGCTGTGGATCGGGGCGCTGCTCACCCTGCTCATCGGTGTGTTCGCCGACGGGTTCATCACCCTGTTCACGCGTGATCCCGAGGTGCATCGTCTCGGTGTGCCCTATCTGCGTGTGCTGGTGATCTGTTTCGTGGCCACCGGGCTCGAGGTGGTCACCGCCGAATCGGTGATGGGCTCCGGTCACACGCGCACCCTGTCGGCGATCTACACGGTCATCTCGCTCATCCGCATCCCGCTCGCGTTCGTGGTGCCGGCGATGACCCACTCGGGTGTGCTGGGGATCGCCTGGGTGATCACCGTGACCTGCATCGTGCGCACCGCCCTGATCGTGGGCTGGGCGTGGCGTGGCACCTGGCACAGCGGGCTCGGAACGGAGCTGTCGGGCGCCGATCCACGTCGTCTCGATCCGGGCGCGGCGGGGTAGCGGCGCGCGCTCTTGCGCCGGGTTCCGGCTCAGGGCTCCTTCGCCAGCCTCGCGAGCCGCGCGAGATCGAGCACGCCCTTGGCGCCCCAGCCACGCTTGCCTTCGGGAGCCGCGGGACGGAACGCCTCGTAGAGCGCGAACGCGCGCTCCTCCAATTCGGACTTCGGGATCGCCCGGGCGAGCGCGGTCATCGCGGCGCGCGCGGCGGCGAGGTGCTCGCCGAACTTCGACTCGAGATAGCGCTCGACCGACTCGGGCGCCGCGGGTCTGCCGTCGGTCGCCGCGCGCAGCCCATCTGCGGTCTTCACCACCGGCACGTGCCGGCCGAGCAGCTCGACGTGCGTGGCACCGGCCGCCGCCCGCACCCGCCCGCGTTCGGCGGCCGCAGCGGGGTCCGGCCGCGCGATCCCCAGCCGCCGCGCCTTGGTCTGCGCGTTGAGACCGGCGACGGCGCGGCCGAGCGTCAGCGCGGCGTCACGATCGTGGCCGAGACGCTCCGCCACGACCGCGGCCCACAGGGTGAGCACGGGCGCGCGGTTGATCGTGATCGGGACCGGCATCGACGACGTTCAGCGCAGCACGACCACGCGCAGGGTCCCGAGCGGGCCCCCGGTGTCGCGCGCGCGGACCAGGTACACACCCGGTTTGCTGATCCGCGGCGACCAGGTCACGTCGCTGTGGCCGGCCGGAAGCGTCTCGGCCCCACGGACGGCGAGCCGGCGGCCGCCGAGGTCGAAGACCTCGAACGAAACCGGACGTCCGGTGTCGAGAGCGATCCGGAGCCGGAGCGGCTCACCGGCGCGGACCGGGCTCGGGCCGGTGATCGAGAGCGCACCGGCCCCCGGAGTCTCCGGCACGTCGGTCGGCTGGCTGCCCTCGGCCCAGCGCATCTGCTGGAGGGAGTAGTCCGCGTACGCCACGAACACCCGCCCGAGCGCATCCACGCCAATTTGCTCATAGTATCCATCGTGCACCGGATCGACCGCACCGGTGGTCCATGTGCCACCGTCGCGCCAGGCGAACCACGGCCGGAACGCGCCCTGACTCTCGTACGCGATGCGTGGCTCGCCGGCGGGGCTGAGCGCCAGCGACGGCTCGACGTCCATGCCCGATGTGCTATCGGCGACCGACGTGATCCACACGCCTTGGATGCGCTCGGCGTAAGCCATGTGGTTGGACCCGTCACTGTAGGCGATCCGGGGCTCGCCGGTGCTCGTGAACGCCAGCGAGGGCGAGGACCCCAAGAGGGCGACCGACTCGTGGGTCCAGCCGGACGGGTCGAGGGTCGCGTATCGGATGCCGTTCGGGCCGTCGTACGCCACGTGGGGCACGCCCGCCGGATCGACACGCAGCGAGGGATGGTACGCGGGCGAGTCGACCACGGTCACCGTCCAGGGACCGGCGTCGCGCGATACGCAGTGGATCCCGACGGTGTATGTGTAGTTGAGTGTGGCCGTGGCGTAGGCGATGAAAGGCCTGCCCGACGCATCGATGTCGAGCGACGGCGCCTCGCCGTGCTCGGGCCCCGCGGCCTCGCTGGTCCACCCACCATTCGTGCGTGAGCAGTAGTTGATCGCGGTGTAGGTCGGACCGGTGACCGAGACATCGTTGGTGTACGTCCACGCGATGTGCGGCTCGCCCGCCGGATCGATCGCGATCGAGCTGAGCAGCCACACCAGCAGCTCGGTGTGGGCGGGATTCGCTCCGCGCCCCCGATCGGCGTTGCGTGCCCGGGGGGCGGCGCTCGCGAGCGCGTAGGTGGGCACCGTCTCGCCGTGCCAACCACCGGCGTCGTGCCATGTGTGGCGAAGACCGGTGTACGCCCAGCTGCTCATGTGCGGTTCACCGGCGGCATCCAGCCGCATCGAGCCGTATATGCCGGCCCGATACGACGCGTCGGCGGTGGTGAGCTGCCATATGGGCGCCGCGTGGAGCGGCGAGGCGGCGAGCGCCGCCGCGGCGAGGAGGATGAACGGGGTGTGGATGCGCATGGAGCCTCCGGCGGGCTGGATCGACGCCGCCCATTCTAGCACTGAGCCTGGCCGCTCTCCGCTCGCGTCTCCTCCCGTCGCGGGCCCTCTCCCCGCTCGGTGGTGTCGGAACGGTTACATGAGCCCGCGCACCCACCCGCCATCCGCGACGATCGACTGGCCGGTGATGTACGACGCGCGTTCCGAGGCAAGGAATGCGGCGAGCGCGGCCAGCTCGCCCGGGTCGCCGATGCGGCGCATCGGAATCTGTCCGATGACGCGCAGCTCGACGTCGCGCGCCGACACACCCTCGCGCGCGGCGATCGCCTGATTCAGCTCCGCCACGCGCTCGGTTCTCATGTACCCCGGCAGGATCGTATTGACCGTGATGCCGTGGGGCGCGACCTCGTTGGCGAGCGTGCGGGAAAAACCGGTCAGGGCGGCACGGATCGACGTGGACAGCATGAGTCCGTCGATCGGCTGCTTCACCGTGAGCGACGTGACGTGGATCACGCGGCCCCAGCGGCGCTCGCGCATCCCGGGCAGTACGGCGCGAGTGAGCTCCACCGCGCTCCGGAGCGTCAGGTCGACGGCGCTCTGCCAGGCGCGCCAATCGTGGGCTTCGAGTGGTCCGACCGGTGGACCGCCGTTGTTTGTGACCAGCACGTCCACGCGGCCGAAGCGCTCGAGCGTCGAGCGCACGATGTGCTCGATCCCGGTTGCGCTCGAGAGATCCGCCGCGACCGCATGGACCGGCGCAGTCGCGTTCCGGGTGATCGCGTCTCGTGTGGCGTTCAAGACTTCCGGGTTGCGGGCGCAGAGCATCACTGAGGCGCCTTCGACCGCGAGCGCTTCAGCGATCGCCCGGCCGAGACCCTTGCTCGAAGCTCCAACGAGCGCCACCTTGCCCGAGAGACCGAGATCCACGAGCTAGCTCCGGAGATACGCGTCGCGTTTCTCGATCCAGTCGGTACGCACAGGGCTGAACGAGTCCGCGACGATCGAATCCTCCAGCGCCTCGGCCGAATGTGGCAATCCGGGCGGGATCAACAGCACCTCGCCGCCGCGCACCTCCACGACCTCCTTGCCCTCGGCGCCGACCCGGAATCGCATGCAACCGGACAGTACGTACGAGAGCTGCTCGTTCGGATGCGCGTGGGTGCGAACGAGACAGCCCTTGGCGAGATGGAACTGCGCGAGGGTGACATGCTCGCCGCTGATATAGCGGCGCTCGAGCTTGTCGTTGAGCCGCTCGCGCGGCAAGTCGTCCCAGCGGATACGTGTGGTCGGCAGGGTGGTCATGGGTGATCTCCCCTTCACGTGCCCCGGAGCACTGTGTGGCCGTGGCGTAGGCGCCGATTCTAGCACCGAGTCTGGCCGCTCTCCGCCCGCGCACGACGTTCGCCCCCCCCGTGGCGCGGTGCGGCCACGCGGGAGCGGTCACTCCATATCAGCGATAGAGCAGTTTGAGCGTTCCCCACGAGCGATTGGAGACCGGCGTGGGCACGTTGCCGAATGAGAAGTTGTCGATCACCAGGACCGGTCCGGGCGTGAGCACGTCCATGATCGCGTAGGCAGCCGGCTCGGATGCCACCGCCACCAGTGTGGTTCGTGC
>JBIOKD010000290.1:0-4251 GCA_044451485.1 Candidatus Eiseniibacteriota bacterium | reverse complement strand
TGTGTGATGACGAGCGCCGGATCGCCGCCGGTCTTCACCCGGAAGCGCGCCACCGCCAGCGTGCCGCTGCCCGAAAGCGTCGCGCCCTGGCCGAGCAGCGCCACGTCCACGTCGCCGGGGTGGCTGCTCAGCGCCAGTGACGGATCGGCCTGGAGCCCGAGCAGGTCCCCGGCCACGACACCGCTGAACTCGAGCACCTCGTGATCCCAGCCCAGCTCGACGCTCACCGCCTGGATCGCACCCGTGCCGTCGAACACCAGGGGCACGTCGATCGTGCCTCCGGTCATCCCGCGGGGCACCGCGCCAAGACCGATGCGGTCCGCGGCGGCCGCGACCAGACCCGCCTGCCCGGCACGCTGCGGCGCGGACACCTGCCCGTACCCGATCGCGAACATGACCAGGTCCTCGAACTGGACCGCGTGATCGGTGAGCGGGCGGCCGTTCACGCTGTGGTCGGTGGTGGGGCCCACGTCCAGACACGCGAACGGCGACAGAGCGGTGACGGCGGCGCCGTAGTGCGCGCCGAGCAGGCTGACGTCGCTGGTGTTGACGAGATTGTCGCCACTGCAGTCGGTGACGCCGTCGCTCACGTCGCCGAGCTCGTAGTTGAGGGTGCCGGGTGTCAGGTTCGAGACCACCGACCGATTGCCACACGCGTCGGTGACGAACGCGACGTAGTACCAGAAGTCACGACCGGCCACGCGGTCGGCATCTCCGGACGTGGCGACCGTGGTGAGCTGCCAGCCCGCGGCCACCGCCGCGGCCGGATCGGCCGGCGCGGTCGGCGTCACGCCGCCGTTGTCGTCGTAGAACGGATAGCCGCCGAAGCCCTTGCGGTAGACCGCCACCGAGCTGCCGGGCTCCTGCCCGGTCCAGCTCACCAGGATGTCGGTGGTGCCGGCGGGGCTGGCGGTGTTGGCCGTGGTCTTCCGGGTCGCGGTGAGGGTGACCGCCACCGGCGCCTGCTGGTCGATGCTCACGTTCACCGCCGGTCCGGCCACGACCGGCACGTCGTTGTTGTCGCAGTCCCGGAGGATCACCGTGGTCACGGTCAGCACACCGGTCGCGGTGGCGGACGCGCTCTGCACCTGGACGTTGAACAGCGTGCCACCCCCGGTCGCGCCACACGGAAGACCGAGTGTGGTCTCGTCCACGGTGTACGAGCCGTCGCCGTGATCGATCACGTGGAAATCCGGGTTGGCGAGGAAGCCGGCGGAGGTGATCGGTGAGCCCACGCCGCACAACGTGAGCTCGGGGCTCAGGGTGAAGGTCACGCTGTAGGCCAGAATGCCCACCGCGTCGTCGCGCTGCAGAGTGACCGGCACGGTCACGCACGGATGCGCGAGATCGATGCAGGTGGACGGGGTCTGCGGCGCGATGACGTTGGCCGCGAGCGCGGCGCCGGCGATCGCGAGCGACAGCGAGAGAGCAGCGAGGATCGCAAGGGAACGCAAGGCGAAGCGCATGGGGTGTCGTCCTCTCGGCGGTGGCGGGACCCGGCCGCCCGGATGTCGCAGGGCGCCGGTCTCATGGCGAAGGATGCGGCCGGTCACCCGGCCCGATGGGCGTCTGGGACCCCTCCCCCAACGGCGCGACCCGGCCCGTTCACGGGCAGCGGCGACGCCGGTACACAACGCTAGCACGCTCGCCATGCCCGGCGGAACCTGGAATCATCGCTCGCGTGCGACAATCGCACGGCCCGGCACGAGTCGCGGGGCGCCGTTCACCCGACGGTGGTGGCCCTTCGGCAAATGGGCGCGTGGATCGGCCGAAAATGCATCGTCGGCGGGCCAGGTTCAGGCGGCCGGCTCGGCCATCCCCGGCTCGGCGTCCGCCGACGCACGCGCGGTCGAGACCACCCGGGCAGGCGCCTGGGTGGTGACGATCAGTGCCACGGCCGCGACCACCAGCGTCGCCGCGATCGCGACGCGACCGTCGAATGACTCCCCGGCCAGCAGCGCCCCGAGCGTCACCGCCACCACCGGGTTCACGAACGCGTAGGTGGACACCCGTGTCGGGGGCACGTTCCGCAGCAGCCAGAGATACGCGGTGAACGCGATCACCGAGCCGAACAGCGACAGGTACGCGAGTGCCACGAGTGACGCCGGTGAGAACGCCGCCGGACCGAGCCGCCTCCACTCGCCGCCGGCCACACTCGCACCCAACAGCACCAAGCCACCGGCGGTCATGCCCACCGCGGTCGAAACCAGCGGCGACGCCGGCATGCGGACCCGCCCCGACCACAGCGATCCCCACGCCCACGAGATCGACCCCACGATCGGCACCAGCGTCCACCCGATCCCGCCACGCGCGCCGGCCAGATGCCCCGGCCCCACCAGCAGCGCGATCCCGACGAGACCGGTGACGAGCCCCGCCACCACCCGCGGGCGCAGCGGGATCGGGTGCGGACCCAGCGCCGCGAACAACGCCATCCACATGGGAATGCTGGCCACCAGCAGGGCCACGAGACCGGAGGCGACGTGGGTCTCGGCGATCGTCACCGAGCCGTTGCCGATCGCCGGCAGCAGCAGACCGACCAGCGCGGCGTTGCGCCACTCGATGCCACGCGGCCACGGCGCGCGCGCGCGCCACGCCAGCGCCGCCAGCACCACGCCCGCGACCAACAGACGCGCGCCGCACAGGAACAGCGGCGGCAGGTGCTCGAGAGCGGTCCGGATCACCAGGAACGTCGAACCCCAGACCACGTAGATCGAGAAGAACGCCAGCCCGACCCGCCACGCGTGCCGGCGCCCGCGCCGGTCAGACACGACGTGGCCCTTTCGCGACGGGTGCCTCGAGCGGCAGCACCCAGCCCTCCTTGATCGTGTCGAGCGCGATCGTGGTCTGGGTCGCCACCACCGACGGGATGGCGCCGAAGCGCTCGCGCAGGAGACGTCCGAGCGCCTCGGTGTCGGCGACACGCACCTTGCAGAGATAGGAGTCCTGCCCGGCCACGTGATGGACCTCGAGCACCTCGGGCTCGCGCGCCAGCGCCTGCCCGGTCGACACCGAGCCGGTGCGCTCGTCGCTTCGCACCAGCACGTAGGCGAGCAGGGGACGTCCCACCACGTGCGGATCGAGGTGGGCTCCGTAGCTCCGCACCACCCGGCGCTCCTCGAGACGCCGGACGCGCTCGAACACCGCCGAGGCGGCCATGCCGACACGGCGGGCGAGTTCGGCGTTCGAGATCCGCGCGTCGATCTGCAGGATCTCCAGGATGCGACGATCGACTTCGTCGAGCATGGTCGCGCCTCCGGTGGTCGTGGGTGTCGGGGGGCTCTTCAAGATGATACTTCTGAGATCGGACGAGACAAGCGAAGTTTCCGCTAGCTACTTCGTTCACAAGGCGAAGATCCTTCGCGATTTGTCTGGTTTGCGCGACCGTTGGGCGAAGGAACATCGAGCCCGCGACCGCCGCCCCTCTCAAACAGCGAACGGCCGTCGCGATGGCGACGGCCGTCCAATCGATCATGCCGCGCGCCGGGCGCGCCGCGTCACTCCAGGTCTTCCTTGATCACCACCGAGTCGACGCCGTCGATCTCCTGCAACTTGACCCCGATGACTTCCTTGCGCGAGGTCGGCACGTTCTTGCCCACGTAGTCGGCGCGGATCGGCAGCTCGCGGTGCCCGCGATCCACCACCACCGCGAGCTGGATCGAGCGCGGGCGGCCGCGGTCGATGAGCGCGTCCATGGCCGCGCGCGCGGTCCGGCCGGTGTAGAGCACGTCGTCCACCAGCACGGTCACCTTGCCGTTGACGTCGACGGGGATCTCGGTCGCGCCGATCACCGGTTGGTGCGCGACCAGCGACAGGTCGTCGCGGTAGAGCGTGATGTCGAGGGTTCCCTCGGCGGGTGCGCGGCCCTCGAACTCGGCGATCTTGCGCGCCAGACGCTGCGCGAGCGGCACGCCGCGCCGCCGGATACCGACCAGAACGAGGTCGTCGACCCCCTTGTTGCGCTCGACGATCTCGTGCGCGATGCGGGTGATGATCCGGCGGATGCCATCGGCATCGATGATCTCCGCCTTCTCCTTGAGTGACATCGGGCCCCCGGTCGGTCGGATGGCGTCGCGTGTTGAGCCGATGCAAGTTAGCCGAGCCCGGCGGTCCGCGGCAAGGCCCCCGCCGCCGGGCGGCTCCGCGGTCGCTTTGCCCGTCCCGGCCCTGGGGTGCTACGGTCCCTTCGGCTCGCCCTCGGAGGGACGGTGTTCCAGCGTCACCTATCTGAGCGGCGCTCCGAGCGGCCCACCC
>JBIOKD010000289.1:0-4265 GCA_044451485.1 Candidatus Eiseniibacteriota bacterium | reverse complement strand
CGCACGCGTCATGCGACCCTGCTTCATGCGCTTCACCTCCCTTCGTGCACCGCGGGGGCGCGGAGACGGCGGAAGGGAAAGCGCGTCGCGTGCCAGCGCGTGTGGCGTCGGCTCGGCGGGTCGGAACGCCGGGTCCCGGATGCCGGCGACGGGTCACGCCGTGGGCAGAGCGTCCCCCAGGTGCGCGATCGCCGGCCCGGTCGACAACGGCCGGCGGTCCCGCGCGGCGCGGGCCGCGCGCCACACGCCGACGTGCGCCTCGATGCTCGCGTCGAGAGGATCGCTGTAGCCGCCGCCGAGGGTCACCACCACCGGCACCAGTGGCATCTCGCATAACGCGAACACACGCGCGTCGCGGGCCGCCAGACCGGCGTGGGTGAGCGCGAGACGGCCGAGACGGTCGCCGGCGAGCGCGTCGACACCGGCCTGGTAGAAGACGATGTCGGGCGCGTGCCCGGCCAGCGCGGCCGGCAGGTGCGTCTCGAGCGCGTCCAGGTACGCCGCGTCGCTGCTGCGGTCGGCGAGCGGCACGTCGAGCGAGCCGCGCTCCTTCCGCAGCGGGTAGTTCGACCCGGCGTGCATCGAGAAGGTGAATACCGTCGGATCGTCGGCGAACATGCCGGCGGTGCCGTTGCCCTGATGCACGTCGAGGTCGGCGACGAACGGCCGCCGCGCGAGACCGTGGGCGCGCAACACCGCGATCGCCACCGCCACGTCGTTGAATAGACAGAACGCCTCGGCGCGGTCGCGAAACGCGTGGTGGCTGCCCCCGGCCAGGTTTCCGGCCACGCCGTGCTCGAGCGCCGCGAACGACGCGCGCACCGTGCCGCACACCGCGGCGCGGGCGCGGACCGCGAGCTCGGGCGACCACGGCAGACCGAAGCGGCGCTCCTCGGCGGGTGCGAGCCCGTCCGCGATCACACGGGTCACGTACGCCGGATCGTGCGCGAGCGAGAGCCAGGCCACCGGCGCGGGCTCGGCCAGGTGCACGTGCCCGGGGCGGACCAGATCCTCGGCGAGGAGGCGTGCGAGCAGCGGGACGTGCTTGCCCACCGGAAATCGGTGACCCGGTGGCAGCGGCACCGGGTGATGATGACTGGTCCAGACGTGGAGCGCGTGGGTCATGCGCGTCCCGCGGCGGCTCGGCGGTCGATGCCCAGCTTCTTGAGACGCGAGAACAACGTGGTCGGCCGCATGCGCAGGATCGCGGCGGCGCCACGCGGCCCGCTCACCCGCCCGTTCGTGTGCGCCAGAACGCGCTCGATGATCTCGCGTTCGGACTCGGCGAGCGGCCGCAGTGGATCGGGTCCGGGCTCGGCGGGCGCCGAGTGTCGGAGCGCGGCGCGCGCCGCCACCCGGTTGCGCTCGGACGCCAGCTCGCGGAAGGCACGCAGCGAGCCCAGCGCCAGCGCGCCGAGCGCGGCCAGGTGGGTGAGCGCCACCAGGTCGCGCGCCACCGGCTCCGCGCGCGCGAACACCGCCAGCACACCGATCGCGTCGTCGCCGTACTCGAGCGGCACCGCGAGGAAGCCATGCACCTCGTGGTGGGCGAGCCAGGTGGGATCGGCCAGACCGCGGGCGGAGAGATCGCCATGCACGCCACCGGCCAGGAATGGCCGGCGTGTGATCGGCACGCGTCCGACCTCGGTCGAGCCGATCGGGTAGCGCCGAAAGGGGCCGTCGAGACGAGTGGTCAGACCGGCGCTCGCCACCAGGTGGAGGCAGCGGGTCTGGTCGGGGCAGTGATCGCGCTGTGGGCAACCGGCGCAGAGGTCGCCCGGGCCGGCGAGCCATACACGCGCGAGTACGCCGTCGCAGGCTGCAAGTGCCGCCCCGGCCAAGGGGTCGAGCGCGGGCACGAGAGCGGCGCGTGAGAGTCTCGGGACGGTGCGGATGGGTCGCCTCTCGCGGTATTTCGTGAGATCGGGCTATCGGGTGACCAATGCTGGCGAAATATCGTGAATTGTCGCGTGGGATTCAAGCCCGAATGCACCATAGCCACTCCGTTGTGGCCGAACGAGCCACGACAAGGATCGGCGACATATCGTGAGTCGCGATATTTCGCGACCCATGCTTCCACGGCAACGATGCCCGAGACCCGCTGATCGCAGTGGCCCCGGTCGTGCGGCCAGGACCGCTTGCCGCTATGGTCGCGCGATGCTCGACTTCGACGACGGGATCCACCTGATCGGCACCGATCTGTGGCTCGATCCGCGTCGCGTCAAGCCACGCGCGATCGTGAGCCACGCGCACTCGGACCACGTCGGCCGTCACCGGCAGTGGGTGACGAGCCCGGGCACCGGGCTGCTGGCGCTCAAACGCTGGAACGCGCGCGCGGTCGAGGTGCGCGAGTTCGGGGTGCCATGGGAGGACGACGGCGCTCGGGTCACACTGCTGCCCGCCGGTCACATCCTGGGCTCGGCCATGGTGCTACTCGAACGCGCCGGCACCCGCATCCTCTATACCGGCGATTTCCGTCTCGAGCCGTCGGCCACCGCCGAGCCCTGCACGCCGGTCGCGGCCGACGTGCTGGTGATGGAGTGCACCTTCGGCGAGCCGATCTACCGCTTCCCGCGCCGGACCGAGGTGCTCGATCGTCTCGACGAGTTCATCGCCGCGACCCATCGCATCGGCGGCACACCGGTCCTGCTCGCCTACTCGCTCGGCAAAGCGCAGGAGGTGGCGCGACTGGTGAGCGGACGCGGGCACGACGTGTGGCTGCTCGACGAGGCGCACGCGCTGCTCGAGGTGTATCGCGAAGCCGGTGTCGCCTTCGAGCGCTGCGCGCGTTTCGAGGGCCTGATCGACGGGCGTGGCGTGCTGATCGTGCCGCCGGATCGTGGCGCCGGTGTCTGGCGGCGGGTGCCACGACCGCGCACCGCGTTCCTGTCGGGCTGGGCGATCGGCCCGCCGCGCTGGCGACCGCGATGTGACGTGGCGCTGCCGCTCTCCGACCACGCCGATTTTGACGAGCTGGTGCGGCTGGTCGAGCGCGTGAAGCCGCGGCAGGTGTACACGCTGCATGGACCCGATCGCTTCGCCGCACACCTGCGCGAGCGCGGCTGGGACGCGACACCGGCGCGTCACGCGCGACAACTGACGCTGTTCTGATCTCTAGCGGGCGCGAACCCGCGCCAGCACCATTCCCGGTGTGCGCAGCAGGATCTCGAGCGGCGCGCCCGCGGCGCGCGCCACCTCGGGCTCGCGCGTGGCGCGGAACATCAGATACGTGGCGCCGTCGGCGGCGCGCTCGCGTGGCAGCTCGGCGGCGAGGGTGTCGGCCACCACCAGGTTGCGCCACAGGTCGAGACGCAACGACGAGGGCGGCGGCTCGACCAGCACCACCGCGGCGTCGACCGGCGACAACCGCTCCATCGCCGCGGCCACGCGCCGCGTGTCGAGGGCGTCCTCGAGCGCGGGGAGCAGGACCACGGTCACGATCGGCGTTCCGATCGTGACCGGCAGCGCGAACAGCAGCGCCGTCACCCGCGGGCGTCCCGCGAACATCGTCAGGAACGGCAGCACCGAGACCACCAACGCGACGGCCGCGAGCAGGCGGATCGGCTGCGCCGCCCACGGAACGCGTCCGGCGCTCATCGCCAGCACCACCGCGAGTGGGATGCCGACCAGGGCCAGGGTGTTGGCGGCGCCGCCGATGCCCGATCGCACCCGCTCCGGACGCTCGAGCGCGTGATCGAGCAGCCGGCCGGTGAGCAGCGCGATGGCGGGCAGCGCCGGGAGCGCGGCGCTGAGCGGCGGCTGGGGATACAGCGCCAGCGTGGCCGCCGCCGACACCAGCCAGGCGATCACCAGATGCGCCTGCGACTCGAAACGCACCTGCTCCTCGACCGCGGTGAGCACCATGCCGGGATCGGGCACGGTCTCACTGGCCGGTCCGGTCGCGTGCGCGCCACGCGTCGGGCGGCGCGGCGCCGGGCTTCGCCACCACGCGTCGGCGTGCGCGAGCGCGCCGGGCAGCAACGCGCACCACGGGAACGCGGCGGCGAGCAGCAGGCTGACCGCCACGAGTGGTGCCCGAAGCCATGGGCCGTGCGGTGGTCCGGCGTAGGGGAACCAAGGAAGCCGGGACGCGAACGGGATGCGATGCAGCTCGAGCATGGCGCCGTACCAGGGCAGCGCGAGCCCGATCACGATCGCCGCGCCCCAACCGGGCGCCAGCTCGCGCCAGCCGCGAGCGCGGCGCGCGAGCCCCAGATAGAGCGCCAGCCCGCCGAGCGGCCACAGCGCCGGCAGCGGTCCCCCGG
>JBIOKD010000288.1:0-4283 GCA_044451485.1 Candidatus Eiseniibacteriota bacterium | reverse complement strand
CCGGGCCCCGAGGGCCGCACCCGGGTCGACGACGACACCTGGCCGGACCTGCGAGCCAATTCCGGGGCGGTGACCAACATCGCGCTCGAGAACATCCGCGAGAGCGCGGGCCAGCTGACCTTCACGGCGCGGGTGCGCGCCCGAGGCTGGCAGACCCCGCGCGGGCTGCCCGGGGTGGTGGGGACCGCGAGCGCCCAGACCGGCCCGGGACCACGAGCGGCCCCGGTCACCGACGGCAGTGTCGTGCTGGTGAGCAGCGAAGCGTCCGGCGGCGGCCGGCCCGAGATCCGTCTCCGCACCGAGGTCAAGGGCGGGACGTGGCAGCCGGTCGAGGCGGTGAGCCACTCGGGCGGCTCGGCAGTGGACCCGGCGGTCGCCGCGGTCCCGCGCGGCGGTCTGGCGGTGGTGTGGAGCGACAGCCGCGACGGTGCCAATCAGCTCTGGTTCCGCACCAAGCTCAACGGGGTGTGGTCGGCCGAGACGCGTCTCACCTCGCTGCCCGGCAGCTCACGGAACCCCTCGATCGGGGTGGACGGTCGCGGCTTCGTCCACATCGCATGGCTCTACACCGAGGTCGGCGTGCCCCAGGTCCGCTACATGCGTTTCTGGTTCCTCAAGCCGGACGGTGTGCCCACGGCGGTGACCACCGCCTCCAACCGCCCCGACGCGCCCGGGATGACGGTGCAGGCGGACGGCACCGCCTTCATCCTCTGGTCGGAGCGTTCGGTCAACCCGGTGAAGATCTGGTTCTGCCGGGCCAGCGGAGACTCCGGCGTCGGACCACCCAATCGTCTCACCGTGAACGACTTCTCCGTGCAGCAGGGTCTGTGCGCACAGGTCGACGCCGCGGGTGTCCTGCACACCGTGTGGCTGGTCCCCAACGTCAGTCTCAACGAGCTCCACTACCAGCGTCGCGAGCCGTGGCCCGGCCCGCCCTCGATCCGCGACACGGTGCTCGACCGTCGCGGCGAGCCGATGCAGAACCTGTCGCTCGCGGTCGATCCGAACGGCGGCTTGCATCTGGCTTACGAGGTCGCCAACGCGGGCACACCGCAGGTGCTCTATCGACACGCGCCACAGGGTCGGGGCTGGGACGTGCTCAGCACCGAGGTCACGCTCCCCGGTGACGGGATCGCGGCCCGTCCGGCGGTGGTGGCACTCGATCCGTCGATCGCGAGCGTGCTCTATCTCTCCTACCCCGGCGGCGTCTCGGCGTGGACCGAGCGTCACCGCGACGCCTGGCTGCCCGCCGCGCCGACCGCGGTGACCGATGCCGTCACGCCGGCGCGATCGTGGCTGGGGTTGATGCCCGATCCGGCGCGGCCGGGCATGGCGGTGCGGGTGGTCTGGGCGGGGCCGCCGCTCGCGGAGGGCACGCAGGTCACCGTCTACGATCTGGCCGGACGTCGGATCGCGCAGTCCCGTCTCGCGCACGTGGGTGGCACCTGGGTGACCACGCTGTCCCCCGAGGTCACCCGTGGCTGGGCGACCGGCGTGTACTTCGCGCGTATCGACGGGCAGCGCGGCGGCGCGCGTCTGGTGCTTCTGCGCTGAGCCGGTCCGGCGGACCGTCACGCTCCTCGTTCGGCTCACGCGCCGGCGCACGGGGCATGTGGGTCTGGCTGGCGCTCGCGCCGCCGATGTTGATCGGCGGCCTCCTGCCGGTCGACCAGCGGCTGGCGTCGCGCTGGCCGTTCGCGGCGGCGTGGATCTATCCGATCGGCGACCCGATGCGGCTGGGATCCGCCTCGGGGGGCGAGCCAGCCTTCCAGATGACCCGTGGCGTGACCCCGGGGGTGCACGATGGCGCCGATCTTTCCAATCGGCGTGCCGGTGATCCGGTTCGGGCCGCCGGCTCGGGCGTGGTGATCGCCACCGGCGAGCACGCCGAGGACGGATACGGAGTGCGCGTGGTGCTGGCGCACCGCGAGCCGGATGGCCGCATCCTCTATACCGTCTACGCCCACCTCGCCGCGGGCAGCGTGAGGGTCGGACGCGGGGAGACGGTGTCGCTCGGCGGCATCGTGGGTCGGGTCGGCATGACCGGTCGCGCGACCTCGCCCCACCTCCATTTCGAGGTGCGTGTCCCGGACCGGGTCGAGGATCGTTGGGAGAAGGCCGCGCCGGTCGATCCGGTCGCGTTCGTCGAAGCCCGTCTCCCCTCCAGTGGCGACGACACCACCCGCTCACGTTCCTATCTGGTCTGGGCGGAGGCGGCGGGGCTGTTGCGACCAGGACCCGGCCCCGGAGCGGTGCTGGAGCGCGGCGAGTGGTGGTGCGCGCTGGCCGGAGCCACCGGCGCGACCGGTGACACCCTGACCCGGGATCCGGCGCTGGCCTCGATGTGTCTCGGCAGAATGGGGGTGGTGGACCACCGCCATCTCGGGAAGCCGGAGACGCCACCGGCGTGGAAGGAGGTGGCGCACGATCTCACCCACGCGCGGCATCTCGCCCGGCGTCTGCCCCCGGTCCCGGTCCCCGCCGAATCGCTGCGCGCCGCTCAACGCCGGACCTTCGGCTTCGACCCGGTCCTCGACCCGCGCTCGCTGGCGCGTCTCGAACGCGATCCGCTGACCCGCGCCGAGGCCGCGCTGCTCTTCGCGGACGTCGCCGGACCGGCCCGAGCCGCGCGGCACCGGCGCTTGACGCCGCCGGCCGCCCATGGCACGGTGCCGGCCGACAGCATCGCAAGGCGATGACGGGGACAGTACGCGCGCGACGCGCATCAGCGAGCCGGGGACGGTGCGAGCCCGGCGCCAACGCCCGCGCGGAAGATCACCCCCGAGCCGCCGCCCGACCCGGCCCGCTGGCCGGCGAGACGCGGACGGTCGCCCCCCGAAAGTGGGCAGCGAGCGTGGGGACACGCTCGATCGAGGCGGCACCCGCGCGCGGGTCGCCGTGAAGTCGGGTGGTACCGCGACATCGTTCGCCCCGACGGTCCAGACGACCGCCGGGGTGTTCCGTTTTCGGCCCCCGGCGCGACCCGGGAGGAGCGCATGGCCGGATATCGCGACACGCTCAATCTGCCGATCACCAGCTTTCCGATGAAGGGCGATCTGCCGCGGCGCGAGCCGGAGCGGATCGCGTGGTGGACCGAGCGCGGTCTCTACGAGAAGCTGCGCGCTGCCCGACGCGGCCGGCCGGTGCTGCTGCTCCACGACGGGCCACCGTATTCGAATGGACACATCCACATGGGAACCGCGTCCAACAAGATCTGGAAGGACGCGGTGGTCCGCTGCGCCTCGGTCATGGGCTACGAGTCGCCCTACCTGCCCGGCTGGGACAACCACGGCATGCCGATCGAGATCCAGGTCGGGCGGGAGTTCCGCGACAAGAAACAGCATCCCGACCGGCTGATGTTGCGCAAGCGTTGTCGCGAGTACGCCGCCGAGTGGGTGGACAAACAGCGCGCCGAGTTCGAGCGTCTGGGTGGCTGGGGCGACTGGCATCACCCCTACCTCACCATGGATCCCGGCTTCGAGGCGGAGATCATCGCCACCTTCGCCCAGCTCGCCGAGGCCGGCTACATCCAGCGCGGCATGCGCTCGATCCACTGGTGCCCGACCGACCGCACCGCGCTCGCCGAGGCCGAGATCGAGTACCAGGACGACCCGGCGCCGTCGGTGTACGTGCGCTTCACCCTCCGTCACGATCCCGGTGGCCGGTTGGGCGCCCTCCCCTCCGGTCCCCCGGTCTCGGCGGTGGCCTGGACCACCACGCCCTGGACGCTGCCGGCCAATCTCGGGCTGATGGTGGATCCGGACGCCACCTACGCCGTGGTGGACGCCGGCGGGGGTCGCTGGCTCGTGGCCGAGCCACGGCTCGAGGCGGTGCGGCAGGCGGTGGGCTGGAACGCGGTCACCACCATCGCCCGTTTCAGCGGCCGCGAGCTGGTGGGGTTGATCTTCGAGGGACCTTGGGGCAACGACTCGCGGGTGGTGGACGGCACCCCGTTCGTGAGCATGGAGGACGGCACCGGTCTCGTGCACACCGCCCCCGGTCACGGCAAGGAGGACTTCGCGGTCGGGCTGCGCGAGGGCCTCGGGGTGTTGAACCCGGTCGACGAGGCGGGCCGCTTCCTGCCCGGCGCGGAGCCGTTTGTGGGACGCAGCGTGCTCGAGGTCGACGCCGACATCATCGCATGGCTGCGCGAGCGCGGGCGGCTGCTCGCCGCCGGCACGCTCACCCACAGCTATCCGCACTGCTGGCGCTGTCATGAGCCGGTGATCTTCCGCGCCACCCGCCAGTGGTTCATGATCATCGATCATGAGAACCATCGTGAT